>JABDJL010000011.1 GCA_013002505.1 Lysobacterales bacterium | reverse complement strand
ATATCGAGCAGCCGTATCACTTTGAACACGGTCACGGCATGCCGGCCGATGAGTTCGGTGTACAGCAGGCCCGCCTGCTGGAAGAAAAAATTCTCGAGCACGGCGCCGGGAACGTCGCCGCCTTCATCGGCGAGCCGGTGCAGGGCGCAGGTGGCGTGATCATCCCGCCATCCAGCTATTGGCCGGAGATCCAGCGCATCTGCCGTAAACACGACATTCTGCTGATTGCAGATGAAGTCATTACCGGCTTTGGCAGGCTCGGTGAATGGTTTGGTTCGCAGCACCTGGGTATAGAGGCTGACCTGATGCCGTTTGCCAAGGGCGTCAGCTCGGGTTACCTGCCGCTGGGCGGCGTATTGGTGGCTGACCGGGTGGCCGAGGTCGTGGGCAGCCAGGGCGGCGAGTTTGCCCATGGTTACACGTATTCAGGTCATCCGGCGTCCTGTGCCGTGGCAACGGCCAATATCCGGGCTATGCGTGATGAAGGCGTCATCGACCGCGTCCGCGATCAGACCGCGCCTTATTTCCAGGAAAAGTTCGCCACCTTGGCGGAGCACCCGGTCATTGGCGAGGCCCGCAGTATCGGCCTGTTGGGTGCAGTGGAAATCGTTCGAAACAAGGAAACCCGCGAGCGTTTTGACAAGGACCTCAAGGCCGGTAACCGATGCCGCGACTTCTGCTTCGACAACGGACTGGTGATGCGCGCGGTGGGCGACAAGATGATTGTCTGCCCGCCCCTGATTATTTCAGACCAGCAAATTGACGAACTGGTCGAAAAGGCATGGAAGTGCCTGGACCTGACGGCGGCGTCTCTGGGCGCCTGAGTTCCCGGAAGCTGACCTAGCGGGCAGGCGCCGCAGCGCCCTGGCGAATCTCGTCGCGCCATTCGGCCAGGTTGCGCTCAATGGCCCAGAAACCGGCAATCCACAGCGATTGATCCCAGGCCCAGACCCAGTGGCCCTGGTACAACCAGAATCCTGCGTGGGCCCACAGAATGGCATAAAAGACCTTGGCCGAGTGACTGAGCCACATGATGCGCCCGCCTGAGATGTTGCGGTTTTGCAGCCACACCGCCAGTTCGATCGCCCACACCACGAGTATCCACATGATGGCATCGTTCAGGTCCAGCCACACCAGCTTGCGTTCCAGTTGATAGGCGTCACGATCCATGATCACGGCAGGGTCGGTGAAGTAGAAGGTGCTGTCGCCTGACAGCTCTGCGCAATTTTCGCTGCTGACCAGTTCGTAACGATAGTTTTCGCCAAAATAGACATCCTGGCCGGCGACCTGGCACAGGCTGGTGATATTTTGCGCCTGCTGCACTGCCTCGTAATCGCGCACCGTGGTGTAGCGCGCCATAACGGTGTGGGCCAGCAGCAGGTAGCACACCAGCCGAACGCCGTGAATGCTCCAGCGTACCTTGCGTTTTTCCAGCGATTCATCCGACAGCGCATAGGTTTCCAGCTCGAACATGAACAGCAGGCCAAACCAGCCCAGCTCGTCGATGGTGGTGGCCAGTTCCTCGGTCCAGTCGAGCAGCGCGCCGCCCTGTGACAGGGTGTGCGAGGCGATATACATCTCTTCGAAGAAATAATAGAAAAAGTTGACCAGCAACAGGGCGTAAATGGTCCACTTGACGACCTGGCCCCGGTTCCACTTGCGGCCGGTAGACTGGTGGCCGCCATGGTGATGGGCGGTATTCAAGCGATGCATTCCGGTCGGGGCATTGCAGAAGGATACAGGCATCGCGTAATGGCTCACAAGCGCCTGGCCCATGGCGCTGGTAAGGGGTCAGGGGCTTTCAGCAATGATGAAAGGGCAGGTCACCCAGCCTGTAAATATTGACACTGGCGACTACCGGATTGGCAGTAACTTTGAGATGATGACCGCCTTGGACAGTGGAGCGGCAAGTGGGCCACGACAAAGACTGGGACAACGCGTTCACCGCGAAGGACCTCAGGGGTAAGGTTACGCATGCGCCGTCCTATGCCGGTGCACTCAGCTTTCTGCGCCGCAAGTACAGCAAGAACCTGGCCGGCGTGGACGTGGCGGTTAGCGGCATCCCCTTTGACACCGCAACCAGTAACCGGCCAGGCGCCCGTTTTGGCCCGCGTGCCATTCGCGCCATCAGCAGCAGCCTGGGCTGGGGCCGGCCGTGGCCCTGGGACATTGACCCGCTGGAAGTGCTCAACATCATAGATTACGGTGATTGCGAGTTTGATTACGGCGACCCCGCATCGGCGCCCGCGGCCATCACCCGCTATTTCAGCAAAATTCTCGAATCCGGAGTAGCGACACTGGCGCTGGGTGGTGATCATTTCGTCACCTTCCCGGTGCTCAAGGCTTACGCGGAACAACACGGCCCGCTGTCGCTGGTGCATTTCGATGCCCACTCAGACACCTGGCCGGATGACGGAGGCAGCGAGCGGGTTGATCACGGCACGATGTTCTACCACGCCGTGAAACAGGGCATGATTGACGACAGCCAATCGGTGCAGATTGGGCTGCGCACGACCAACGATGAGCCCATGGGCTTCAATATCCTGGATGCCAACCAGGTGCACGAGTTGGGCCCGGCAGAGGTGGCAAGAAGGGTTCACGAGGTGGTGGGTCAGCGCAAGGTTTACCTGACGTTTGATATTGACTGCCTTGATCCGTCCTGCGCACCCGGCACCGGAACGCCCGTGGTCGGGGGTCTTTCCACGTACCAAGCACGCGAGATTATCCGTGGCTTGGCAGGCATCAACATTGTCGGTGCCGACATCGTGGAAGTCGCGCCGGCTTATGATGTGGGCGAAATCACCGCCTTTGCCGCGGCCACGCTGGCGCTGGATTTCCTGTGCCTGTTTGCCGCGCGCAAGGGGCACGGTTGAACATGGCCGGGCGGCACAGAAGGCCGGTTGTAGGGGTCATCGCCGACCGGCGATCGCACGGGCTGCACGTGTATCACCAGGCGGGAGAAAAGTACCTGAGCGCGCTGATCAAGGGCGCAGGTGTATACCCGGTGATCCTGCCGTCGATTCTTGAAGACATTGACGTGCCGGAAATCCTGGCTGAATTCGATGGCCTGTTCCTGACCGGCGCCACGTCAAACGTCGAGCCGCGCCATTACCTCGGGCCACCGAGCCGCGAAGGCACAGAGCATGATCCCCAGCGCGACCAGAAGGCACTGGCGCTGATACCGGCAGCGATTGCAGCCGGCATGCCACTGTTCGCCGTATGCCGCGGGTACCAGGAAATGAACGTGGCCTTTGGCGGCAGCCTGCACCAGCATGTTGTGGAGGTTCCCGGCTATCACGACCACCGTGAGGACCCGGACGCCGAGCTCGACATCATGTACGGACCCGCTCATCGCGTTGATTTTCCCGCCGACGGGATCTTGCGTGGCATCACCGGCGTCGAAAGCGCACAGGTTAACTCGCTGCACCACCAGGGCGTGGACCGCCTGGCGGACAGCCTCAAGGTCGAGGCCGTGGCTGATGACGGGCTGATCGAGGGGTTTACCGTCGAGGATGCGCCCGGCTTCACGCTCGGCCTGCAATGGCACCCGGAATGGAAGGTGACCGAGAACCCGGTTTCGCTGGCGATATTCGGTGCATTCGGTGAAGCCTGCCGGGAATTTCGTGACCACCACGACTGACCGGAATCGCTGATGAGCCAGGGTCAGGGAATATCACGCAGCGAAGTCATATTCCGGGCATTCAAGTACACCATTTACCTGCTGCTGGCGTGGAACGTGTTCCTGTTTTTCCGCGAGGACCTGGCCGCCAGCGCACAAACCTTTGGCGACACGGTAACCTGGCGCAATGTCGTCGAGGCTTATTCGGCGACTATCGACACGCTGGCCTGGGTGGTCCTTTTGCTGTTGTTCGAACTTGAAACGGCGGTCATTGACGACGAGAGACTCAAGGGTGGCCTTAAATGGCTGTTCACCGGCATACGGGCGGTGTGCTATTTCTTTATCACCTATGCGTTTTATGGTTACTGCGTGAAGTATGGCCTGGTGTCCGGCCTGGTGCCCTTCACCGTCAGCGACGCCTGCCTGATGGTCGGCAGCGAGTATACGTACATCGCAGATCTCGACGAATACATGCCGATCACGCAGGCTAGTTGTGGCGCCCTGCAGGGCGGCGACCTGGTGCGGATTGACGGCACCACGATCGTCGGTACCATCGATGCGGCCCGGGCCGCCATTAACCTTTCCATTGTCGATATCGTTAATGCCGGCGACTGGCTGATCATCGTCCTGCTGCTGGAGGTCGAGGTCTACCTGCAGTTGAAAGACAAGCTGACTGACCGCCTGATGTACCTGGGCAAGTTCATCAAGGGTTTTTTCTACCTGGTGCTGTTCGGCGCCGCGGCCTACTGGGGCGTGAAGGGCGATTTCCTCGACTTCTGGGACGCTTTCCTGTGGCTGGTGGCCTTTATTTTCATCGAGCTGAACGTGTTCCAGTGGCACGAGGAGACCGAGGAGGAAAAGGAATTGCAAGCGGTTGATCCTGATTAGGGCTTTGCTGCCTGACCCATTTAAAATACACCCATGATCAAGACCTACCTGATTATCGACGACTTTCTCGATGACCCGATTCAATTACGCGAGGTCGCCGGCAAGCTCGACTTTCCCGAATCATCGGAAGCGCAGAATTACCCCGGGCGCAATGCCAACCGCCGAATCCTGATCGACGGCCTGGACCGCCTGGTTTCGCAGCTGGTTGGTGAGCCGGTTCGGCCGACGCCGGGCACCAGCCACGGTAAATTCCGCCTGACGCTGGGTTCCGACACTGGCAAGGCCGCCGTGCATACCGATTCGAGCCACTGGTCCGGCATCCTGTACCTGACGTTGCCGGAGTTCTGTCATGGCGGCACCGATTTTTACCGGCACGTCCCGTCGCAGATGGATCATTCCCCGTACACCGAGGAGCACCTTGCGAAAGTCGGGCTGAAGGACTTCAGCGAGGTAGGCGAAAAGCTGCTGCTGGCCGACACCAACGACCCGGACAAGTGGGAGCACGTCATGACGTTGCCGATGCGCTTCAACCGCCTGGTGCTGTTCCGCCCGTGGCTGTACCACAACGCCGGGCCGGGGTTTGGAGATTCCTTTGAAAATGGCCGGCTCATTTACCCGCTGTTTTTTGACCGGGCAGGGTAGATTGACTTAAGAGGAGCCGGGTAAATTTCTCCAGGGAAAATGGACCTGGCCCTATACCGTTTGGAAGTTATTAATTGGATGTCAAAACGATGGAAGCTCGAACTCTGCTGTCAAATAATTTAAAAGCAATGATGAAGATTCAGGGGATTGACACCCAAAAGGCGTTGGCCGACTGCGCAGGCGTCTCGATTACGCAGGTGGCCAATATTTTGCATCACCGTAAGGCAGCTTCTGTTGATGTTGTTGAGAAGTTCGCTGACGCCCTGGGTTGTCCCTGCTGGCAATTGCTGGCACCCGGCCTGCAGAACCTGAAGCAATCGGACCAAAATGTGCTGGACATTTTGACCTGGATTATGAATTTGCCGGAAAACGATCGAGAGTTAATGCTTAAAGTTATTTTTCGGTTCGCAATTTTGCACCACGAATCTACCCTTCAATAACACGCTGAGCCATCACAACTATAGTGATATAAATAACGACACTTTAGTGAATGCTCCATTCATATAAGGTCATCATTAGTTATTCTGTGCATTAAACACTTTAGCGATTCCATTTAGAAAATGCTTCATGCTTTCGCTTTTCCGAAACCACACGATAGCTGCATTTCCGGTGATACTATAGTGGTTTAAACTATTATAATATATTGATTTTATTGACATTTATGTCAGATTCTTGCTATGTTTTGCGTCAGCGGCTTGACATGGAATATACACAATTAGCTGTTGAAGCCACTTCTACGCCATCAGACGGTGAATACGCCACTATTCACAAACCGGGGTGCTGTCCAAAATGTCCAAGTTTTCCCTCAGGTTTGCATTTGGATTCATATTGGTTCAACTTTTGAGCCATTCGCTTGCATCTGCAGAAGAACTCGAAGTCTTGTACACGTCGCCCTATTCTGGCGGTCAGCATATCCTTCGCTCGGTCCTGTTTGGGATGACATACACGCGGCCAACGACACGGGGGCTGAGCGCTCTCGCAGGTGCGTGGAGTTCGACAGCGAACCAGACCTCGGCGTTAAAAATAATACTCGATTAAAGGGGCTGTTCTTATGCTAAAAAACCTTCTAATTGCCAGCGTATTTTTTCTCAGTTCGAATTTCTCACTTCCAGCCGTAGCCCAGACGGAGTGGTGGTTCCAGAGCAACCCATATCCGACTCTTGAAGCCGCCGAAAACGCTGTTCGAACTGGACAACCCGCATATCGCGCGTACTTCGATTATGTGACCACAACTCTCAGCAACACAAATCCAAAAGTTATTTGGCTCCAATACGGGTTTCCCGACTACGTCGTTGCTGACTCGCATTCAACAACAGGGTACAAAGAAAATATTGTTCAAGCTGTCGCTGTTCCAACAGAAGATGAAGCGCTGGAAGACATAGTCGAAAGAGTGGAAAGCAGCTTGGGGCATGAGCTGTGCAATGTTGAATGGGTTCGAGACTTTGACTACAAATTATGGGGTGCAGCCCCACTTCAAATCGGGTCAAGAGATTACACTGCTGCTGAACGGGCAGGTTTCACGCTAAATGCTAACCATAAAGTGAATGGGGTTTGTCTTTCTGACCCTGCTATTTCGCAACATCACGTACACCGAGAAAGTGCTGGCGTTTGTCCAGTAAACCTAGTAACAAATTCCAATGGTTGGTTTAATGGCCAACAAGGCTATACTACTCCAGTCTTACCCAAAATCTGCATCAGAGGCCATTCAGTTAAGGCCCCTGATATTCAAGCTACCATCGTTGTTACAAATCTTGCAGTTTGCACACCGACCGAGGGTAATCCCTGCAGCCCTACAACTGGTAATAAATCGATCAATGAGTCAGATTTTCAATCTCCAGACCTCAATTTTCAAAGGAAATACTTGTCGTCTGCACAGTTAACCGGTTCAGAGTTTGGGCATGGATGGAGCCACAATTTCTCAGAAAAAATCATTGCAGAGAATGGTTATAACCTGGTTAAGCCTGACGGCACATTTGAGACGTTTGGATTCGTCAATGGACTGTTCAGGTCGAAGAATTCCCCAGGCACTATTCTTACAGTCTCTGGGAACGAGGCCAGCATTTCCTTTAGCGGAGGCAGGGTCGAAAAATTTGAGTTGGTGACAGGCTTAGGAGACTTGCCTGATGAGTTTCGACTGATCGAAATCTATAACCCAGATGTTGGAGAGAAGCCCATTGTTGTTAACTATAACGGCCAGACCGGCATCATTGAGTCCGTTGTTGCCCCAACCGGAAGGTCAATTCAGTTCTCGTCAGCCAATGGCGAGCAAATCGACACACTTACAACGCCAAATGGCGACCAAATCCAATACGCATATGATGCCATTGGCAATCTTGAGACAGTTACGTACCAGGATCTGACGGTAAAAACCTACCAGTATTCAGATGCCAATTGGCCCTCACACATTACCGCAATTATTGATGAGAATGCGGACCAGTTTGCGTCCTATTCTTACGATTTCGCCGGGCGAGTGTTGACGAGCACGCATGCCGGAGGAGCTGGTCAGGTGTCAATATCTTATGATGCTGCGGGACAATCGACATTAACCACACCGTTATTAGATTTGAAAAGCTACTCTTTTGATGAGGCAACTCAGAATTTCGACATTTCCGGCATTTCGGATGGTTCGGGAGCAATTAGCTACACGAGAGACGCAAACGGTTGGCCCACTGAACGGACCGACGCATCAGGCAACATCACAAAGTTTACATATGGCAACGGATCCCACCAAACCAGCCGAACCGAGGCTTTTGGCGAGCCAGAGTCCAGAATCATCGAGACAGATTGGGATGACTCTCTGAATAAAATTCTTGAGATTCGAGAACCAGGCAAGACAACCACCAACACTTACAACACCCGCGGCCAGGTGCTGACGCGCACCGAAACGGACACCGTATCGCTCGATTCCCGTACCTGGACCTATACCTACTTCGAAGGTCCCTCGATTGCCGAGTTGATTGGCAAGGTCGAAACCATAGACGGCCCGCGCACCGATGTGTCGGACATTACAACCTACGCCTACTACACCAGCGACGATCCGGGCCTGAAGTTCCTCAAGGGTGACCTGCACACGATCACCAACGCGCTGGGCCATGTCACCGAGTACCTGGAATACGACGGCAACGGCCGCCCGCTGAAAATCCGCGAGGCCAACAACGTCGATACCAGCATGACCTACCATGCGCGCGGCTGGATCGAAACGCGCACCAATGACGGTCAGACGACAACATTCAGCTACGACAACGTCGGCAACCTGACCCGCGTCACCCAACCGGACGTTAGTTTTACCGATTACGAGTACGACGATGCACACCGCCTGGACGCCATTGCCGATAACTTCAATAACCGCATCGAGTACACGCTCGATGCCGCTGGCAACCGCACGGTGGAATCTACATACAACGATTCGGCCCAACTGCGCCGCACGATGAGTCGCACTTACGACCAACTCAGCCGGCTGCAGAAGTTGATTGACGGTAACCTGGACGAGACCACTTACGGTTACGACAACAACGGCAACCGCACCAGTGCGCTGGACGCGAACACCAACACCACCAGCTTCGAGTACGACCCGCTGGACCGCCTGGTCAAGACCATTGACGCGACGCTTGGTGAGACACTGATGGGTTATGACGACCGCGACAATCTGGTCACGGTCACCGATTCGCTGGGTAACATCACCACCTACACCTACGACGGCCTCGACAACCAGGTCGAGCTCGACAGCCCCGACACCGGCATCACGCTTTATGAGTATGACGATGCCGGCAATCGCACGGCCGCTACCGATGCGCGCAGTGTGAGGGTGGAGTACAGCTATGATGCGCTGAACCGGCTCACGCTGGTGGACTATCCGGACAATGCGCTGGATGTCACCTTCACCTATGACGTGGGCACCAATGGCAAGGGCCGGCTGACCAGCATGAGCGATGCGGCTGGTACCGAGACTTACAGCTACGATGCGCGCGGCAACCTGCTCAGCGTCAGCCGCGACATCAACGGCACCAATTACAAAACGTCCTATGCCTACAACGGCGCGGATCGCCCGACACAAATCACCTATCCCTCGGGCATGGTGGTGGATTACACCCTCGACGCCGCCGGGCGCGTGACGGCCGTGGACAAGACCGTCAACGCGGTCACGGAGAACCTGGTTACCGGCGTCACGTATGAGCCTTTCGGGCCGGTCAGCGATTTCACCTTTGGCAATGGCCTGACGATGTCGGCCACATTCGACCAGGACTACGAACTGGATAATCTGCAGTCCGGCAGCCTGGACTGGATCTTCGGCTACGACGATGTCGGCAACATCACATTAATCGACGACCAGGAACCGGCGTCCATAGACCAGTCGTTCACCTACGACACGCTGTATCGCCTGGATACAGCCAACGGCGCCTATGGCACCGAGGATTTCGATTACGACGCCAACGGCAACCGTACGCGCTACCAGAACGGCATCGTGGACGACCCCTACAGTTACGAGCCTCAGTCAAGCCGGTTGGCGACCCAAAACGGCTGGTCCTTCAATCGCGATCCTGCCGGCAACCGGCTGGACAAGCTCAACGGCCTGGGCCACGGCCAGCTTTATGCCTATGGCGATCACAATCGCCTGGCACAGGTCACGGACCGGGATGGCACCGGCGATACCGTGGTGGGCACCTATACCTATGACGGGCGCGGCCAGCGCGTGGCCAAGACTGCCGATGGAGTGACGACGCACTTCATTTATGGGCTGAACGGAGAACTGCTGGGTGAATATGTGGGTGGCTCTACACCTGACGTCGAGTATGTCTTTCTCAATGGACAGCCGGTTGCAGTTATTTCTAGTGAATGGGTCACCGTACCACCCCCAATGTTATGGACATATGTGGACAACGATGACCCTGGCACAAGCAGTGTTGGCACTTGGAATTCCAAGACAGATGCTCAAACTTACGGCCCTGATCACAGGCTGGGCAACAAGAACGCCACGGCGACTTATCGCTGGACTCTGAATACCTCACCCTGTTGTGGTGAGTCTGTTGAGGTTCGATGGGTTGATCACAACTCCTATTCTTCAAACGTCGATTACACCATTGTTCATGATGGCGGCTCCTCTGTCGTGAATGTGAGCCACAAGGCAGGGGGCGGACAATGGACGAGCATTGGAGGCTATTTCGGCATTCAGTACGTTGAGGTGAGCGCCGCGAACGGAAAAACTTCAGCGGACGCATTGCGTTGGGGGCACCCGGCAAATCCCGGCCCACCACAACTGGTTGAATCCGTGAATTTTATCCACACCGACCACCTGGGCACGCCCAGGC
>JABDJL010000009.1 GCA_013002505.1 Lysobacterales bacterium | reverse complement strand
CCTTGCGGGTCAGCGGGTGGTAACTGGACTTGGCCTTTTCGTAGACTTCCCGCGCCAGCCCAGCATCATGCCCGTTGTTGACCAGGCCACGATAGGTGCCGCTCAATAACCACGTGCGGCCGAATTTCTGCAGGTGCGCACGCATCGCATCAAAGGCGGGCAGGTGGCGGCGATTGGCGACCTGGGTAAACCACTCTCGCGCGATCTCGGCATTGCGTGATTCACTCAGCGCCAGGGCAGCATCCAGCGCCGACAACTGTTCGCTGCGGGTTTCCGGCGGTAACTGGCTGAGCAGGTTAACGACCATCTGCGGGCTCCAGTCGGCCACCGGGATTTCACCTGCTTCGATTTCACCGGCCGCGAAATTGCGCGCCGCGGCGGTCGATTCCTCGATGGTCTGCGAAACCGGTACCGGGGCGTCGTCCGGCAAGCCCGGCTCGTACAGCCATTTCGACATTTCGGCCACCGAGTACTTGCCCGGGTAGGACTGGAACAGTTCGCGGTCAATGTACTCGACGAACTGCTCGGTGGTGATGGATTGCCATGCGAAGTGATCGAAATAGCCGGCCAGGAATGCGTCGAACACCTCGCGCCCGAACAGGCTTTCGAGGTGGTCGAGCATCATCTGGCCCTTGGTGTAGTAGGTCGAGCCCTGCGAATCCTCGCCCTCGGTGCCGCGCAGCACCGGCGCCAGCGGCTGCATCTCGGGCTTGATGTAGGTGAACTGCTGCAACAGGTTGGTGTAGCTGTTGTAGCGCTCCTCGTCAGCACGCGCCTTGCCGTACAGCATTTCCACGAGGCGTGCGTCGAGGTAAGAGGTAAAGCCCTCGTTAAGCCAGATATCGCGCCAGGTTTCGTTGGTCACCAGGTTGCCGGACCACGAATGGGCCAGTTCGTGCGCGATCAGCGAGGTCAGGCTGCGGTCGCCGGCGATGACCGTCGGCGTGATAAAAGACAGTCGCGGATTCTCCATGCCGCCGTAGGGAAAGCTGGGTGGCAGGATCAGCAGGTCGTAGCGGCCCCACTGGTATTCGCCGTACACTTCCTCGGTGCGGTCCATCATTTCCTGGGTTTCAGCAAATTCCCAGGCCGCCGCCTGGAGCAGCTCGGGTTCAGAGTATATGCCGGTCTGCTCGCCAATTTCTTCGAAGAAATAATTGCCCACCGCGATCGCCATCAGGTAGGACGGAATGGGCTGCGGCATCTGAAACTGGTATTCGCCATCGCGCTGCGCGCCGGGTTCGTTTTCGGCGCTCATCAGCGCCAGCAGCGTGTCGGGCGTACGAATGGTGGCCTCATATGTAATGCGCATCGACGGCGTGTCCTGCAGCGGAATCCAGCTGCGCGCATGGATGCTCTGCGATTGCGAAAACAGCATCGGGTGCTCACCACCGGCGGTCAATTCGGGCGGTAACCATTGCAGCGCGGTGGAAGTCGGGTCGGTTTGGTAGTCCACTTCAATGCGGAATTCACCCTGCGGGCTGAAATCCCGGGGCAATGTGATGACCAGCGGCTGGCCGAGGTCGCGGTGTGACTCACCGATGTTGAACGCGGCCGTGTGCAGCGCATTGTCATCGCCCACGCGAACCGCATCAACATGCAGGTCGCGGCTGTCGAGGATCAGCTGGCGGGTCTCCGGGTCCAGCAGGCTGACATAGAGGCTTGCCGTTCCGGCCAGTGACCGCGCTTCAAAATCCACGTCCAGGTCCAGTGCCAGGTGGCGTGTGCGGAACTGCTCGTAGTTGGAGAACGTGTAGTAATCGTGCGCCGAGTCGTAGCCGTCAGTGGCTGCAGACCCGGGTTTGGCTGCTGCGGCCTGGTCCGGCGCGTTACCGGCCTGCGGTCCGCAGGCGGGCAGCGAAAGAACGGCCGCTAACAGAACAGATATTAGAAATGGAATTCGGTTTTTGTAGGGCATCGGGTATCCGGCCAGGCTGTGACGAAAGCGCGGGATTATACCCTGATGGGCGTGCCCTACCCCGGGCCAGAAGTGATAGGGCCCGGATCGGGACGGCATTATTCAGTCCGTCGGGGCTCGGACGATTTCAATTCGTGCTATTTTGCCCATCACCGAATCGGCACTGCCAATAATAAACAGGGAACCCCTTATGCAGCACGGAAGCGAAGCGAGCCGCCTGTTCAGGTCAATTCCGACGCACGTTCACATCGGCATACTGACCTTTGCGATCCTGTGCCTCGAGTTGACATTAATACGCTGGACCGGTGGGCAGATGCGCGCCTTCGCGTATTTCGCCAACATCGTGCTGATCGGTGCATTCCTGGGCCTGGGCCTGGGCTGTGGCCTGGGCAGAAAGGGCAAGGACCTGCTGGGGTGGACCTTCCCGCTATTGCTGTTGCTGTCCGTGCCTCTGGCGCTGGCCGAGTCATTGAATATCACCAACCTGCATTTCCCGGACCGCTCCGTGGCCCTGTGGGGCGGTGAAGGCATCAATGCATCGCCCGCCGAGGTGGTCCGAAACCTGGCTATTTTCCTGGGCGTCTGGGCGCTGATCGTGGCGGTGTTCTTTTGCCTCGGAACACGCCTTGGCCGCCTGTTTCGCGATGCCGGTCCTCGCGAAAGCCTGAAAGCCTACTCGTGGGACCTGGGCGGGTCCATTGCAGGCGTCGTCGCCTTTGCCGTGTTGACCGTCTCGTCCAGCCCGCCGGCAGCGTGGTTCCTGTTTTCCCTGGTTCCGCTGTTATGGATCGGCTTTTCACGCACTGCCCTGCTGTGCTTTCCGTTGATACTGGCGCTGGCCTACCATTCGCACGGCGAGGCCATTTACTCGCCTTACAACCGTATCGATGTCATTCACCAGGACGAGGGGTCGATACATTACAAGCTCAGGGTCAACCGTGATTTTCACCAGGTCATCCATGACCTGCGCACCGAATCCGTCGAACAGCTCAGCGGCAAGCAACGCTCGGAGGCCGATTTTTTTAAACGCGTTTACGACCTGCCCTTTGCATTGCTCGAGGGTGGCGAAAGTGCCCTGATCGTCGGCGCCGGCACCGGAAATGACGCGGCGGCAGCCCTGCGCAACGGCTACAGCGACGTCACGGCGGTCGATATTGATCCGCTGATCCTCGACCTGGGCTCCGAATTGCACCCGGAACAGCCATACCAGAACGGGGCCAAACCGGTGGTCAGGGACGCGCGCGCCTATTTTGCCACCGCCGAGCCGGAGTCCTTTGACCTGGTCTCTTTCGGCTTGCTCGATTCGCACGCCATGGTCGCCTCGATGTCGTCCTTGCGCATCGACAATTTCGTCTACACCCGGCAAAGCATCGAGCAGGCCTGGGCGCTGGTCAAACCCGGCGGCGCACTGGTGATCAGTTTCTCGGTGTTTTCGGGCGAATGGATCGCCAACCGCCTGCGCTGGACGATTTTCGAGGCCACCGGCCAGGACCCGGTTACGATTTTCCACGGCATGCATTACGGGCTGACCTTTTTCGTCAACAAGGGTGCAACGCAAATCAATCCCGCTGCGGTTGGCGAATTCGAGTCTCTGGCCCTGAGTTACCCGCAACAGGCAGTGCGGATCAGCGATGATGACTGGCCATTCCTGTACACGCGGCCCGGGGTGTTTCCGTGGCTATACCTGGGTGTGCTGGCACTGGTGGTGCTGACGTCGGTGGTGGGCACGCGTATTTTTTACCGCGAAGAAAATGAAAAAAGCGCCTGGGACCCGGCCATGTTTTTCCTCGGTGCGGGTTTCCTGTTGCTGGAAACGCGCGGTATCACGGCGATGTCGGTGCTGGCCGGCTCGACGTGGATCGTCAATGCCGCCGTGTTCCTCGGCGTGCTGTCGATGGCGCTGTTGGCGACGCTGCTGGTGCGGGTTTACAGCGGCTTCAATTCCAAGCTGCTGTTCGGTTTGCTGATCGCCAGTTGTATCGGGCTGTACTTTTTCGAGTTGGGGTCGCTGAACCAGTTCGATGTCTTGACGCGCATCGTCCTGGGCGGGCTGATACTCGGCATACCGGTGTTTTTTGCAGGGCTGCTGTTCCCGATCCTGTTGTCGCGCTCACCCCACCCGGCCGCGGCACTGGGAAGTAACCTGCAGGGCGCGGTGATTGGCGGGGCCGTCGAGTATGCGTCAATGCTGCTCGGGCTCGGCGCCATGGCCGGCATTGCGGCGCTGTTTTACCTGTTGGCCTGGTATTCGTATGAAAAAGCCCGCTAGAAAAAAGGTAGCGAGCCACGCTTAGACAATTTGCAGTAACAATTCAATCAATAGCGCTTGGCACGGCGGCCAAGAACGGCCGGGCCCGGTTTTCGAACGACTGGTCGCTGTAGAGCCCTTTCTGCCCTTTACCTTCCCGTTAGGGGAGACTGTAAGGTTCTGGAGATGGACGATTTGATTCGCATCGGGCAATTTGCGCAATTGGGCCGCGTGTCTGTCAAGGCACTGCGCTATTA
>JABDJL010000188.1 GCA_013002505.1 Lysobacterales bacterium | reverse complement strand
GCGTTGGCGTCCACGCCGCCGGTCAGCACCTTGCCGGATGACGGCGCAACGGTGTTGTAGGCGCGCGCCAGGCGGGTGATGGAATCCAGCAGGATCACCACCTCGTGCTTGTGCTCGACCAGGCGCTTGGCGCGCTCGATCACCATCTCGGCCACCTGCACGTGGCGCGAGGCGGGTTCGTCGAAAGTGCTGGAAATCACCTCTGCGTCCACCGAGCGCTGCATTTCCGTCACTTCCTCGGGACGCTCGTCGATCAGCAGGATAATCATCTTGCCGTCCGGGTAGTTGGCGCGGATGCTGGTGGCGATGTTCTGCAACATGATGGTCTTACCCGCCTTGGGCGGGGAAACCACCAGCCCGCGCTGGCCCATGCCGATCGGCGAAACGAGATCAATAATGCGCGCGGTGATGTCCTCGGTGCTGCCGTTGCCGCGCTCGAGGATGAATTGCTTGGTCGGAAATTCCGGGGTCAGGTTCTCGAACAGGATCTTGCGCTTGGCCGCATCCGGTCCTTCGTAATTCAGTTCCTCGACCTTCAGCAGCGCGAAATAGCGTTCGCTGTCTTTCGGCGGCCTGATCTTGCCCGCCAGCATGTCGCCGGTGCGCAGGCTGAAGCGGCGGATCTGGCTGGGCGAGACGTAGATGTCGTCCGGCCCGGCGAGGTAGGAGGAATCAGCTGAGCGCAGGAAGCCGAAACCGTCCTGCAGGATCTCCAGCACGCCCTGGCCGTAAATGCTTTCGCCGTTCTTGGCGTGTGCCTTCAGGATCGAGAAGATCACGTCCTGCTTGCGGGAGCGTGCCACGCCCTCGAGGCCCATTTCGTCGGCGATTTCCAACAACTCGGCAATCGGTTTCTGTTTCAGATCAGTCAGGTTCATAGGTCGGTTTCTTTGCTCGGGGCGATGGCCCGGGGAATGTCGCGCATGGCGCAGTGTCTGCTGCTGTTACAGCGTGGATTGATGAATTCGGTTCTGGTGTCAGCGTGCGCCCCGGGTCGCCGGGAATGCACAATCAGCTTGTTCAATCAGGGATTCACACAATCCGGAATCACCTGGGTTTTGTTCGGGAGTTGGTCAAGCCGGGTGGGGCACCCGCTACAGATGCCCACAAATTAGCATGTCAGGCGGCAGCCGTCCAGTTGTTTAATCCCGTTGCCATGGCCCGCGCGGAGCGGGCTGGGTTCAGATCGTTTCTTCGACAAAGGCCTTCAGGTGGCCCATGGTCATCGCGCCGACCTTGGTGCCCTGTACATTGCCGTCGCGGAAAATCATCAGCGTCGGGATGCCGCGCACGCTGTACTGCTGCGGCGTCTGGCTGTTGCTGTCGATGTCCAGCTTGGCCACCGTCAGCCGGCCAGCATACTCCTTGGCGATCTCGTCGATGATCGGCGCGATCATCTTGCACGGCCCGCACCACTCGGCCCAGTAGTCCACCAACACCGGCCCATCGGCGTTCAATACCCGTTCTTCGAAATCACTGTCGGTTACATGGATGACGTTGTCGCTCACTCTGGATTCTCCTGCTGGCGCTTGATCCGACTGGTATGGGGATGGCGGCGCGGTTAATATGCCCTTGATTCAGGGCCCGGTTTGATGATCAGGCGTCTGGATGGGGCAGTTGCCCTAAAACAGAGCCATCATTTCAACCGAACCGCCTGTGTATTTCAAGGCGATCTTCGTGGTTTTCAAGGCTTGCCAGGAAATTAACCCATTCACACCGGGGTGTGTACCGTATGCCAGACAATCCATCCAGCTCACCGCTGAGCGACGTCACCTTCAAGAGTCTCGACCTGCGACCCGAGGTCGCGGCGGGGCTCGAAGCCGCCGGCTTTACCCATTGCACGCCGATCCAGGCGTTGACCCTGCCGCTGGCGCTGAAAGGCCTGGACGTGGCCGGCCAGGCGCAGACCGGCACCGGCAAGACCGCGGCGTTTCTGCTGGTGATTTTCGAGCGCCTGCTCAAGCACACGCCCAAGGACACGCGCGGCCGGCATCCGCGCGCGCTGGTGGTGGCGCCGACCCGCGAGCTGGCGCTGCAGATCCACCGCGACGCCCTGTTGCTGGGCGGCCAGACCGGGCTGACCTTTGGCCTCGCTTACGGCGGCGTGGATTATGACAAGCAGCGCAACGAGCTGAAAGACGGCGTGGACGTGCTGATCGGCACGCCGGGGCGGCTGATCGATTACTACAAGCAGAAGGTCTATCACCTCGACAACATCGAGGTGGTGGTGCTGGACGAGGCCGACCGCATGTTCGACCTCGGCTTTATCAAGGACATCCGCTTCATGCTGCGCCGCTGCCC
>JABDJL010000174.1 GCA_013002505.1 Lysobacterales bacterium | reverse complement strand
GTACTTCAGCATGCGCACCTTGGTCCACGGAATCGCCAGGCCCAGCGACAACACCGCGACAATGGCATTGCTGACCAGGACGCTCCAGTAGCCGAACACCTGCATGGCCATGTTGAACCGCAGGTTTTCGATTTGGGCGGAGCTGATGACGTGGTTGGTGGTCAGCACGTGCCAGGCAGCGAATGGAAGCAGGTACAGCGGCACCGCCAGGCCGTAGATCACCACGAAGACGAACCCCATCACCAGTCCGCCTTCGGCATTGGCAGCGAACGGAAACAGCACCATCATCGCCAGGAACATCACCACGGCGATGACCAGGAACGCCGCAAACCCCAGGCCGAGGGCCTGGAAAAAAGCAGTGAAGAATACCGAGCTTCTGAGCTTGGCGGTAAACGCGTGGTTGCCATAGCGGACATTGTTCATTATCAGGGTCCGCGCCCGGTAGGTGAGTACCGGGATCACCCAGGCGGACACCAGCAGGAGAATCACCGTCCAGCCAAGAAACACGGGCATTGACGGCGGCGCCGGGCTTTGGAAGCCATCGAAGGCGAATACGATCATGCCGGCATAAGCGGTCAGCATGACCAGGGCGGGCAGGGCGAACAGCCGGTAGGCCTCGGCCGGCCTCGCGGTGAAGCCGAAGCGCAGGCTCTTCCAGCTTGTATTGCTGAGCCTGAACCGTAGCGCGGTGACCATGATCCACGGAAAACCGAGGAACAGCACCGAGAGGGCCACCAGCGGTATGGCGAAATGAAAATCCCCGCCGAAAGCGTAGGCAATGAACAGCACCACCGCGATCACGCGGCCCTTCAGTATGGCCAGCGGACTGCCGTGGAAATCGAAGCGACTGCCGTCAAGGTCGGTATTGCCGTAAAGATAACGGCGATTGCGCACGGTTGCCCAGGCGGAGTAGATGCCCAGCGTAACCAGGCTGAGCAGCAGGTTGACGATCCAGATGCGGAAAAACTCGCCGCCCGAACCGGTAAACGTGACTTCGTGCGCGCCCGGCATTTGTTCCGCCGTATTTTCACTGCCGCTGGTGTCGGCTGGGTCGGGTCCGGTGCCTTGTTCCCGTAATGCGATCTGGTGTTGAACTTCGGCGTATCGTTCCGGGTACTCGGCCTGGTCAATGTGCGCTGCAACGTCGCGCAGCTCCTCCAGCGTACAGCTGGAATAGTCCGGTCGCGTCATGGCGCCCCTCCTCCCTGGTGCTGGTTCTTTTCGGTCCATCCTGCCACAAATGAACTGAATGCCCAAAAGAGGAATTCAACCGGTATTCTGGATGCCCTGCGCGATGCCATTGACCGACGCCTTCAGCGCGTTCAGTAAATCCTCGTCTTCCCGGCCGCCTGCGCGCCAGCGCTGCAGCAGGTCGATCTGGAGCACGTGCAGCGGATCGACGTAGGGGTTGCGCAGGCGGATATTGCGCCGCAACGTGTGCTGGTCCGCGAGCAGTTCATCCTGCTGCTTGATCGCCAGGATATGGCGGGAAGCCAGTGCGAATTCCTGCGCGATCGTCTCGAACATCGCAGAACCCTCCGGTCCGGCCAGCTCGGCGTAACGGCGGCCGACGTCCAGTTCCGACTTGGCCAGCACCATCTCCACATCGTTGACCATGCCGTGGAAAAACTGCCAGCGCCGGTACATGTCGCGCAGGCAGTCCAGGCCGGCGTCGCGGGCCGCAGATTCCAGCGCCGTGCCGACGCCGAACACGCCCGGGAAGCCGACGCGTGTCTGCGCCCAGGAAAACACCCACGGGATCGCGCGCAGGTTGCCGATGCCCTCGCCGCTGCGGCGTGACGCCGGGCGCGAGCCGATTGCCAGCCGCTCGATCACGTCGATGGGGGTGGCGGCGCGAAAGAAGGCGACAAAGCCGGGGTCGTCGTGCACCAGCGAGCGGTAGCGGGCCCGCGCGCTACTTGCCATGGCGTCGAGCACCGCGCACATCTCCGGCTCCGGGTGCTGGCCGACATCGCTTAACTGGTGCTGCAATGCAGCGCCGCCCATCAACTCCAGGTTGCGCAGGGCGATCGGCCGGGTGCCGTACTTGCGGTTGATCACTTCACCCTGCTCGGTGACCCTGACGTAGCCGTTCACGGTGCCGGCCGGTGCGCCGATAATGCCGCTGACCAGGTTGCCGCCGCCGCGGCTGACGGTGCCGCCGCGTCCGTGGAAGAACACCGTCTCGACGCCGTGTTCGGATCCCAGTTCCAATAGCCGCGCCTGCGCCTGCTGCAGGCCCCAGCGGGAGGCGACGATGCCGGCGTCCTTGTTGCTGTCGGAGTAGCCGACCATGATCACCTGCCGCTGGCCGCGCTGGTCGAGGTGTCGGCGGTAACTCTCCAGGCCGAGCAGGGCGTTGAAAATCTGCGGCCCGGCTTCGAGGTCATCCACGGTTTCCAGCAGCGGGGCGATGTCCAGTGCGATGTCTCGTTCTTCGGTGGCGATGCGCGCCAGCGCCAGCGTGGTCAGCACATCATCCGCGCCCTGGGTCATGCTGATCACGAACAGGCCGATCGCGGCGGCACCGTAACCCTGCTGCGAGGCGTGGATGGTGCGGAACACGTCCAGCGTATCGCTGGCTTGCTGCGACAGGCTGGCGGTCTCGGGCACGGCAGGAGTTTTGTCTTCCTTCAGCAGTCCTTCGAGGTGTTCACAGCGCTGCTCACGTGACCAGCCGGCCCAGTCGTCGATGCCCAGCAACTCGGCCATCACCTCGCGGTGCAGTTCGGCGTCCTGGCGCACGTCCAGCGTGGCCAGGTGGAAGCCGAAAGTTCGGATGCGCACCAGCAGGCGCCGCACGCCAAACAGCCCGGCATGTTCGCCCTTGTGCGCGGCCAGGCTTTGCTCCACGCATTCGACGTCATCGCGGAACGCGTCTGCCGACGCGTACGCATCAGCGGTATCCGCCAGCGTCTCCTTCAGGCGGTGGCTGACGAAGCGGAAGAAGCAGCGGTAGGGCATTTCCCGGTGGCGCCGGGGGATATCCGCGGCCACGTCATGGTAGCGCTCGCTGTAGGCGGCCACGCGTTCCAGCAGGGTGTCGCTGAAGCCCGCGTCGCCCCGGGTCTGGCTGAGGTAGCGCCCCAGTTGGCGTAACTCGGGAATATAGCGCCGGATAATCGCGGCGCGCTGGGTGACCAGCGTATCCCGGATCGTGGCGGCGCCGACATTCGGATTGCCGTCCATGTCGCCGCCCACCCAGGAGCCGAAGCGCAGCATGGCCGCCGGGTCTTGGGGTGCGATATCGGGCGTGTAATGTTCCGCCAGCGCGCGCTGCAGCGATTCGTGCCAGGCGGGCACCATCCGGTACAGGATATCGACCAGGTAGAACAGGATGTTGTCGAGTTCATCAGCGACCGTCGGGCGCTCGTGCGACACCGTGCGGGTCTGCCAGCCGGAGGTCACCGCGTCGCGGATGCGCGCCAGGGCCATTTGTTCCTCGGCCGGCGTCAGGTCGGGATTGAAGCGATCGACCAGCCGGTGGACGATCGAATAGCTTTTTTCCAGGATGCTGCGCCGGGTGGCTTCGGTCGGGTGCGCGGTAAACACCGGCTCAACCCGCAGTCGCTGCAATGCCTGCCCGACATCCTGGGCTGCGACGCCGTGCTGGCGGAAACCGCCCAGCACGTCGGCCAGGCTGCCACGCTGGGCGGCGGCCTGGTCTTTCAGGTAGGCCCGGTTGCGGCGGATGCGGTGGATGTCCTCGGCGATGTTGACCAGCCGCAAATACGAGGAAAACGCGCGGATGATCAGCAGATGCTGCCCGGCGGGCAGCTCATCCAGTGCCGCGAGCATGCGCTCGGCGTTGTCCGGGTCACCCTCGCGGCGCGCAATCGCGGCCTTGCGAATGCGCTCGACCAGCGCCAGCAGGTCTTCGCCGTGTTGCTCGACGATGACTTCGCCCAGCAAATGCCCCAGCATGCTGACGTCCGCGCGCAGCGGCAGGTCTTTCTGGGGGAACTCGATTTCGCGGATTTGGCTCATGCAGCCAAGGGTAGCAGGCTGCGCCGTCAAGGTCGTGGGCCGGGCCCGGCCGGGCCCGGTTCAGACTCGGTTCTTACCAGCCCCAGGGCTTCAGGATGGGCGTGTCAGATCCCGCGGCCTGTGGGCTCGGCGTGGTGGTCGCGCGCCCCCTGCTGAATGGCAGATACCTGCGCGGGTCAATGGTCCACGCACGGGCGTGATGTTCATTAATACGGTTCGTGTTTCTGGTCTTCCTTTGCATCAGTCTTCTCCCTTGAATGCTTAAGAATGGTTGCTTGCTCTGAAGCCGCTCATTGCGAACAGCGCTTCTGAATACCGGGCAGTCTAAGCCTGCAGCGTGACGTTGCTGCCAAGGAGTTGTGAACGCCGTGTTAATGCTTGTTACAAGCCAGGAAGTAATTGAAAATCAGAAAGTTGGGGGCGCGCGATGCCGCCATTAAGGCTGCATGGGCTGTTTGCTTACCGCGGGTCCTGCGCGCGGGGAGGCGGTGCGATGATTTCGGGGCCTGCCCGGGTCAGATCAGCACTTCGGCCGCCGGCTCGCGCAGGTTGTAGTGCGAGCTCATCACGCGGCCGTAGGCGCCGGTGTTGAGGATGGCCAGCACATCGCCCTCGCGGGTCGGCGGCAGCCAGCGCTCGGAGCCCAGGCGGTCGCCGGTCTCGCAGATCG
>JABDJL010000167.1 GCA_013002505.1 Lysobacterales bacterium | reverse complement strand
ACACGTGTTCTGGGGTGCGCAAAACGAGCAGGAACTGTACATGCAGGAATTGCCCAGGCACTGGGCCGGGCAGCATGCACATATCAACTACACCGCCGCTGTCAACGAAGCGGCCGACTCTGATGATTACTTCACGGGCTACGTGCACCAATCAGTCATTGACCAGTATCCGGACCTTTCACCTTACGATGTATACATGAGTGGCCCGCCGGCCATGATCGATGCTGCGCGGGCCGAGTTCCTGAAACATCGATTGTCCGAACGCTACCTGTATTACGACTCATTCGAGTTTGGGTTCGACGTTCCGGTCAAGATCCTGGCACGTCCGCACTAGCTCAATTCCCGTTCCCCACGCTAAACACGCTGGCCGTATTACCGGGCCGGGCGTAGACTGTGCGAAACCATCAACAGGTGATTGGTCATGTCCTGGCTCGTATTTGGATTCGGATTGTTTATTGCAGCGCTGAGTGTCTATGGCCTTCTGCAACCGCGGAAACTGATGTCAATGGTGACAAATACCGTCAGCAAACCCTGGGGCATGGCTTTTGCGATCGCCGTCAGGCTGGCCCTGGGTACGCTGTTCCTTTTGGCGGCGCCACAGGTTTCACAACCCGTGTTCATAGAGATTCTTGGATGGCTGATGATCGCGGCGGCGGCTGCGATTGCGCTCATGGGGCGCCAGCGAATGATCCGCTTTACCGATTACTGGGCCGCAAAAACTGACGCGGCGATTCGTGTATGGCTGGTCATGGGCGTGCTATTTGGTGTTGCCGTGGCCTGGGCTGCCTAGGCGGGTGGTGTCAGCCGGGCCTGGTCACCCGGCAATGGAATGGCCGCCTTGCCCTGGTTGATGCGCAAGGCATTTCGAAAACAGGCCATCGCAGGTTCCAGGTCACCCTGTCGCTCAAGCAACTGGCCCAGCGCGTCATACCCCGCGCTGCTGGGCTCGATTTCAAGGCTGCGTATCAGGTGTTGTCGCGCTTTGCCCCAGATCTCCTCGCCCGCGCACAGCCGCCCCAGCGCAAGGTGCAGTGCAGCGTCATCCGGGTGTTGGACCAACCATTTTTCGCACTGTTTCAGTCGTTGTGCCACGTGACCCGCACCGGGGTCGCCGTAGCGCAGAACCAATGTCGGGACCCACTGGGACTTGAGCGCTGCGCGCAATACCGGCTCTGCCAGTTCAGCGCGTTCCAGCCGCCCGGCCTGTTCCGCGAACACTTCGATCACCCGGACCTCGCGGCGCATGGCCCTGGGTAGTTTTTTCCATGCGGCCTGCAGTTCATCGGCATCATCAACCGATGAAAGCCGGTTCTCCGCTACTTCTATCTTCAGGTCATCGAGTTGTTGTTCATTCAGTACACCGGACTTTGCCAGCGACGGAAACAGCGCCTGCAATTCGTCCCAATGTCCCAGCTCGCGATAACAACGGGCCAGCAATTCCAGTACCTGTGGGTGACGCCGTCGGCGCTGGTGCAGATTCTGCAGTATCGGCAGGGCCTCGGCCCGGCCTCCGCTATGTAGCAGCATGCGCGCGCGGGTCAGCTCGACCAGGAATTTCTTGCGATTTCCACCGCTGTCCGCCTGCTCGAGGTAGTACTCGCGCCGCTCATCAGCCGACTGCCCTTCCGCCGCCTGCGCCGCGGCCAGGTAACGGGCAGTGGTCTTGCCGCGCGTGCTGGTCGATTTCTCCAAGGCGCGTTCAGCGGTGCGCCAGTCTCCTTCAGTCAGCGCCAACAGGCCTTTCTCGAGCTGCGCAAGCGCCCGTTTTTCTTGTACCCTGCGCGCGGTTTCGGCCGGCACCCGCCATAGTTTCACCAGGAAATGGACCGTGAACCATAACAGCAGGAAAGCCAGTACCAGGACCAGCACGCTTGTTTCAATGGTCCAGTCCAGGAAATGTATTTGCACGAACCCCGGGTCAGACTTGAACACTGGCGCCAGCGCGGCCGCAAACAGCAGCAATGCGATGGTCAGCAACACAAGGACCGGACGTTTCACTGGCCGCCCTCGTCGCCGGGTTCAATCTCGTCTTCCTGTTCGGCCGATTGCGGCTCAACGGCTGTGCCTGGCACAGCCGTTGAGACCCTGGAATCGCGCAGCAGTCTCAGCTGCGACCACGGCGCCCTGACATCCGGCAATTCGGGCGCCAGGCCGAGTTCAGCCAGTTCATCAACCGTCGCGGCCGCCTGTTGCACCCGTGGTTCAATGTTGTCGAAACGGTCACGAAGGGTGTCACCGGCGCGGGCCAGCGCGTAGTCCCAACTCGCCTGGTCATTGCGCACCAGCGCCAGGCGCGCCGTTTCCAGCTGCAACCACAGGCCCTGGCGTACAAAGTCCTTGTCCTCGAGACTCAACAACTCGCTTTCGTCCACTCTGCGCCTGACCTTGACCAGCGGCGCAAGGGCCGCCTTGATGCGTGCCCAGGTCCCGGTCTCACCGCTATCCACGGTATCGCTGATTGTGGGCGCCTCACCCGGAAACGGCAATTGACCGAGGTTCGACTGTAAATTTGCCAGGCGTTGTCCCACCGCCACAATGTCGATTCGCGGAGCCGAGCGCAGCGATTCCAGCGCATTGCTGATGCTGCGCCGCACCGGCGCATAGAGCGGGTCATCGATGGCTTGCAACTGGCGGTCAGCCATGACCAGCGCCGACTCGGCCGATCGCAGGTCGCCAAACAAGGCGAGCCGCTCGTCAGCCAGCCTTAACAGGTAGTCAACCTCTGCAATATCGAGGCTTTTGCCGGCGCCGTCATCGCGAACCGCCAATGCGGCCACGCTGGACTCCAGCGCTTCGATCCGGCCCAGCAATGCAAGCATCGATGTATTGACGGCATCGATCTGGGCCTGCCGGTCTGCATCCGCAACACCCAGGGCCGAAGCGCGAGACTGCAGCGCCTGTTGCCCGGCGCGCAGGGCTGCAAGGTCAGAGCCTGCATCTTGCTGTTCGAGTTCGGCGATTTGTTGCTGTACGCGGGATAAAGTGTTTTCAAGGCCGGCCTGGCGCCTGCTGACTGAATCGACAACCTGGGCCTGTTCAGAGGCGTCGCCCTCCTGCAGCCGCATAGACCACCAATCCCAGGCATTGAAGCCCAGTAAGGCAAGCACCAGGACCAGCGCAAGCCAAGCCACGCCGTTTCCCGAGCCCTGCTTCTCAGTGCTTTCGGGGTGATTCGCGAATGGGTCGAATTCCGCGTCGTCTTTGGGATTATTCACCAGGTGGTCACCAAAATTAAATAGCTGAACTTGGATGCTAACCAAATCCCGGCAATGACGCACCTGGACTGTGTCAACTCGGGTTAAAGATTAAGGTAACTGCAAAGCGCTAATCGCCGGACAGTTCCAGCAAGGCTGCCATGATGGCATCGTTTCCCGGCCCTGCTGCAACCACCACTTCCCCGGAACATTGAGCCCGGGCCTGCCGCGCCAGGCGATCTGAATTGACGATCAAAATACCACTGCTGACCTTTTTCCACGCGCCGGGGGCCATAGACGCGGCCATGTGCGACAGGGCCCTGGCACTGGTCCATATTGAAATAATGTCGTCACTGTCCTGCACGCGGCGCTCGACCACAGGGCCTGGCGGCAACAACACCGTCTCGTAAACAAAGGCAAATGTCACTTTCCAGCCGAGGTCCTGCAGGCCCTCGCGCAATCGTTGCCGGCCGCCCGGTGCAGTCAGCAACAGGGCCTGGCCCGGGTTGGCGCTGATGGCACGATGCGCAAGCATCGACTCGCTGTTGTAAGGCCGGTCGGGCAAAATGTCGGCCACCAGGCCGGCTGCTTCAAGCTGATCGGCGCTGGCTGGACCGATGGCGGCCAGTTCTGCACCTTCCAGGAAACCCGCCGGCAATTGCCTGAGACCAAGCGTCACGGCCCTGGGACTGCAGAATACCGCCAGCTTGCGCAGGCCCGGTTGCCAGAAACAATCAAAGTCGAGCCCCGCAGCGCGGGGTTTAAAAGCCATGGCCGGGGATGCGATGGGCTGCAGTCCGTGTTTTTCGACTTCTCCGGCCAACAGGGTCGCGTCGGGTTCTGGTCGGGTAATCAGGACTTGCGTTGAACTCATCGGCTGCCCGGGGCTTTGGATCGCGCGATTCTAGCACGCGGTAAGCCAGCCCCAATCGCAGGTATGCGTTTTAACGGAAGGAAATACTAGATTGAATGGCCGGGTGACAGTATGTACGGCCGATGCACACGAGGGGCTTGCGTGTTGGCGTTTGCAGTAGATATGCACACCCTGCTGCACACACTTTAATGTCACCCGGCCAAAAAACATTTACCGCCTGAAGCGGATTTCAGTGATCTCCACTAAACAGACCGTGCTTTTAACGAAAAGCTTACTACGAACATTATCGTAATTATTCGCGGCGGGCAAGTCAATTCGGCAACTCAATTCAAGGTATTGGGTTTACCCCAGCGCTTCGATGATTTGCGCGGCGCCCTTTTCCAGTAACTTCCGGGCCACGTCATCGCCCAGTTGTTCGGGCGCAGTATCACTGCCCACGGCGCTGGCGCGAATGATGCCGGTGCCGTCGGGCATTCCCACCAGCGCATGCAGCTGCAGTTGATCGCCCAACTGCGCATGGACTGCAATCGGCAATTGGCAACTGGCTTCAAGCCGGCCCGCGACGCGGCGCTCGGCCAACGCGCAAACATGGGTGGGCGCATCATTCAACGGAGCGATAAAGTCTGCCACCCGCTGATCATCACTGCGCTGTTGCAGGCCGATGATTCCCTGCGTTGAGGCAGGCAGCCACTGTGGCGATGGCAATGCTTGAGTGATTCGGTCACCGAGGCCGAGACGCTCCAGTCCCGCGCAGGCAAGGATGATGGCCTGGTACTGCCCCTCGTCCAGTTTTCTGAGGCGTGTATCGACGTTGCCTCGCAGGTCAGTGACCCTGAGATCCGGACGGGCGGCTTTCAGCTGGCACTGCCGGCGTAAGCTTGAGGTACCGACCAGGGCGCCGCTGGGGAGGTCCGACAGGTCGCGGCCTTCATTACTCAACAGTGCATCGCGCGGGTCGGCTCTGGGCAAAACAACATCAACCTTCAGACCATCGGCCATCAATGCGGGAACATCTTTCATCGAGTGGACCGCCAGGTCCGCCTCATCATTTAACAGCGCATGCTCAAGTTCCTTGAGAAAAAGGCCCTTGCCGCCGATGGCGGCCAGTGGCTGGTCGATGATCTTGTCGCCACGTGTCAACATTGGCAACAGTTCCACGCTGAGCCCGGGGTTGGCCTGTTCGAGCAGTTCCTTGACATGCCTGGCTTGCCACATGGCGAGCATGCTTTGCCGGGTGGCAATACGAATGACCGCGCTCATCCCAGGTCCCTGATCAACTGGCGAACTGTCGATAACTGGCGGCGGCTCACTTCGGGCCGTTCCTTGGTGCCGTTCAGAACCAACATGCACTTCCCCGAACGGGTGCGCTCCAGGCCGCGAATCCGGCCCGGCGCGACCAGGGACTTGCGGTGTACCCGTAACAGCAAGCCCGGAAATCTGCGCTCCAGTTCCACCAGAGATTCATTGATGACGGTTTTTCCTTCCTCGTAGCAGACGGTTGTGTACTTGTCCTCGGCGACCAGGCAAATAACATCTTCCAGTCTTATCAGCAGCGTCTTTCCGCCCACCGTAGAGCGCAGAAACTGTTGTGAAACTTGTGGATTGTTCGCCGCCAGCAGCCGGGCCACCTTGGCAACTGCAGCCTGCAACCTTTCCTTGCGCACCGGCTTGACCAGGTAATCGACCGCATCCCGGTTGAATGCCTCCAGCGCCTGGTCCGGCCACGCCGTGCAGAACACGATTTCTGGTGCACTTTCCATTTTCTGGAGCGCCGCGGCGAGGCCCATGCCGTCCAGGCCCGGCATCGAAATATCGAGCAGCACGAGATCCGGCTTCGATGCCTCGATCATTTTAAGTGCGGTTGTACCGGAACCCGCCTCTCCACTTACCTCGCAGTCGGGCAAAGCCTCGATCATGCGTCGCAGCCGGGCGCGCGCAGGGGGTTCGTCGTCAACAATCAAAGTCCTGATCATGTTTGCGCTTCAATTCCTTTTGAGTCGGGCAAAGTCAGTACTGCATAAAAATGCTCGTCGTCGGTATGTGTCAGCAGGCTGGCGTGTTCGCCGTGCGCCAATTCCAGGCGCTGGCGAATATTGTTCAACGCCATACCATGGTCTTCCTGACTGGGCTGGCTCGAATGCTCGTTGGGCAGGGGATTTGCAATCGTGATCATGACACCGCCTGGCTGGCCACGGCCGTAAACCCGGATCGTACCACCCGATTCACGCGGCTGGATGCCATGGGCGACGGCATTTTCAAGCAAGGGCTGGAGGATCAGCGGCAGAACCGGCAACTGGTCCGGCAATTCGCTGACTTCCCAGCTGAGCCGCAGGCGGTCTCCCAGCCGTCTTTGCTCCATATCGAGGTACTTGCGCGCCAGCGCCAGTTCCTCCGACAGGGGAATCATCCGGTCGGCCCGTTTCATGCTGCCACGAAACAGGTCGGCGAGGTCTTCGGTCGCCCGCTCGGCCGCTTGCGGCTGGACTGGAACCAGGCTGGCAATAGTATTCAGGCTGTTGAACAGGAAGTGAGGCCGGATCCTTGCCTGCAGGGCCTGGACCCGGGCGTCGGCCTGGGCCAGTAATTCGTTTTGCCACTGGGTGCGGATAAACAGGTAACGCAGTAAGGCCGCGTACACCATGCCCACGGCCAGTCCGCTCTTGAGCATAAACGAAGCGAGTCCCGCCTGGCCTGGCCCGACACCCAGCACCGTTCCAACAATGCCACACAGGTAACTGAACGCCAGGGCTGCAAGCAAAACCAGCAACCAGTTGACGATCCACGCTTCGCGCACCGGCAGGCGCAGTAACCAGGGTCGGACGATACACGCCGTGGCGGTGCAAAAAAGCGCCAGGCACTGGGCATAGGAACTGCTGACGGTCAGCCATTGCCAACCGATCCCCTGGGTGCGGCCCATACCCATAAGGATCACTGACAATTGTGTTAACACCATGATGGCGAGAAACATTCGCAGGCGGCAAAACGTTGGAGGATAAACACCCCGGCTTACGTGACTCACATCCATGTCTGCCAGACAGGCCCGCCGCTGGTCAGCGGCCGCCGTCTCCCCCGAGACAGGAAACCAGCCAGGCCGAAATATCGGCAATCTCTTCAGGCGCCACCGAGTGCGGAATATCGTACTCGTGCCATTCAACGGGCATCCCCTGGCTTTGAAGCATCTGCGCCAGCCGGCGACCCATGGCGACGGGCACCATTGGGTCGAGGCGGCCATGACCGGCAAATACGGGCGTTTTTTTCTGAACTGCCCGGAATTCTGCGGCCACGCGGTCTTCGAACAAGGGGTAGCAGGACAGCAGCATTAAGCCACCCAGCGCCTGCGCATGGCGGATGCCGGTGTAGGCGGCAATGGCGCCGCCTTGTGAAAACCCGGCCAGCACGATACGGCCCGGCTCGATGCCGCGCGTAATCTCGCGCTCAATCAGCGCTTCGACCATTTCAGCTGAAGCCAGAATACCCTGGCGATCCTGGTCACGGCCCACGTCAACGCCACGAATGTCATACCAGGCGCGCATGACCATGCCACCATTGATCGTCACCGGCCTCCTTGGTGCATGCGGAAACACAAAGCGCGAAGGCCCAACCCGATCCATGCCGAGCATCGGTACAATCGGTTCGAAATCATGACCATCCGCACCCAGTCCATGCAGCCAGATCACCGAAAAGTCGGCATCGCCGCCAGTCTCCACTTCGACACAATCGGGCAATGGACGGGCAGTTTCCTGTGCCGCCTCACCGGCGGCTGATATGCCATCATTCATGGCGTATAGTGTAACAGTCCAACCCCGACATAATCTGCTTATGCGACGTCCCCATATTGTGCCAACCGCTTTATTCGTGCTGTTGTTGCTGTGTGCCTGCGGCCAGAAAGGGCCCTTGTACCTGCCGCAGCCTGAACCCATTGATTCACAGGCAGAAATGGAACAGGACGACGCTGAGAAACAAAAAAAGAAGCCGAATACATGAAGCGAATTCCAGAGCCGGAATTGATGGATTCCGTGGCCCAGACAAAGGCCTATGCCGAAGCTGATTTTGCCGACTCGAACGCATTGTTCGTCAATTCATTTCTCGACCGGTTTCCCGGTTTGCCTGGTTCCGGCAACCTGGTTGACCTGGGTTGCGGGCCTGCTGACATCTGCATTCGCCTGGCCAGGAAGTTGCCAGGCTGGTCCATCACCGGGCTCGACGCCGGCCCGAACATGCTGCGCCAGGCCCGTCAAGCCGTTGCTGCCGCGAAGCTCGACAACACCATCCGGCTTCACCTGTCGCATCTGCCCGAGACCAGTTTACCCGGGGCGTCATTCGAAGCGGTGGTGAGCAACAGCCTGCTGCACCACCTGCCTTCGCCGGCAATTCTGTGGGATACCGTGCGTGCACTCGCCAAGCCCGGTGCGGCGGTTACCGTCATGGACCTCGCGCGCCCCGAGAGCCCGCAAGCTGCGCAAGCCATCGT
>JABDJL010000164.1 GCA_013002505.1 Lysobacterales bacterium | reverse complement strand
CCGTTGGTCTTGTTGTTGAATTTTTCCGGCCATAGTTCGGCGAAATCCCTGAACAATCCGCCGCGCAACAGGTTCGAGTGCAATTGGGCCACGCCGTTGACCGAAAAACTGCCGACGATGGCCAGGTAGGCCATGCGTACCCGTGGTGTTGTACCTTCTTCAATCAGCGACATGCGCCGAATGCGCTCATTATCGCCCGGCCAGCGAATACTGACCTCGTCCAGGAACTGTGCATTAATCTCGTAAATGATTTCCAGCAGGCGCGGTAACAGGCGCTCAAACAATTCAACCGGCCAGGTTTCCAATGCTTCGGGTAACAAGGTGTGATTGGTATAGGCCATGGTTGACCGGGTTAATTGCCAGGCTTTGTCCCAGTCAGCGCCGTAGACATCCATCAACAAGCGCATCAGCTCAGGGACCGCGATAGCCGGGTGTGTGTCGTTTAGCTGAAAACAGTTTTGGGCTGCAAATGCGTCCAGGTCATGATCGTTGCGCTGCATCCAGTCACCGAGAATGTCCTGCAGGCTGGCAGATGCGAGAAAATACTGCTGGCGCAAGCGCAACTCATGGCCGCTCTCATTGGCCGTGTTGGGATACAGGACCATGGAGATATTTTCGGCTTCGTTTCGTGCCGAGACGGCCTCGGAGTAGCTGCCAGCATTGAATTCCCCGAGGTCAAACTCGTGTGTGGCCGCAGCCGACCACAACCGAAGGGTATTGACCACGCCATTGCGATATCCGGGAATGGGTACGTCGAAAGGAATGGCAGTAACGTCCAGGGTTTCTACCCAATCGTGATGCATACGACCCTGCTCATCACGAAAATGCCGAACCCGGCCGCCAAATTTAACTTTACGGGCTAATTCCACCCGTTCAATTTCCCAGGGAAATCCGTCCCGCAGCCACGGATCAGGATCTTCTACCTGGTAACCATCCTGGATGTGCTGATGAAACATGCCATAGGTATAACGGATGCCGTAGCCCACAACCGGGAGGCCAAGCGTGGCGCAGCTGTCCAGGAAGCAGGCGGCGAGGCGGCCGAGGCCACCATTACCGAGCCCTGCGTCGTGCTCAGCCTCGATGACCGAGGCAAGGTCGACGCCAAGGCGTTCCAGCGCCTTTTCGGATTCTTCTGTACTGCCCAGGCTGAACATGGCATTGCCCAGCAACCGCCCCATCAGGAATTCCATGGAAAGGTAGTGGGCCCGCCGTGTCTGGCCTTTTTCTACCGCAATATTGGTGTCATTCCAGCGCTCCATCAGGCGATCCCTGGTGGCATGAACCAAAGCCTGGTACAGAAAGGGCGTATCACTGCGAATCGTCCGCCGTCCCAGCATGCGCGAATAATAATGGGTCAGGTCAGCCAGGATGGCCTCTGCGTCCATGCCGAGTTTTGAAACCCGTAACAACTCCAGGTCACCTGTCGCCGGTGCAGGTTCATTCAGTACATTCAATGGATGAAACTCCTCGTATTCATCGACTTATGTCTCGGGTCGCAAAATTATCGCAGACAGCGGGGGCAAATTTAATACCAATGAATCCGGCCAGCCGTGTGCTGTTTCTGCTTGAGATTTTAAAGTTTCAGATTGCGTGTAAGCCGTACCCCCGTACTCCGGACGATCCGTATCCAGTAAATACTCGTACCGGCCCGAACACGGAACACCCACCCGGTATTCGTCCCTGGGGACCGGCGTGAAATTACAGATACAAATGACGAAACTACCATCGACGGCATAACGCAGCCACGCATAAACACTCTGGTCGCTGTCATCTGCCACAATCCACTTGAACCCGTCAGGGCTGGAATCGCGCTCGTATAAAGCCGGGGTGCCGCGATAGATGCGGTTGAGGTCGCTGACCAGGGCCCGGACGCCCTTGTGCGGCGCAAATTCGAGCAGGTGCCAATCGAGCGAACGGTCATGATCCCATTCGCTGGTCTGGGCAAATTCACCGCCCATAAACAACAGCTTTTTGCCGGGGTGGGCGAACATAAAGCCATAGTAGGCCCTCAGATTGGCAAATCTCTGCCATTCATCGCCCGGCATGCGGCCCAGCAAGGTGCCTTTTCCGTGCACCACTTCATCATGCGAGAGGGGCAACACGAAATTCTCCGTGAATGCGTACATCAGCCCAAACGTCATCTTGTCATGATGGAACTTACGGTGGACCGGCTGTTCTTTCATGTAAGAAAGCGTGTCATTCATCCATCCCATGTTCCACTTGTAGGTGAAACCGAGTCCGCCGGCCTCGAGGGGGTGAGAAACGCCGGGCCAGGTCGTCGATTCCTCGGCATAACAGGTGGCGCCTTCACGGTGGACTACCCTATTCAGTTTGCGCAGGAACTCTACCGCCTCAAGGTTCTCGTTGCCGCCCTGTTCATTCGGCTGCCATTCCCCTTTCTTGCGCGAATAATCCAGGTATAACATCGAGGCAACCGCATCTACGCGCAAGCCATCGATGTGAAACTCCCTGATCCAGTAGAGCGCACTGCCGACCAGGTAGTTGATCACTTCGCGGCGTCCGTAGTTGAACACCAGCGTGCCCCAGTCGGCGTGTTCACCTTTGCTGGGATCCGCGTGTTCATACAAAGCGGTTCCATCGAAACGGGCCAGGCCGTGTTCATCGCGCGGAAAATGAGCAGGGACCCAGTCTGCAATAACACCAATACCGGCCTGGTGCAATCGATCAACCAGGAATCGAAATTCATCCGGTGTGCCAAAACGCTGAGTTGGCGCAAACAGCCCGATGGGCTGGTAGCCCCACGACCCGTCAAAAGGATGCTCCGTGATCGGCAGAAACTCAACGTGGGTAAAGCCCATGTCAACAACATAAGTGACCAATTGCTTGGCCAGCTCGCGATAACTGAGAAAATCGTGATCTGCACCACGCCGCCAGGAGCCGAGGTGAATTTCATAGATGCTCACAGGCTCGTTTCGCTGCTCTGCCCCGTTTCGCTGGGCCATCCAATCATTGTCGTGCCAGCGATAGCGGCTTTGGTACACGATGGATGCATTACCCGGGGGTGCCTCGTGAAATTGCCCAACCGGATCTGACTTGAATGGCAGCAGACCACCTGCCTTGTCCAGCATTTCGAACTTATATTGCGCACCAGCACTCACACCCGGAACAAAAATTTCCCAGATGCCATTGCCAGGATGCAGGCGCATCACGTGCCGGCGCCCGTCCCAGCCATTGAAATCGCCGACCACACTCACGCGTGAAGCGTTCGGCGCCCACACGGAAAAACAGGTGCCAGCTACCCCTTGAAGGCGAATGCAGTGTGCACCCAACTTGGTGAACATGTGTTCGTGCGAGCCTTCGCCCAACAGGTACAGGTCAATACTGCCAAGCGTCGAGGGAAACCGGTAGGCGTCGTCAAAGGTTTGAGAATCACCGCCGGAATACGTGGTGCAGAAGCGGTAGGTGCTCAAGCGGGGTGGCATTTCCGCCTCAAAAATTCCGTCTTTGTGAACTCGCTGCATGCCTTTTAGCGCTTTACCGCCACGGTCGAGCAGGTCAACCGATTTGGCGCCCGGCTGAAAGGTGCGCACAACACGGCGCCCGTGCTCCTGGTGAAGACCGAGCACTGCAAAGGGGTTGGTGTGGGTACCGGCGGCCAGGGCATCCAGGTCAACTGTGGAATTCCGATCAGACACCGTTATTAGCCCCGTCAGCGCAAGCACGACCGGTATGACGCCAGTCAAACCATTCAGCGGCGGCAAGCAGCCGAACCCTCAATTTAAAACGGCAATTGTTCAACGTGTGAGATGCAGTTCCTGGTTGAGCATATCCGGAACCACCAGCGTTCGGCCTTCATCGGTGACCCGAAATCCGCGGGCTCGATCATCATCGAGGTCAATGCCGATTTGCGTCCCCTCGGGAATAATGCTTCCCCGGTCAATTATGGCATTCCGAATATGGCAATTCCGCTTGATTTCACAATCGGGCAAAATCACTGAATCTTCAACAATGCTGTACGAATGAACCTTACAGCCGGAGAAAATCAGCGACTTCCTGATACTGGAACCGGAAATAATACAACCGGCTGACACCATGGATTGTAAGGCTTCACCCCGGCGATCTGGCAGGTCAAACACGAACTTGGCAGGCGGTAACTGTTCCTGGTGTGTGAATATCGGCCATGTGCGGTCATACAGGTCCAGGGGCGGGTCCACGTAAGTAAGTTCCATGTTGGCCTTCCAGAACGCATCCAGCGTACCCACATCGCGCCAGTAGGCTTGCTGCCTGGTCACAGGGTCGCGGAACGGATAGGCATAAACCTGGTACATGTCGACGATGGAAGGGATGATGTTCTTGCCAAAATCATGGTCACTGTCTTTCAGATCAGCGTCCTTGATAACCTGCTCGTAAAGAAAACCCGTGTTAAATACGTAATTTCCCATCGAAGCCAGGCAGGTGCCTTCCTTGCCGGGGATGGAAGCCGGGTTCTTCGGTTTTTCATCAAAAGCAATCACCCGACCTTCCTCGTTTACCGTCAACACACCCAGTTGTCCCGCAGCTTCTTCAACCGGAACCTCGATGCAACAAACGGTCATATCGGCTTCGCGTTCGGCATGAAAGGCAAGCAGAGGGCCGTAATCCATCTTGTAGACGTGGTCGCCGGAAAGTATCAGCACCAGCCTGGGATTGTGGGTGCGGATAATGTCCAGGTTCTGGTAAACCGCATCGGCAGTTCCCTTGTACCATTCGCCGCCGACCCTTTGGGACGCAGGCAGAACCTCAACAAACTCGCGGTCTCCGGCCTGGAACCTGGCCCAACCATGCACCAGGTGCCGGATCAGGGAGTGTGCCTTGTACTGGGTTAGTACCGCCATGCGGCGCACACCTGAATTGATGCAATTGGACAAGGGGAAATCGATGATGCGCATTTTTCCGCCGAAATAAACGCCAGGCTTGGCGCGCCAGTTGGTTAACTCATAAAGCCTGGACCCGCGGCCTCCTGCAAGGATCAGGGCCAGTGTGTCCCTGGTCAGGCGGCTGACATGACGGCCATCGTCGGAATGCGACTGGGAATTCATCTAAATCTCCGGGCTAAATTCGTGTGACCGCTAAGTGTAATGGCTAGCCGCGGGCAGATGCTAGAACCATTGCAGCGACCCGGGAGCTCAGCTCCTCATCCGGCTCGTCCGACGCCATTCTCCAGCGCCAGTTGTTAATCGTGGTACCCGGAATATTCATTCGGGCTTCCGAACCCAGCCCCAGGAAATCCTGCATGGGTGCAACAGCCAGGCTGGCACGGCTGTCAAACGCCAGGCGGATCATATCTTCGTGAATACTATCCGCTGATCCTGCGGTGAACCCCAGGGCATTCTGCTGCGTTTGCTGGATGTCATCGCTGTCGCGCACATCATTCGGGCTGCCCCGGAACCATCCGAGGGTCGTGTCGTTGTCGTGCGTGCCCGTGTAACAGGCACATTCCTCGGGGATTTCCTCGGGATTAAATTCCGGGTCGTCAACTTCAAACTGCAGCACTTTCATGCCCGGGATTCCGTGGCGCGAACGCAGTTCGTTGACTTCATCGGTAATAACACCCAGGTCCTCGGCAATCATAACCGGGTTGCCGGGCGCCGCTTGCAGGGCTTTTAACAAGGCGTCTCCGGGTGCAGGTTCCCAGCGGCCGTCCCTGGCAGTATCCTGGCCGGCAGGCACCGACCAGTAGGATTCGAACCCGCGGAAGTGGTCGATACGAACCATGTCAAACAATTGACCGGCGTGCTGCATGCGATCCTTCCACCATTGAAAACCGGACTGTTCATGGTACGGCCAGTCATAGAGCGGATTACCCCATAGCTGGCCGTCTTCGCTGAAGTAATCCGGCGGAACGCCTGCAACATGCGAGGGCTGCCCCTGCTGATCGATAAGCAACAACTCAGGGTTTGCCCAGGCATCACTGCTGTCCAGGGCGATATAAATGGGAATGTCGCCAAACAGCCGGATGTCGTTTTTCCGAGCGCATTGCCTTAAGACCTGCCATTGCTGATGGAACAGGAACTGGATGATTTTCAGCCTTTTAATGGCGTCCGCATGCTGAATGCCGATCCGATCCAGCGCGGTTTGTTCCCGCAGCAAATATTCCTGATCCCATTGCGACCAGGGTCGTTCATCGTGCAGTGATTTAATGACGCGGAACAGCGCATAGTCATGCAGCCATTGGCTGTCATTGCGATGTATGAATTCGTCATAATCTGCTTTCAATCCCGAATCAGCAGTGGCATCAAAGCGCGTCGCTGCGGTATTCAGCAATGTTCGTTTTCCCGGAATCAGTCGGCCGTAGTCGACATGAGAAGCAGGTAGTGATTCCAGAACGGCCGTTTCATCCCCGCGCAGCAAACCGGCGCGAATCAAGGGATCAATGCCCACCAACATTTCATTTCCGGCAAAAGCGGACAACGGCTGGTAAGGCGAATCACCGTAGGCAGTCGGCCCGGCGGGCAGCACCTGCCAGACCTTCAGTTTCATGTCGCTCAGTACCCTTAGAAATTTGCCCGCTGCATCACCAATATCGCCGCAGCCGAACGGCCCCGGCAGCGAGGTCAGGTGCATGACAACACCGGCGCTGCGGTTTTCAAGCATTTTTATTGGCTTATTTCCCGGCTTCATCCGGCAAGAGTTTAACGTAAGCCGCTATGTCTGAGACTCGACCACTAAAGTTTTTACTCTGACCCCAAATTTCCTCTGACCCCAAATTTGCATGACCCCAAATTTGCATGCAGTTATTTCCCTACTTTCATAACTGGTGCCAACGCTCGGGAATCAGCCCGGTGACTTTGCGGGTCTTGAACCACTGTCGCGGCGCAATTACCGTTTGCTGCGCATCGAATGCCAACCAGGCACCCCACCAACTAAACGTACTATTGGCAATAATGTGGTGCCTGCACTGGCTCATCAGCCACAGATCCTCATGGTCTTTATTGCCAACCATGAATCTCGTCGGGTACTGGAATTGCAAATGTTGCCTGGCCCAGTGTTCGTCGTCTGAAAAAACAAAAATCTCGTCTATTTCGGCCAGCTTCGCCAGTGTTTCCACAGCCGAGTGGTAGTA
>JABDJL010000140.1 GCA_013002505.1 Lysobacterales bacterium | reverse complement strand
ACTTTCCTTCTTCCGGAAGCTTGTCGACCATGCCATTGAGGGTGTCTGAATACAGCTCCATGGCATTGGACGCATACGCAACCGCGTCTGCACTCATGTCATAAATGTTGACGCGCGGGTCCATCGCCTTACCGGGGCTGCGCATATCATCGGCATCGTTGCCGAAGGCCAGGTCCGGCTCGGTTGAGCGTGCCAGGATGGCCTCGAGGCGCGCCGCCTCGGCTTGTGGGTCATCCAGTGCCGGGGAGTAGCCATACTCGATGAACCAGTCATCGTACGGGCCCGGTTGGGTCAGGTAAAAACGAGTCTGCTCATCGCGGCTGGACGCAAAGTTCAGCGCCGGGTAATCCATTACCGAACCGGCCAGGCCACGCTCATCCACGACATCTTCATCGAATGCTTCGCCTGGTGTCAGGAACTGCGTTGCCTTCATATTGTGATGCATACCCAGCGTGTGACCGATCTCGTGCAGGATCAGGTAGGACATGGTGTCGTGCGCGAGGCGCTGATCGAGTTCATCATCGAAGCCATACAGGGTTTCTGCAGCAAGGCGTCCGAAGCCCGAATTAAGCTGCAGCGTGTGGCCCAGCGTGCAATAAATTCCTTCGGGTTCACCCCAAAACTGCGTTTCTGCGCCGTCCTGCATAAACGCTCGCATACGCGGCCAACGGCTCATGAACGAATACTCGAGCATCACGTCCGCGCCGATTAACTGGCCCGTGCGCGGATCCGAAAAGCTGGGACCGTAACCGCCGAACGGGGGGTTCGGGGACGAAGTCCAGCGCAACACATTGTAGCGGATATCACCGGCATCCCATTCCGCGTCATCGGGCTGGACCTTGACCACCACGGCGTTCTCGAAACCCGCATGTTCGAAGGCCGAGTTCCAGCGCAGCGCAGCGTCGCGGATCAGGTCACGCCATTTCTCCGGGGTCGTATTCTAGATCCACCAGGTGATCGGCTCGACCGGCTCGGAAAGTTCTGCATCCGGGTCTTTCTTGACCAGGTGCCAACGGCGAATCATGTCGCGGTAGGGCGCGGCTTCCATCGAGGTCAGGTCGGTGACCTGCAGCGAGAAAAAGCCCATGCGCGCATCATCAAAACGCGGCTGGTAGTCGTTGTCGGGCGCTTCGATAAAGCTGTGCATGACGCGCACCGAAACGTTTCTGGCATCGGTGATGTCCGCACCGCCAAATACCCGTGGTGTTGGATTACTGAACACGTATTCGACTTCAACGTCGGTGTTCTTGGGGTAGCTGCGCAGGTTCAGAATCTTGGTCTTGTCACCGTCGACCTTGCCCAATGCGAAGTCGGTCTTCGGATCCGCATCCGGGTTCGGTGAGGGAGTGATCTGTGCAAACGCCTCGGAAGCAAACAGCTTGTCGGACTTGATCAGGATGTCGCCGCTGTCTTCATCTTCGGCAACGATCTTGGCCGTGGCCAGCAAGGCGTCCGAGATGTTGGCTTCAGATGCCCTGGACACCGCGTTGTCGGGATCGAAATAAAAATTGGTATTTTCAGCAACGAACTCCAGGCGGTCGAAATGCCGCTGGATGGACAGCATTCCGCTGGGGCCATAAGCGCCCTTGAAGAAGCCGACGCCCGGTACGCCATTGGCCACCTGGACCCAGTAGATAAATTCCTTCCCAACCTGGTCTGCTTTGACCAGCATATGGGTTTCGCCGGACTTCTTGTCACGGAACAGGGTAAAGAATCCATCATAGCGCTCCGAGTCTTCGGTGAGCTCGGCTATGGTCTTGGGCTTCTTCTCTTCTTCCTTCGCTTCTCCGTTCGCTTCTTCCTTGGCTTCGCCGTTGGGTTGCCCTTCGGCTTCGTCCTGGGAAAACGCCAGGCCAGGCAAGGCGAGCATGAGTACCAGCAGCAGCTGGATGAACTTATTGATCGGTAACTGTTTCATTTAACTCCCCAACAAAAATGTTCTGTTTATAGATCGTCTAAACCTGCAGACGCTTACACGGCGCCCAAGGTTACGACTAAACCGGGCAATGCTATCAAAAATGACGCTGGCCACGCCTGTGCGAGAAGTCCCGGCGCTGATTCATTAATACAACACGCTGATCATCACGAAGCTGACCGCACCGACCAGCGCTGCCGACACCAGGCCTACAGCCAACGGCTTTAAACCAATCTCGACCAGGCCCCTGAAACGCGTACCGAGACCGACCGCCGCCATGGCCACGGCCAGGCAGATTTCAGCCGCCTGCTTGGTGACGGACACCACGTTTGACCATTGGTCCTGGTCCAGCACGCCAAAGGCCTGCTCACCGGCATCGCCCACCGTGCGCAATAAACTCATCAGGGCGAAGCCGATGACAAACAGCGGCACCATTGACACCCAGCTGCGCTTGTCGCCTGAAACGGCGTGTTGCCGGTGATACAGGAAACCAAGCAGGGGAATCACGATCAACATGCCGAGGTTTCGGACCAGCTTTGCCACGGTTGCCGTGTCCAGGGCCTGCGGATCACTGAAGTACTGCTGGTAAACCATGCCGGCGCCCGCCACCTGGGCTGTTTCGTGCACCGACGTGCCCAGGAACAGCCCTGCGGCGAAACCGTCGCCATTGAACAAGGCATGGGCCAGAAACGGGTAGGCCAACATTGCGGCCACGCCGAACAGCGTGATGCAGGCCACGGCATATGAAGTCTCGTCGTCTCGTGCTTCGATGGTCGGCGACAGCGCGACGATCGCGGTGGCGCCACAAATACCCGTGCCCGCAGCAATCAGTGTGCCAAGCCTTGCGCTCATGCCCAGGCGTTTGCTGATCCAGGTCACCAGCAAAAGCGCGGCAGCAACGCACACCACGATAACCGGCAGGGCACGCAGGCCGATCGCGCCAGCCTCGCCGAGGCTTAGCCGGATGCCCAAAAGAACGATTCCAATCCTCAGGATGCGGACCAGGCAAAAACGCACACCGGGCTGGAAAACGGCGGATAAGCCCAGCGTATTTCGCAACAGGATACCCAGTAATATGGCCATCATGATCGGGCTGACAGGGCTGCGCGCCAGCCCCATCCAGCGCACGCCAATCAACTCTGCGAGATAGTGCCCGAAAAGCGCCAGCAGCAGGGCCAGGCCCGCGCCCGGGAGGATTCTGATCATGGTCTTGTGACTTCGGCAATGCGGAGTGCAAAGATTAGCGCTTCTGACGGGCCGCGCATAGGCGGCCGAACTGCGCCCGAGAATTAAGTGAGTCGCGAAAAACCCGCCCGGCGGGCCTGCGCACGACGTGTTGCATGCCACGACGATTGCGAACAGCCTGCCACCCGGACCGCAAAACGTGGGGGTCTGTTGATCGCTGCGGGCTTAAGTCCCATATGCAGCTTCGTACAGATAAGAGCTTTGCGAACCATGGCTGATTTAACGCGACTCGTTCCCAGTAATACATAATTGGCTCTCAATGTCTACGAAGAATAGAGTACGAAGATCTATATTTAAGGTGATTTTCAGGTGTATACACGACAAATGTCGATTGTGAGTAGGCATGATTAGCCCGCCTGACACAGAGAATATGTGCTTTAAACAGCATAATTTGGCCCGTCAAACGCGAATTTACCGGAAGAATCGTCACAAATCTGTGGATAAACGGCCCTTTTTTGGTCAAAAGAGCCGTTAAAATGGTGAATGTGGATAGTTTTCCGGTATTTTTAACGCAACTAGCGCCTTTTCAGGCGTATTTTAGGCCTGGACAGTGCTTGCTTTGACATTTCACCATGATTGGGGAAATCCCGGGCAAGAACGGTCCGAATCGATCCGGCCTCCTTTCATCGTTGAATGATGTGTCTCATCGAATAATTGTAACTTTATGGTCAAGATACCTGTCTAAGATAGCAGTCGAGTAAATACGGAAAGCCGTCATGAACCGGATACAACAGATTAGCCAGGATCTGCTCAACCAGAAGCTGAAGCTGCAGATGGGCATTGACCCGCGCGTGGAAATTTCTCACGAAAAACTTCAGCAGATGTGGATGCAGGTACAGCACGAAAGAAACCTTGAGAACGCACACGAGGCCAGCGCCGGCCACGTACGCGACCGCGCTGCCTGAACGCATCTTACGATCGAAAGCCCATCTTTAGAGAAACATGAAGGCCGCCTTGCGCGGCCTTTTTCTTGCCTGCAAGTTTATAAGCTGTACGCTGGTCACCTTGCTCAAACCCAACGATCATCAAAGGGAGCCTCATGACCACTACTGCCATTGTCTGGTTCAGAAAAGATCTGCGCCTGCAGGATAACCCTGCGTTCGCTGCTGCAGTCAATGCTGGCCATGCGGTTGTTCCCTTGTTTGTCCACGCGCCGGACGAAGAGGGCGACTGGGCGCCCGGCGCTGCATCGAACTGGTGGCTGCACCACGCGCTCGACAGTCTTGACCTGGCGCTGGAAAAGGCCGGGCTGGCGCTGGTCATCAGGAAAGGGCCCAGCCTGGAGGCGCTTCGCGAGGTGGCCAAAACCACCTCGGCCGAAATCGTGTATTGGAATCGCCGATACGAGCCGGCAGTCATCGAGCGTGACAAGCGGATCAAGTCGCAGTTATGCGAGGACGGGCTGGAAGTCAGGAGCTTTAACGCCTCGCTGCTGTTTGAGCCTCACGAGATCAAGAATAAGTCTGGTGAGCCATTCAAGGTATTCACCCCGTTCTGGAAACATTTACGCAAGCAATCCATTCCGGAACCGGTTTCCGTGGATCTCGAAAAAGTTGTGCGGCCTGAAAACTCACCCGGTTCAATCAAGCTGGATGAATTGAGGCTACTGCCCGAAATTGACTGGGATACCGGCTTTTCCGAACACTGGAAACCCACGCTTGGCGGCGCCCGCCAGACGCTGGATGAATTCATCGAGCAGTGGATCGCCTCGTACAAGGACAAGCGCGATCTACCCGCCACACCAGCCACCTCCCAGTTGTCGCCTTACCTGCATGCCGGCCAGATCGGCCCCCGCCAGGTATGGCGGGCGGTGCAGGAGGCCGGTGCGGAAGACAGCAAGGGCGGCTTTACCTTCCTCAGCGAGGTGGCGTGGCGCGAGTTTGCCTATCACCTGCTTTACCACTTCCCGGAGACACCGGACCAGGCATTGCAGCCGGCTTACCGCAAGTTTCCCTTTGAGCCGGACCCAGATCACCTCGAGGCGTGGCAAAAAGGCCAGACCGGCTATCCGCTCGTCGATGCCGGTATGCGCCAGTTGTGGCATATCGGCTGGATGCACAACCGGGTGCGGATGGTGGTGGCGTCCTTACTGGTCAAGCACCAGTTGCAGCCCTGGCAGGATGGCGCACGGTGGTTCTGGGATACGCTGGTGGACGCCGACCTGGCCAGCAACACCATGGGTTGGCAGTGGACCGCCGGTTGCGGTGCCGATGCCGCGCCGTACTTCAGGATTTTCAACCCCATGCTGCAGGGCAAGAAATTCGATCCGGAAGGTAACTACGTCAGAAAATGGGTACCTGAGCTCGGCAAGTTACCCTCGAAATATATTCATGAGCCATGGGAGGCGCCGGCCGACGTATTGAAAGAAGCTGGCGTGGAACTCGGTCAGGATTACCCGCAACCCGTCATTGGCCACCGAGAAGGCCGGCAGCGGGCACTGGATGCCTTGTCCCGGAACAAGGAACAAAACGCACAATCATGAAAGAGGACCACGGCCATGTTTTTACCACTGATGGGCTTGCTGATGACCAGCATCATCCCCGTTAACGGCGACCTGGCTCCATGGCGCGTCATCAACGACGGCGTCATGGGGGGTGTTTCCAGCGGGCGCCTGGCGTTTGATGAAGACAAGCTGGTGTTCAGCGGCGAGTTGTCGCTGGACAACAACGGTGGTTTCGCCTCCGTGCGCAGGCTGGTTGACCAGGATCTCAGTGGCGCCGACTCTGTAACCATCGTTGTGCGCGGCGATGGCAGACGTTACCAGTTCCGCCTGAGAATGAATGACCGCTTCGACGGCGTGGCCTGGGTTTCAGAGTTCGACACTGCTGCCAACTGGCAAACGGTTACGCTGGAACTGTCAAACTTCAATCCGCAGTTTCGCGGCCGCCGGGTCAGCGACGCGCCAGACCTGATCGGCGCTGACATCCGCCAGATCGGTTTCCTGCTGGCGGACAAGGATGAAGGGCCGTTCAGGCTGGAGGTCAAAAGTATCGAATTCTCCGGCAACGTGTCCGGCACTGCGCCATGAACAGCGCGCTGATTATCGGTGGGGGCCGTGGCATCGGTCGGGCGCTGACCGAGGGCCTCTTATCGCGGACCGATACACGGAACGTGGTTGCAAGCTGCCGATCGCAAAGCTCCCTGGAATCCCTGCAAGCCATTGATGACGAACGCCTCCAGGGGGTGCATCTCGATGTGACCGATGATGCGTCCATTGACGCAATGGCATCTCGGCTGGGAGAGGATCTGCCAGTACCCAACCTCGTCATCCATGCCGCAGGCATTCTTCACGAAGATGACATTGAGCCTGAAAAGTCTTTGCGCCAATGCCGCAGGGACGCGATGCGACGGTTGTTCGAAGTCAACAGCATCGGACCATTACTGGTGGCCCAGGCGGTCATTCCCCGCATGGCACGCAAGGCCCGGGGACACTACGCGGTGTTATCCGCCATGGTTGGCAGCATCGAAGATAATCGCCTCGGCGGCTGGTACAGCTATCGCGCGTCAAAAGCTGCGCTCAATCAATTGCTGCGCACCGCGGCGATCGAGTGCCGCCGTACCCATGGCGAATTGTGCCTGACTGCCATTCACCCCGGCACCACCGACACAGACCTGTCGGCTCCTTTTCAATCCAACGTCAAGCCTGGAAAGCTGTACACGCCAGAACAGAGTGCCGGGCGGATCCTCGACGTCGTTCTTGGCGGTTCACCAGAGGACAGCGGCCGCTTCGTCAATTGGGACGGAAACCCGATTGCCTGGTAACTTTACATTCTACGCGTAATTTGTTTAACTTCTGTATAACTTAATTCCGGCCAGAACCCTGTTCTTGACCGGTGCCTGCTTGATAATGCCGGAATGACCATGGCGAACCCAAAAAAACCCGAGTCCACGTATAGTATTGGTGCAGTAGCTCGCCTGACCGGCCTGACTACGCACACCATTCGAATGTGGGAACACCGCTACCAGGCCGTATCACCGGCCCGCACCGATACCGGAAGGCGGGCTTACACCGCGTCCGATGTCGAGAAACTGTCGATGCTCAAAGCCCTGACCGACCAGGGCTCACCGATCAGCAGCGTCGCGGATTTGACGCGCATCGAGCTTGAGGCCCGGCTCGAACAGGACCGGGCTATATCGCACAGTTCCGGACCCGTTACGGTGGCTGCAATGGGTCATTCGATACCGACGTTGTTGCATGCAGCCGCCGCCAATACGGACAGCATCCGCCTGCTCGCAAGCAGTGCTGAGCCGCAAGAGCTGAAAGCCGACCTGGCCGGCCGGTCTGTTGACGTGCTGCTGCTGGAGTTTGCCGTGCTCAGCCGTCACGCCATTGACCTCGTACACCAGTTGTATGACCAGTGCGGGGGTCCGCGGTGTTTCGTGGTGTACCGCTTCGGCCGCAGTGCAGATGAGTCGTTATTGACTGCTGAAGGCTTTATCACCTTGCGCAGCCCGGTCAGCGGGCCTGAGCTCATCGCCGCCATCACCTCGAATGCGGCAGACCAGGCGGCCGGACAGAAGCAACAAAACCCCGACAGCGCTTCGAGAAGCCGCCGGTCAAATCTTTCCCCTGCTCCGCCAAGGCGCTACAGCCCGGGCCAGCTTAACCGCCTTTCCAATATTGATTCATCGGTCGATTGCGAATGCCCGCACCACCTGGCCGAGATCCTTTCTGCGCTTGCTGCGTTTGAGACCTACTCGCGCAACTGCGAGGAAACCGACGACAAGCAAGCCACTTTACACGCTTACCTGCACAATGCCACGGGCCATGCTCGCGGCGTCATGGAAGAGGCCTTGTCACACCTGCTCGAAATCGAAAAGATATCGATCTGAGCGCGCACTGAGCTACCCCAAACGCGATTATTGCGGGTCTCAGGGCAATCAAACCGAGCGGGCCTGTGCCACATCCCTGGTCCCTATCTATCCGATTCTGATAAGAAAATAAAAATATTTTTAATATTGTGTAAGTTTTGTAGAGGTATTCAGTTCTTATTAGTTGTACGCAACTTTTACAACTGAACGGAGAGATAAACCGATGAAATTTCGTAAACTGACAATCGTTTCCACCGCTGCTATCGCAACCTTGTTCGCTGGCCTCGTATTTGGAGGCGGATATGGCAAGAAGAGCAACGACATCGTTGACGTCGCAGTTAACGCCGGTTCTTTTAACACGCTGGCTGCTGCCCTGACTGCTGCCGACCTCGTCGACACGCTCAAGGGTGATGGGC
>JABDJL010000111.1 GCA_013002505.1 Lysobacterales bacterium | reverse complement strand
ATTAGGAGTTCTTCGGGAAAGTTAACGATCCGGATAGCCACCTGTTGGCACTATTGATGGAATCACTCATGATCTGGCGCATAATGAACCCATGGTTTTCGAGTATCTGACCGTATTAATTTCCGTGGTTGTCGGGTTGGCCGTGACGTCCTTTCTGACTAACGTCTCACGTATCATCCACGTGCGCGGTGAGGTGACGATTTCCTGGGTACAGCTTTTGTGGGCGGTCACCATCCTGATCTGGACCATCGCATTCTGGTGGTTTACGTTTGTGCTCGCGGAACAAAAGGGCTGGACCTTTCCGCTTTTCGTTTTCTTGCTTGTCTATTCAACGCTGCTTTTTTTCCTGATGGCGCTGCTGTTTCCGGAGGGCACGCCGCCGGATCATGACTATCGAAAGCAATTCATGCGAAACCGGGTTTGGTTTTTTGCTGTTTTGTTGTTTTTTCTGTGTGTTGATTTGTTCGATTACATTGTCAAACTGGAAAAAGACGTGTCGATTGTCGGCGTCCTGCCATACGCAGCGTTTGTAGTGCCACTGATGGCGTTGTCCTTGCTCGCCCTGCGCACCGACAGCCTGTTATTTCATCGTATTTTCGCGGTGTACTCTCTACTGGCGATACTGGTAATGTGTGCGACAACACTCGTGCCCATCACGAACTGAGGTCAGGAATATTGGGGGTCAGAATAAGAGCTTTTCAGCCTGCGTGTCCTCACACTGACCCCAATACTTCGGGCCTGTGTCATTCACAAGCAGCCTTGTCAAAGACGTTTGGATTGTCGCCGCCCAGCAACGATATGGTCGCGACCAGCCGTTTTCCTGTCTTCTGGTACCTGATCTGTTGCGGATAGTCATGGCCGGGATTCGTAAAAACAACGCTGTTTGCCGTGATTTGCGCGGCTGAAAACGTTGCTGGCGCCTGGCCGGCGGGGTGGGCGGTGTAAGCCCAGCCGCCATTTTTGTCCTGCCTGATGCGCAGCACCTCGTGGAAGCCCACCTTGCTGCCGTTCAGGGCAACGCTGAATCCGGCCAGTGAATGCTTGTCGTCCTGAACCCAGACTTCGCGGCCGGACTTGTCGGCACTGTCCCAGCACCCTGCCAACCAGCCAAGTTCGCCCTGGACCATGTCACCACCATGCGCCAGCACCGGTATCAATACCAAAGTCGCTAAAATTCTCATTGACTCATCTCCAATTTGACTGAACAGGCTCGTTTATACTGGTTTCGCGCACCGCAATCTTGAACCGTTCAGCCAAAAGCATGTATCGATCATTCGAGCCCAGCGAGCCATTGTCGCCCTATGTTGAGTGCTACTGGTCGTGGCGCATTGATCCCGCAGCCCCCGTTCTGGAGTCCATACTTCCTGATGTGGCGCCAGAATTGATCGTGCATATGGCCTCTGCTCCGAGTGCCCAGGACGAAGTCGGTGACTGGCGGCAGCAGGACCAGGCGTTTTTGTATTGTGCCGCTCACAAGTCACTGGTGCTGCAGATTACCCGGCCGATGAGCCTGTTTGCGGTCCGTTTTCGACCCTGGGGCGCGGGACGGTTTTCCAACACATCCATGGCAGCGATGCTTGACCGTCCCATTCCGCCCGCCGAGGCACTGGGTGACATGGGTGCAAGGCTGGTGGCCAGCCTTGTTAAAGCCGAAAGCGACGCCAGCCGCGTCAAGCTGGCCAACCAGGCCCTGGAAGCGGCCCTGCAATTGCCAATACGATCAGAGGCCCGTATGAAAATGCTTCTGGATGCGACCAATGGGGGCAGGTGCAGCTCTGCGGAAATGGCCGGGAAACTGTCCATGAGCGACCGCTCTTTCAGCCGCCTGTGGAATGAAATTGTGGGCATTCAGCCGCGCAAGTACATCCAGTTGATGAGACTGCACAATGCGTTGGAGAAGATTGATGCCGGCGCCCCGCTGGCGCAGGTGGCGGCCGAATGCGGGTACAGTGACCAGGCACACATGGCCCGGCAGATCAAAGCGATCACGGGCCTGGCGCCTTCGGTTCTGCGCCGACGGCTTGGTGACGGGGTATACCAGGATCTGTATGCCTCGCGTCCGGCGGCGCCGTGGCAGGTTCCGCACTGAGGCTGCCGGCTCACTTTGTCCCCTTATCCTGACCCCAAATACGCAACCCCAAAAACGCACAGGCTTCATTTCTCAGGTCGAGGGTGTTGTCGCTTGTGTCCGCTTCTTTGCGCTTTCCGCGTAAGCGCTTGTCGGCTCGCGCGTCAGCACTTCGTTCTCGACAAAGACCTGGAAATCACGACTGAGAATGAATTTCCTTTGGTCCCAGTGCTGGCGAAAGCCGGGCGACAGGAAGTTGTCGCGTAACACCTGCCACCAACCGTCGTAGAGGCTCTCCTCGTATGTGCCAGACCGAATCTGGAAAAAAGTCTGTTGGTAGTTTTGCAGGGTGGCGGTCCAGAAAGCGTTGAACTTGGCTTTCTCGACACCCCTGAGTTCCTCAGGTCGAGGCATGCCTTTATTCAGAACCCGGATCATCGAATCCTCCAGCAGCATTGCGTAAACGGTCAACGTGGTTTTATGCGATTCAAGCACGGTCGCGGAACGCAAAGCGCGGGTGTTTTGACGAATCTGGACGACCAGAAACACGAGGGTGACAACGACGATGATGCCGCCGATAACCTCGAAAAAATTGGCATATTGCTCCAGTGACATGATGAGCCTCCTGAATGATCTATGACTCGCCCTGTCACTATGTACCTTAATTGTCAGAAGAAAGCCAAAGTCGAGACAACTGCTAACAGGCTAATCAACAACGAAAACATGATGTGGTCAGAGACGGGTGCCTGATTCAAATACCTGGGTAGGTATTTGTGGTCAGGGCAAAAACCAATCAGCTGGCAACTCCTCACGCCGACGGCTCGGCGATGGGCTGTGCCAGGATCTGTACGCCTCGTGTCCGGCGCCGCTTCGGCAGGTTTCGGTCTGAGCGCAAACCAGGATTTGTAGCGGTCAGCGTAAAGACCTTTCTACACTGCTAAATTTTTGCCCTGGCGCCAAACAGAAGATCAGTCGACAGCCAGCTTGTTGCCATCCTTCACCCGCAGGACGATGTTGGCCAGCTGCTGCTCGTCCTCCAGGGGATTACCGCCAAACGCGATAAAACTCGCTTCGCAACCCACGTCCAGGCAACCCACCTGTCGTTCGGGAAAAATCAGCGATGGTGTATCCATGGTTGCGACGCGCAACAGTTCGGTCGGTGGCAGAAATTCTTTTTTCATGCCGGCCATCAGCCCTTCGGTCAGCGTCGATCCGTAGGCATTGCTGCCGATCGCAAACCGCACGCCGGCAGCGCGCAGCGTATCCAGGTTCTGCCTCTCCCATTGCACCTGCTCAGCCGGGCGCTCCTTGGCCCACTCGGTGACGATTAGCACTACCGACATTCCTTGCGCGGCGGCTTGCCCGGCTTCGGCGGTACTGATCAGGCACTCCTCGGCGCTATCGGTATCGTAATAGGGGCTCGTAGGGTCCTGGCTGCTGTCCTGGTAGCAGGGCAGGTGGGTCACGATGTCCGCCTGTGCGGCAAGACTGGCACGAAAATCATCGATGCTGGAATTGGCCACGGCCAGGCGCAGCCCGGCTGAGTGCGACTGCTCGCGGATCAGCGGTAACAGGCGTGGATCGATCCCGCCGCCCGGGCCCCACTTGCCAAATCCTTCATCGTAGCGCTCACTTGAGCGCAGGAAAACCTTGATGAAATCCGGTTTGCCCGCAAGGATAAGCGGCCACTTTTGCGCCAGTTGTTGTTCCGACTCGACCACGTAATAAGCGTCGTCGGCCACTTTACGGCTGGCGCGAATTTCGTCGGTACGCTTTAACTGGTCTTCGTAGGAATAGGCCCCCAGCGCCAGTGCCTCGTAAATTTCCGCGGGGTGACTCTCTGGCCCGGTAATGCCGCCGGTCGACGAAATCGCATCGACGTAATCCGGGCCGCCCATGCGGTCTCTGATCAATGCGACCTGGCTGGTTATGGCGGTCATGTTCATGGCGTAGAATGTGCCCGACTTGAAGGCAATCGAAGTGTGCCAGGCCAGCGTACCGGGCCCGTCAAAGTGGTGGGTATGTGCATCGCCAACCGGAGGCGTTAGGAAAGCACCATCTACGCGCACCTCCACATTGGGACTGGATGGACAGGCCACCAACCCGGTATCTCGCACACAAAGTTCCCGAGCCCGGAATTCCTTGCCGTCGAAAATTTGGCCTCCTGAGTAGCGCGTTACCAATGAGTCCGCATTTGCCACGAGGGGCGCAATAAGCAGGGGCAAAAGCAACAGGAACTTTGACAGCAGCCGGTGGTGATGAGCCTGCCCGGTGCAATGTTGAATCCCGCGAATTTCGCGGTGAATGGGCGCAGTTGCGCTTTTGTGTACGGGGTTGAAATCCAATCTGTTCACGCTGCTCCCTCTTGCCGGCGTTGCATCAAGTCGAATTCGAAAAGGCGGATTTATATGATCACTATAAATAATTGACGGTCGCCTGACGTCAATGGTTTAGATGGCTCGAAACCAAGACCCCCTGTTTGTCATCTGCAGGTGAAGGGCGAAACGTGTGCGAAAGAGACGGAACAAAGGGGTCAGAACTCTTTTTTCTCCGGGAAAGGGGAAAAGGACTTCCGCGCAGGGGTTTGCAAGCGCGGACGGCGCAGGCGGCAGTATAATGGTGGCCTGTTCTTTCCTGCGGTGCAACATCGCTTGACGCCACATCGATTGCCAGTCCTGGTCCTGTTTGTTCTCGTCGCAGGTGGCGTGAGCGCATCGCCGCTGTTCAATCAGCAGGACGTGCTCGAAATGGAACTCGAAGGGCCGTTTACGACGCTCGTGGCCAACATCCCCGACCGGGAACAGCACGACATGACGCTACGCTTGGATGGGTTCGAATTGCCCGTCAGGGTTCGCGTGCGTGGCAAAAGCCGAACCCGGGAATGCGAGTTTCCGCCGCTCAGGCTGCACTTCGACAAGAATGACGTCAAGGGCACGGTCTTCGAAGGCCAGCATAAGCTCAAGCTGGCCACGCATTGCCGTGATCGCGCCTCGGCTGAGATCAACCTGCTCGACGAACTGGCAGCCTATCGCGCCTTCGAGGCCGTGTCCGGAGCAGCCTTCCGCACCCGGCTCGTCCGAATCCGCTATATCGACGCGGCGCACAAATCGAAGCGAGCTGTGACCGTCCGCTACGCGTTCCTGATTGAATCCATCGGCGAACTTGCGGGAAGAATCAACGGGACACCGCTCGAAGTCGAGGGAGTCAGGCGCAGCGAGATCAACGAGGCGCAGGCGGCGCTTGTTTACATGTTTCAATACATGATCGGCAATACCGACTGGAGCCTGGTGCGTAACGAGGAGGATGAGGAGTGTTGTCACAACCTGGATCTTGTTGAAGTTGACGGTTCGACCTACCTCATTCCCTACGATTTCGACCTCGCAGGCGTCGTAAATGCACCGTACGCCAGGCCGGACCCGTCGCTGGGGTTGCGCAGTGTCCGGCAGCGTCGTTACCGCGGTTACTGCCTGCCTGAACCGGCGCACCGGCGAGCGATTCGGCACTTTGTCGATCGGCGCAGGACGATTCTTGCGTCAGCAGGCTCTGTTCCGGCTGCGGACAGCGATGTCGCGCGGATCGTCAATTACCTGGATGACTTTTTCGACGACACCGGCAAGCCCGATCGCCTGCTGGCCCGGTTCGAGCGCTACTGCCTGTAAGTAACACCGCCGCAAGGCTGCCGGGCAGGCGTGAATGCCCGCTTGGTTTCCTGGAAAGCTGACTAATCCTCCTGATACGCCTCAATGCGCCTCTGTCTTCGCGCCATGCGGCAGCCGCGGCGGTAGAGGTCCTGGAAAACGAGCAGGAACAGCAGCACACCAACCAGTGCGGCAACCGTGTAGTTCACGGTCAAAACCGCGCGTTCGTGAAACAGCGTCCAGGCAAACTGGATTACGCACAATACCGACACCAGCCACAGGGTTGGCCGCCGCCCGATCTTGCTGACCACCAGGGCGCCAAAGGGCGCGCCAATCGCCACCACGGGCGCGGCCGCCAACCAGTTTTCGAAGGTGCCGGGTTGGATATCGCCCAGGATCAGTTTCGTCGCCGCCCCGACGACGGACGTAAAGGCCATCAGGATGACCGACGTCGGAATGGCGATTTTCAGGTCCGCGTGGCATAGCAATACCAGCACCATGTAAAGCATCATGTCGACGCCCACCCCGGTAATGCTGGCAACCGTCATTGAGCCGAGCAATCCGACGATGAACCCGGCACGGTGGTCAAACGAAACATCGTGGGGCGTCATGCCCTCGTAGGAGGTGATTTCGCGAATGCGCTGCAGGTGCAGGATACCGAAACTGCACCACATGGCGGCAAACAGCAGCTTGATAAACAGGTCCGAGGCGTAGGGGGCCAAGTACAGGATACCCAGTGGCGTACCGATCAGCGCTCCGGGCAGGGCCGCGCGCAGCATGGGCCATTCCAGGAACTGGCGACGGCACAAAATGTAAATGCTGGCGCTGGTCATGCCTACCGCCTGGATCGTGAAGCTGAAATCACGTCCCAGCGTCGCCGGCAGGTCCATCAGCAGCACCAGAACCGGAAAGCCCACCGTGCCGCCGCCCATGGGCGTGGACCCCGCCACGTATGAACCCAGGGCCATGGCCAGCGCCATGGGCCAGTGGGCCAGCACCGTGGACAGGTGTTCGCCAGACAGAACCAGTGCCAGCCAGCCCGTGTAAAACAGCCCCAGCCAGGCGAAAAAGGGAAGCAGCGAACCGCGCCGCGATGAGGTGCTCATGGCAGCGATTTTATCCGCATTTTGCATTCGGGGTAGGGGGGGCTAAGATCACTGGGAAACCGGCAGATCAAAACAAGCAGAAGGGAACATTCGATGCCATCATTTTCGATCACAGATTGGGTAGTGGTCGCAGCTTATTTCGCTGTCCTGCTGGGCGTCATTCTCGCCACGCGGCGCAGGCAGGACACCACGACGGACTACTTCCTGGCAGGCCGCAATGTCGGCTTCTTCGCCATCGGCGCTTCCATTTTTGCCTCCAACATCGGTTCGGAACACGTGGTCGGACTGGCTGGCCAGGGCGCCTCCACGGGCCTGGCCATGGCCCACTATGAGCTCCATGCATGGATTGTCGTCCTGCTCGCGTGGGTTTTCGTGCCGTTTTATTACAACTCGAAAGTGTTCACCATGCCCGAGTTCCTGGAGCGGCGCTTTGGACCGAAGCCACGCTGGATTCTCTCGCTGGTTTCGCTGGCAGCTTATGTGCTGACCAAGGTCTCGGTCACGGTGTATGCCGGCGCCGTGGTGTTCAAGGCACTGCTGCCGGATGCCTTCGGCAGTCCCGAAAATGCCTTCTGGATTGGCGCCATCTCGACGGTTGTGCTGACCGGTCTGTACACCATCGCCGGTGGATTGCGAGCGGTGCTCTACACCGACGCCATCCAGTCCATCATCCTGATTTTCGGTTCTGCACTAATCACCTGGTTTGGGCTGGAGATGCTGGGTGGCTGGCGCGAATTGCGCGACTTCGCCAGCGAGAACGTAGCGCAATACCAACTTTGGCGGCCGCTGTCAGACCCGGATTTTCCATGGCTGGGCATCCTCATCGCCTCACCGGTGGTAGGCATCTGGTATTGGTGCACGGACCAATACATCGTGCAGCGCACATTGGCCGCCAAGGACCTTTCCACTGCACGGCGCGGCGCGCTGTTTGGCGCGTTCCTGAAAGTATGGCCGGTGCTGATTTTCCTGGTGCCGGGGTTGATCGGCGCCGCGCTGCACGCCAAGGGCCTGATGGTCATCCCCAACAATGATGGTGGTGGCTTTGCGAGTGACCAGGTCTTTCCAACCATGGTCACACACCTGTTGCCCGTCGGATTGCGGGGGCTCGTGGTGGCAGGCCTGATGGCGGCCCTGATGAGCTCGCTGTCCTCGCTGTTCAACTCAACGGCCACGCTGTTTACCGTCGACATTTACGAGAAGATTCGGCCCGATGCCACGGAGCGTCAGTACGTTAACGTTGGCCGCATGGTCACGGTGGTGGTCGTGGTACTGGGATTGTTGTGGATTCCCATCATGCCGAAGATTTCCGGTGGTGGACTCTACCAATACTTGCAGAACGTGCAGGGCTACCTCGCGCCGCCGATCACCGCGGTCTTTTTGCTGGGTATTTTTAACGATCGCATCAACGAGCGCGGCGCCACCTGGGGGCTGGCGTTGGGCTTTGTGCTGGGGTTCGCCAAGCTCACGCTGCAGGCGTTTTTTGGTGAAGGCAAGATCGAGAACCCCGCCGCCCTGGCAGCAATCGGTGATTTCAACTTCCTCTACTTCTCCGGCGTGCTGCTGTTAATCGTGGTGGCGGTCGTGATCGGCATGTCGAAGACTGCGCCAGCGCCGCGCAGAGAAGACCTGGCAGGCCTGACCATGAGCACGGTCGACCGTGCCGCGGTGCGGGCTTCCTGGAACAAGACGGATGTGATCGCGACCGGAGTCATCCTGTCACTGATCGCGGCGATTTACAGTTACTTCTCTTTCTGGATCTGATCAGTGGCTGCCCGCGATACGCAGCGGTAATTCCTGTGCGACGAAGGCATCGCCGGGCGGATCGCTTATTTGTATGATTCGTGCCGCACCCAGTCAACTTCCATTACCCAGTCGCCTTCCATGGGTGCGTCATTGAATTTTGCGAAATTAAGGATGGCGAACATCGGTTCGGCGAAGTCGTTGGCGCGGCCAGCCAGCCGGAAGACTTCCGCCCCGTCGCGCGCAAATACCAGGTCCTGATCCTGCCATTCCACTGAATATTCGTGGTATTGATCGAGATCGGCCTTCAGCACTACCTGGCCGCTTTCCCAGTCACCGCCGTCGCAATTGCCCTGGTGATCGATGATTCGCGCGGCATAGTTCTGCGGGCCACCGTGGCTGTGGTGCTCAAAGATGTCGATTTCCCCGGAGCCCGGCATCGGCCAGCACACGTTTTCGTCTTGTTCCTGGACCGGGGGCTCGTTGTTGCGATAACCGAGCAGCCACCAGGCCGGGAACATGCCGTCCTGGCCCGGGTTGTGAACACGCAGCCGGGCCGTCCAGCGGCCACGGGTAAATTCCCGGAGGTTTTTCGATGCGATTCGACCGGCTACATAGGGCGTGTCCGGGTGCTGTTCGCCGGCTTTGTTGACGTTGTCGCATGGGCGTGGCTCGCCGAGGTTGATCACCCTGAGCTTGAGCGTTCCGTCGCTGACCTCGCGGGTGTTGAGTTCACCGTCCCGCACATAACACTGGTCTTCATTGTTGACCCACAGGATCTGGTCCTGCCAGTTGTTTACATCGAAAAACTCGAAGTCGTCGAAAAAATCCACTTGCCAGGTGGGCGCCGTGGCTTGTTCTGCATCTCCGCCACCGCATGCGACAAGCAACGGGAGCAGCAAGGAAACCAGGTGTTGAGCATAAAATTTCACGATTCACATATATCCAGGCTGGCGGCTTCAGCGCGTGATGCTATCAAAATTACAAACCAGCGTTTCGGCAGGCCTGCTGCTGCCCCGGTCGGAGTCCGTTTTGCAACGGATCGAGGGCGTGGGTCTGCCGGGTGTGCAACGCATGATCTGGCCGGCATATAGGCGCGTCGGGAGGAGTTCCGCGGCCCACCCCGGCCCGGTGTGCATTCATGGTAAAGTTTGCTGCGACCCGCCAAATGACCGGCGACAAGGCGGCACCTGTGCCGTTTCGAAAAAACCAAAAAAGCGCAACCGGATCAAACCTATGAATTCCGAAAGCTCAATGAAACCCGCCGTTGATTCGTCCGAGAGGCTCAGCTTCACGGAAAAACTCGGCTATGGCCTGGGCGACACGGCCTCGAATTTCTTTTTCCAGGTATTCAATATCTTCCTGCTCTACTACTACACCGACGTGTTCGGCCTCGCCCCTGCGGCAGTCGGCTTGATGTTCATGGTCACCAAGGTGGTGGATGCGGTCAGTGACCCGCTGATGGGGATCGTGGCGGACCGCACCAATACGCGCTGGGGCAAGTTCCGGCCTTACCTGTTGTGGGGCGCCATTCCTTACGGCGTCCTCGGCTATGCCATGTTTGCAGGGCCGGATTTAAGCGACGCCGGCAAACTGGTGTATGCCTATGTCACCTACACGATGATGATGCTCGCCTACACGGTCATCAACGTGCCTTATTCGGCTTTGATGGGCGTGATATCCCCAAATTCGCTGGAACGTACCAGCGTTTCGAGCTTCCGTTTTATCTGTGCGTTCAGTGCGGCCTGGCTGGTGGGGACGTTTGTCACGCCGCTGAAAACCATCCTGGGTGGCGGTAACGAAGCGTTGGGATTCAAGCTCACCATGGCGATCTTCGCTGTCATCTCCATTGCCCTGTTCTGGGTCACTTTCGCAACCACCAGGGAGCGGGTCCAGCCCAAGCAGGAGAAATCCAGTCTCAAGCTGGATTTCAAGGCCATGATGGGTAACGGTCCCTGGCTGGCCCTGTTTTTAGCTGCGATTTTCACGCTTATGAACGTGGCGGTGCGTAATGGCGCGATCATGTATTACTTCAAGTACTACGTTGGAGACGATGGCTCAGCCATCTTCCTGATTTTCGACAAGACCGCCGTTTTCATGTCCCTGGGATTGTTCACCATGGTCGCCGGTATCGCTTGCACCAAGTGGCTGGCCGAACGCTTTGACAAGCGCATGTTATTGATGACTTTGTCCTTCCTCAACGCGGTGAGCGTGGCGATCTTTTACGTGATCCCACCGGACCAGTACTGGCTCATGGTCATCGTGAACTGTCTCGGAACCTTCATCGTCGGGCCAACACCCGCGCTGGTGTGGGCCATGTATGCCGACACCGCCGATTACGGTGAATGGAAGTCCGGTCGCCGCACCACCGGGCTGGTCTTTTCGGCGCTTCAGTTCGCCCAGAAACTGGGCCTGGCTGTGGGCGCCGGGCTGTCCGGGTTCATTCTCTCCCTGTTCGGGTTCGTCGCCAACCAGGCCCAAAGCGATATGTCGATCAACGGTATCCGGCTGATGTTCAGCGTGTTTCCCTCCGCGCTGGCCATCGCAGGTGTCATTGCGATCTACTTCTATCCCTTGAGGGATTCGAAGGTCAAGGAAATCGAAAGGGAACTGAAAGCGCTGCACGGGCGCGCCGAGGAAGACGCGCAAGCCGCCCCGGCTTAATAAACCGGGCGCCAGGCTAGCGCAATTCGCCCTGCGGGATGTCCACGATGATTGTCCGGACATCTCCGTTGCGTCGAAACAGCGATTGGCTCCATGACTTGCCGAGCCGCTTGCCGGCAATATCGTGCTCGCTGCCGTCGGCGGTTTGCACCTGAATGCTGCAGGATTCTGCTAGCCGGTAAATGATCGGTACACCGCAAACGCTGAACGCCAGCGAACCCGCAGGCAGTTCTTGTTTGCGCTGCTGGGGTTCACCGGTCGAATAGATCCAGGTGTGCGGTTGGGCGTGAAATTCGCTGCGCCTGAGCATACCGGGTTCGAATTCGACACCACCGTCTTTCACGCGAACACCCAACTCGGTAAACCGCGTGATCACGTCCTCCTTGACCTGCCCGGTCATGCCCGGCTGCTGAACCCCAATGAATCCCGGCGTGTGCGAGTATGGATCGATCGGAAACGCGCCGTATTCGGCTGGTGACTTGTGTACACCCAGGCCCTCCTTGATGTCATCGAACCTGGCGAGCAGGCCGGTGCGCTCCGATACGTCAGCCTCGGTGCTTTCTATGACCTCGGCCGTGGCCAGCAACAGTTTCGAGACCATGTGCCAGTAGATGCTGCCCAGGCCCTCGTACTTGAACATGGAGCCGGAGCGGCCGGTGAACCTGCGGTGCCTGAATACGGATTCGTAAACGTCGCATATCGCCGCAGCATCCCCAGCGGAAATCCCGGGACGGCGTTGCAGGGCGGCTTCGAGTTGCTCGGCATTGCGGAAGTCGGGGTTGAAATGCACGGCCCCTTCTTTGTCCTGCTCGATAAACTCCGTGCGGCCGGATTCCAGTTCATCCACCAGCCACTGGTTGTTCTCCAGCAACGATGCCGGAATGACGTTCTTTTCAAGAAAGCGCGCCTGTTCACGGTCCGGGTAGAGCATGTAGCTGTTCTGGTCTGCCCGGTATATGCTGCTTGTCCTCAGTCTTTCGAGCAGATCGAGGGATTCGCCGGGGTCCAGGAATCCGGAGCTCAAAACCGCCACCTGTCCTTCGAGCATTTCGTACAGTGTCTCGAGTTCGTATCCGTCGTGCTTGAAATGGATCAGGTTATACGAGTGAAACAGGCCGTCGGACCTGCGATTGCAGGCAATGCTGTGGTCAATATGCGCCAGTGCGAGCTCAATGAATTGTTGAATCCCGGCTGTCTCCAGCCCGCATTTCCTGCCGGAAAGCCCCGCGTAGGCATGCCTGCGATACGCCTCGCTGGCGGTGCCGAGGCCGTCCATTACCGTTTTACGCTGCGCCGGTGAGCAGTCGGTGTCTTCAATTGGCCGGTTGTCCCGGAGCACGTTCTGTATCGCGCTGAAGAATTCAAGCACCTCGGAGGAAACCAGGTAACTGTCGGCGTCGTGATTTGCCAGGATGGATGACAGCAGCCTGAGGTACCTGCGCAGGTA
>JABDJL010000086.1 GCA_013002505.1 Lysobacterales bacterium | reverse complement strand
GCTCGTACATGCGGTGCTGCGGGCGTTCCGAGTGCATGGTCTTGCCATACAGCATGCGTGACTGGCCGACGGCGAAATCGCCGATATCGATCATTTCCTGCACCTCGCCGTCGCCTTCGGCCTTGATCTTGCCCATTTCGAGGCTGACGAGGCTGCCCAGGGCATCCTTGTTGCGGCGCAAGGCATCGGTGCACAGGCGGACCGCTTCGCCGCGGCGTGGCGCCGGAACAGTGCGCCATTCAGCGAACACTTTGTGCGCGGTTTCGACAATCCGCTCGTAGTCTGCTGCCGACGCGCCATTGACGCTCGCAATGGTTTCGCCGGTGGCGGGGTTGGTGGCGTTGATCTGGCCCGCGTCGGTGGTTTGAGACCACTGGCCGTGGCCGAAGTATGCGCCCGGATTGTTTGATTCCAGGCCCAGTTGCTTGAGAATTTCCATGATTGATCGGGTTTCCGTAAATTGCGCTGAATGAAACGACACATTATCGCACAGCACCCACTTTGATGGACGGGTCAAGCAGATGTATTTTCAGGTGGCGTCTTGTTGAACTCGGCGCTCCGCTCGGGGTCACAACAGCAAGTCAGCAGATTCGTGCCACTTGGCACCCAGGGAGCCCTCATGACCATGTTATGCTCAACGCAGGCGTTGCCCGGCTCTTGAGGCCGACGGCAACATGAACCAGGCAGCAGTCATGAAGGCGGGTATGACAGATTCTTCCCCTGCAAGCAGTGATCGCAACTCCTCCGATTCCGGCAAGCGCGTCGGTGAAAGGCAGGTCGATCAACTGCTCGTGGAGCGGGTTCAAAAGGGCGACAAGGCCGCCTTTGACCTGCTCATTCACAAGTATCAGCACCGCATTGTCAGTCTTATCGGACGTTATGTCGCCGACCCGACGGAAGCGCTCGACGTGGCGCAGGAAGCGTTTATCAAGGCTTACCGCGCGATCGGCAAGTTTCGGGGTGACAGCGCGTTTTACACGTGGCTTTACCGCATTGCGATCAACACCGCCAAGAACTGGCTGGTGGCGCGTAACCGGCGCCCGCCGGCCAGTGACATTGACGCCGTCGATGCCGAGCAATATGACATGGATAGCCGGCTCAAAGAGCGCAGCACGCCCGAAAATGAGCTGATGCGCGAGGAAATCGAGAAGACGGTATACGACACCATTGCGACTTTACCCGACGATTTGCGCACCGCGATCATCCTGCGCGAAATCGAAGGGATGAGCTACGAAGAGATTGCCACGACCATGGAATGCCCGATTGGTACGGTGCGGTCGAGAATTTTCAGGGCACGGGAAGCGATCGATGAGAAACTAAAACCCCTGGTTGATGGTCAATAGGAACCGGGGCATAAGACCCGCACGATGGGACATCTAAAAATACGATTTAACGGCACAGGTTATTTGGCATGAGTAAAGAGACACTAGAGCACTTGTCCAGCTTGATGGACGGTGAACTGACGCGCGACACCGGCTTGTTCCTGACCCGCCGGCTCAGCAGCGACGGCGAACTGGGGCAAACCTGGGAACGCTACCACCTGATACGGGATTGTTTGCGCCAGCCGGGGGCCGGCATGCCGGTCGTGGCGCTGTCCGCGCGCATGAAGCATGCACTCGACGCAGAAGCCTCGGGGCAATCAATTGAACCCGCGCGCCGCTGGCTCAGGCCCGTGGCGGGCCTGGCGATTGCAGCTTCGGTGGCCTTGATGGCGGTGGTGGCCGTTGGACCGGAACAGGGCTTGAATAGCAGTCCGCCCACCCAGGCAGTGGCGGCGCAACCTTTCAATTCGTCCAGCGCCATCTCAGCGATGCCGGCCACCGAGGCGGCCAGCTTCAATCCGGCGGATCGAAGCAGGGACGCACGGCTCAATTCATACCTGATGCGCCACAACCAGTTGTCCGGCTCTGCATCGCGAGGCTTCGTGTCATTTGTGCCGATCATCGCGGTAGGTGAAAACGCATCACAGCAGGACGATGCCGAAGAGACGGCAGAGAACGCGGCGCAGGAAACACCAGACGCCCAATGAAACGTGGCGCAATACAGCTCGCCCAGACCCTGTTTTTGCTGACGATCAGTGCGGTCGCGCTGGCCGCTCCAGGCAGCGAGGCCAGCCAGTGGCTTGAGCGCATGGCTTCGGCCATGAGCAACATGAGTTACCAGGGCACCTTCGTATACATGAAGGGCGAGACCATGGAAACCATGCGCATCACGCACGTGGTTGACGACAACGTGGTGCGTGAAAGGCTTTATTCGGTGGACGGCCCTCACCGGGAAATCCTGCGCGACGACACCGGTGTTCGTTGCGTGCTTGGCGAAGACAAGGCGATTGTCGAGGATCTTTTTACAGCAGGCCCCATTTATCCGCAGATTCCCTTTGTCGAGCTCGACAGGCCAGGCAGTCCCTATGCTTTCGAAACCGGGGGCCGCGGGCGCATGGCGGGCTACCCGGCCCGGCGCGTGGCCATTCTCCCGCAGGATGAATATCGCTACGGATACGAGTTATGGCTGGAGGAAAACAGCGGCCTGTTGCTGAAATGGGTGCTCTACGACGCACAGCGAAACGCGCTGGCCAAGCTGATGTTCACCAGCCTCAGCCTGGGTAGTGACATCAACCGGGCAGAATTGGTTTCCGACACGCCGTCCGAGGAGTTCGTAAGGCTGGACTCTCCGATGCCGCAACGTTTACTGGTGCGTTCGGCCCCACGCTGGGAACCGAAACATCTGCCGGCAGGATTCAGGTTGACGGCGCATAACCTGGTGGAAAAGAACGGTGACAGCGTGTTCGAGCACCTGGTCTACAGTGACGGCCTGGCATCGGTTTCGGTGTACATAGAGGACGAGTCTGCCGAGTCACGCCCAGGCGATCACGGCAGCAGTCAACTGGGTACCGCCAACGCTTTCAGCAGGCATATCGGGCAAAAACACGTGACCGTCATCGGCGAAGTACCGTCCCTGACCGTGCGCACCATCGGTGACGCCGTGGCGCCATCTTTCGCCGCAGACTGATCTGTCGCCCTCGAAGCGGCCCAATACATTGATTGAACAACAGGCCAGGGTGATCTCACAGGACGGCGCGGCGCTGCAAGTTGAAATCGGCGCCCGCAGCGGTTGTCCCGCCTGCGATGCCGGCCAGGGCTGCGGCGCTGGCCTGTTTGGCAAATTGCTCAATCAAAAGCCCGTGACGATCAGGCTGGAATCAAGCTTGAACAGGGCGCCGGGCCAGACGGTCATGATCGGCCTGCCGGAGTCCTTGTTTTTGAAACTGGTGATGACACTGTACGGCATACCTCTTGTCGCTGGCCTGGCAGGCGCTGCGGTGGCCGTGGCGATATCGGCAAAAATAGGGCTGGATGGCGCGCGCGCCGATCTGCTGGTCCTGGCGGGCGCCCTGTTGGTCGCAGTCCCGCTATTGAAAATTCGCAATCGAACCCTACTACCTGAACTAGGTTCTAAACAAATACAGATCATTGATTCGAGCCGACCCGGGGCCGTTTGCGGCCGGTCCGGCGATCAAGCAGTTAACGAGGTGAAATAGTGAGAAAGACATTTTCGATACTCATGATCCTGGTGCTCGCGACAGCAGCATCACCGATCCAGGCCCAGGTCAGCGGATTACCGGACTTCACCGAATTGATGGAGACCGCGGGTCCGGCGGTGGTCAACATACGCGTGACCCAGTTCGGCAGTATTTCAAGGCCTGGTCGCGGCGGTGCCGAGAATGACGCGCAGGAAGAAATTCCGGAATTTTTCCGGCGCTTTTTCGATACACCCAACGATCCGCGCTTCGGCAGGCCCGATCGTAGTGGTGCCGGCTCGGGATTCATATACGACTCAAGCGGGTACATCATTACCAATCATCACGTCATCGACGACGCGGACCAGATCATCGTGCGACTCGCGGATCGCCGTGAATTCGAGGCGGAGCTGGTCGGTTCTGATGAACTGAGCGATATAGCTTTGCTCAAAATTGATGCGCTAAACCTGCCGGCTCTCAAATTCGGCAGCGCCGAAGAGCTCCGGCCCGGGGAATGGGTAGCCGCCATCGGCTCACCGTTTAATTTCGAACAAAGTATTACCTCGGGTATTGTCTCGGCCAAGGGCCGCAGCAACGGATCGCAGCAATACGTGCCGTTTATCCAGACCGACGTGGCCATCAACCAGGGTAATTCCGGTGGGCCGTTGCTGAACATGAAAGGCGAAGTCGTGGGCATCAATTCGTGGATCTTGAGTTCCAACGGCGGCTACATTGGCCTGTCGTTTTCGATCCCCATCGAGGTGGCTGCCAGCACCGTGCAGCAGCTGCGCGACACCGGCCGCGTGCAGCGCGGGCTGCTCGGCGTCGAAGTTGGTGTCGTCACCCGTGAAATTGCCGAGGCCTTCGATCTTGACCGCCCCGTCGGTGCGCTGGTCAACAACACCACCCGTGGCGGCGCCGCGGACCGGGCCGGCATCGAGCCGGGTGACATCATCCTGGACTTCAACGGTGAGCCCATTGAAACCTGGAACGACCTGCCTCCGCTGGTCGGTGCGAATCCTCCCGGTAGCGAGGCCACGGTGACCGTGACACGCAACGGCGTAGAGCGCAGCTTCGACGTGGTTCTGGATGCTTTGCCCGGCGAGGATGGTGAAACATTGGCCAGCAGCGGCGGTGGCAGCAGCAGCAGTAACCCCCTGGGTCTGGCCGTGGACGATATTTCGCCTGCACGGCGTGGTGAACTCGGCGATCCGACCGGCGGCGTGGTGATCACGGATGTCGAAAGCGATTCGGCCTGGCGTGCCGGTTTACGCCCGGGCGACGTGATCCTGGCGATCAATAATCGTGATGTCGGCAATACCGGCGAGTTCGAAGAACTGGTCGAGGATCTCGAGGAGGAACGCTCGGTGGCGCTGCGTATCTGGCGTAACGGTGCATCAAGCTTTATCGCTTACCGCCCGAAGGCCTCGGAAGAAGAGTAGGACTGTTTCGCGGTCGATTCGCGAACATCACCGAATACAGACGCGATATAATTGTTGATTGACCAAGGGCCATCCGCTTTCGGGCGGGTGGCCTGTTTTCAATCTGCAGGTTCCGGATGCAACAGGCTGACACCCGAAATTTTTCCATCATTGCCCATGTGGATCATGGCAAGTCGACGCTGGCCGATCGATTTATTCAGATTTGCGGCGGCCTGACGGACCGGGAAATGTCGGACCAGGTGCTGGACAGCATGGAACTCGAACGCGAGCGCGGCATTACCATCAAGGCGCAAAGCGTCACGCTGAAGTACAAGGCACGAGATGGCAAGGAATACCGCCTGAACTTCATCGATACGCCTGGCCATGTTGATTTTTCCTACGAGGTGTCCCGCTCGCTGGCGGCCTGTGAAGGCGCATTACTGGTCGTTGACGCCGCGCAGGGTGTCGAGGCCCAGAGCGTGGCGAATTGCTACACGGCGGTTGAACTGGGGTTGGAGGTCCTGCCGGTCCTGAACAAGATAGACCTGCCGTCGGCCGAACCGGAGCGCGTCAAGCAGGAAATCGAAGACATTATCGGCATCGACGCCAGTGGCGCGCTAGAGGTCAGCGCCAAGACCGGGCAGGGCGTCGAGGACGTACTCGAATACCTGGTTCGCGGCATTCCTGCCCCTGCCGGCGACCCGGAAGCACCACTGAAGGCCCTGATTATTGACTCGTGGTTCGATAACTACCTGGGCGTGGTTTCACTGGTGCGGGTGATTGACGGCAAGGTCAACCGGCGCGAAAAGATCCGCCTGATGGCCAGCGGCAACCAACACCAGGTAGAGCAAGTTGGCGTATTCACGCCCAAGCGCGAAACCCGCGAATCCCTGCAGGCCGGCGAGGTTGGCTTCCTGGTGGCCGGCATCAAGGAAGTGCATGGGGCACCGGTCGGCGACACCATCACGCTGGCGGGTAATCCGGCGGAGTCGGCGCTTCCGGGGTTCGAGACCATGAAGCCGCGCGTGTTTGCCGGGCTGTTCCCGACCGAAGCGGAAGACTACCCGGACCTGCGCGAAGCACTCGACAAATTGCAACTCAACGATGCCGCCCTGCAATTCGAACCGGAGACTTCCGAGGCGCTGGGTTTCGGGTTCCGTTGCGGATTTCTCGGGCTGTTGCACATGGACATCGTCCAGGAACGACTGGAGCGTGAATACGGCGTCGAACTGGTCACCACCGCGCCAACCGTTATTTACGAGGTCGAAATGGCCGGGGGCGAGATCATCAGCCTCGAAAATCCTGCCAAGCTTCCGCCGGCCAACACGATTGCGGAAATCCGCGAACCGATGATTGATGCCAATATCCTGGTTCCGCAGGACTACGTGGGTCCGGTCATTGGCCTGTGCGAGGAAAAGCGCGGCAGCCAGAAAGGCTTGCGCTACCTGGGCGGGCAGGTATCGATTAACTACGAATTACCCTTGTCCGAGGTGGTGCTCGATTTTTTTGACCGTCTGAAATCGGTCAGCCGGGGCTATGCATCGTTTGATTATCACTTCAAGCGATTTGAACCAGGGCCCTTTGTGCGTGTCGATGTATTGATTAACGGCGAACGGGTTGATGCATTGTCGCTGATCGTTCATCGTGACGTCGCCCAGAGGCGGGGCCGGGACCTGGCGGTCAAGATGAAAGAGTTGATTCCGCGGCAAATGTTTGACGTCGCAATCCAGTCGGCCATAGGGTCGCAGGTCATAGCGCGTACCACCGTCAAGGCGCTGCGCAAGAACGTGACCGCCAAATGCTACGGTGGTGATGTCACCCGCAAGCGCAAGTTGCTGGAAAAGCAAAAAGCAGGCAAGAAACGTATGAAACAGGTTGGCAAGGTCGAGATTCCACAGGAAGCGTTCCTGGCCGTGCTGCAACAGGACAAGAACTAGCCCGGTGTTGGCCCAGGATTAATCCCCATGAACTTTGATTTTGCATTTGTACTGGTATTGCTTACCGCCTTGAGCGGAGTGATCTGGCTGCTGGACACCCTGCTGTTTCGCCAGCGCCGCATGGACAAGGCGGTGCAGACGGGTCCCGAACCGGCGCGTGAACCGCTGGCGGTGGAATATTCCCGGTCGCTGTTTCCGGTCCTGTTGCTGGTCTTGGTATTTCGCTCGTTCCTGTTTGAACCGTTCAAGATTCCGTCTGGGTCGATGATTCCGACCCTGTTGATCGGGGACTTCATCGTTGTCAACAAGTACGCCTACGGTTTGCGTGTGCCGGTGCTGAACCGCAAATTCCTGGAACTGGGTGAACCAGAGCGGGGCGACGTTGCCGTGTTTCGCTACCCGGTGGATCCGGGCATCAATTTCATCAAGCGGGTGGTTGGCCTGCCCGGCGATACGATTACTTACCGGGACAAGCGCCTGTTCGTCAACGGGGAGCAGGTTGAATTGCGCGATGCCGGGCAGTTCAACAGCAGTAACCTCAAGTGTACGACACCCCGCAACGACGCCCGGCTGTATTTTGAAGACATCGGCTCGGGTGGGCATAACATGTTGCTGCACCAGGACACGCTTGGCCGCAATGGCCAGTGGACAGTCCCGGAAGGTCATTACTTCATGATGGGCGACAACCGCGACCGCAGCAATGACAGCCGCGAGTGGGGCTTTGTACCGGAAGAAAACCTGGTCGGCCGCGCGGTAGGTATCTGGCTCAACTTTGATTTCAACAAGGGCTGTGCCGATTGGTCGAGGGTTGGCGACGGTATTCATTAAGCACTGCATTCCGCGCTAGAATGGTCTCACCATTCAAGACGGGACATACCCATGAAAATCCGAAAGCAAAAAGGACTCAGCATTGTCGGTTTTTTGATCGTGCTCTCTCTGATCGTATTCACGGTGTTTATCGGCATCAGGATCACGCCGATTTACCTGGAGTATTACTCGGTGGTTAGCGCCATGAACGGCATTGCATCGGAACGGGGTTCAGCGCAGTACACGCCATTCGATTTGCGCCGTAAAATGCTCGATCGCCTCTATCTCAGTTACACGTCAGGCCAGATCAAGGAAGAACACATCAAGATACTGCGGCGCGGGGGCGTTCAGTTGCGAGTCACTTACGAAGTCCGCAAGCCGTTGATCGGCAACCTCGACGTGGTCGCTTCGTTTGACAGGATGGTGCGCCTCGCGAACTGATCAGACCCGCCGCTGGAATTTCAGATGCTGAACCGCATCCCGGGCATTGATTATGTTTTCAAGGATCCCGGCTTGCTCGAGAAGGCCCTGACACACCGCAGTTTCGGCAGTCACAATAACGAGCGCCTGGAATTCCTGGGGGACGCGATACTGAGCCTGGTGGTCGCAGACCGCCTTTTCCACCTTCACCCCGATGTCAGCGAGGGCGACCTCAGCCGGCTGCGCTCGCGCGTCGTGCGCGGCGATACGCTGGCCAGGCTGGCCAACAAGCTGCGCCTCAGTGATCACCTGATCATGGGTGAAGGGGAGCTCAAAACAGGCGGCTTCAAGAAGAACTCGATACTCGCCGACACCCTCGAAGCCCTGTTCGGCGCCATTTATCTCGATGGCGGTTTCCGGGAGTGCGAAAGGGTGGTTCGCCAGGCCTGTGATGACGTCATCGACAACCTGCCCGATGCCGAGGAACTCAAGGACCCCAAGACACGGTTGCAGGAGTGGATGCAGGCCCGCGGCAGGCCGCTGCCGATCTACCAGCTTGAAAAGGAAGAAGGTGCAGAACATGCCAAGTTGTTTACCGTCAGTGTGACCCTGGCGGGCAGCCGGGAACAGGCCTTTGCCAGCGGCAGCAGCCGCAGGAAGGCGGAGCAGGCTGCGGCCAGCCAGATGCTCGAAACATTGCGAACCGCAGCGCAATGAACCAGCCCATCACCCCCGGAGATCCACAGGGCCGATTCGGGTACGTGGCGCTGATTGGCCGTCCCAACGTCGGCAAGTCAACACTGCTGAACCATATCCTCGGCCAGAAACTGAGTATCGTTACGGCCAAGCCCCAGACCACCCGCCACCGCATCACCGGCATCAAGACCACCGATGAAGGGCAGGTGGTATACCTCGATACGCCCGGCATTCACGCCTCGGCGGGCCGTGCGTTGAACCGCTACATGAACCGCGTGGCGCGTGCGGCGTTCCGTGACGTGGAACTGGTGCTGTTCCTGGTCGAGGCCGGGCGCATGACCCGCCAGGACCACAAAATCGCCGAAATGCTGGAAAAGCTTGATATCCCGGTGTTCCTGGTCATCAACAAGATAGACACCGTTCCTGATCGCACCGAATTATTGAAATTCGTGGCCGAGGACGTACCGCAGGATCAGTTCACCGAGGTCTTGATGATATCGGCCAGCCACGGTGACGGGGTGGACGATCTCGAGGAAAAGGTGATTGCGCAGCTTCCGTTTTCCATGCCGTTTTACGACGAAGACCAGATTACCGACCGCAGCGAGCGCTTTTTGGCCGCCGAGATGATCCGCGAGGCGCTGACCGAGCGTCTGCACCAGGAACTGCCGTATGCATTGACGGTGGAAATCGAGCAATTCAAACGTGAGGACGGCCTGGTGCGGGTGGCGGCGATCATCTGGGTCGAGCGTGACAGCCAAAAGCAGATTACGATCGGCAAAGGCGGGCAGGTACTGAAGCAGGTCGGAAGAAGGGCGCGACAGTCGATGGAAGCGTTGTTCGACAGCAAGGTGTTCCTGCAAACCCATGTCAAGGTCAGCAAGGACTGGTCGCGCAGCGAGCGGTTGCTGGAAAAATTTGGCTACGACTGATGCCCAGGATTCTCCAGCAACCGAGTTATGTGCTGCACGTGCGGGCGTTTCGCGAAACCAGCCTTTTGCTGGAAATGCTCAGCC
>JABDJL010000059.1 GCA_013002505.1 Lysobacterales bacterium | reverse complement strand
AATCAGCACCGGCATCTTGGGGATGCGACCCAGGTCGATCTTGTTGATCACGTTGCAGCTGCCGTCAATTTCAAACTGCATCTGCAGGTTCTCGTCCTGGTAGACCTTTAGCAGGCCCTGATCGTTGACGCCGGTTACAAACAGTATAGCCATGTTGTTCGTGAGTTTGGGTGGTTGAAAAACTGAATGCTATCACTGTCGTCTTTTGAATTCCCTTAATGGGGCAGGCAGGTCATTGATGATGTGGAGCGCCGGGGTTTAATCCGGGCCCGAACCCCCGTACAATGCCAGCCATGAAACAGATGCGAACTTTTACCTGAACACGAGTTCCCGCATAGCGTATCCTGAAGGGCGCTGTGCGCCCTTTTTTATTGAGTGAGTACAAATGCCGGTTATTACCCTTCCAGATGGCAGTGAAAGACAGTTCGATACGACCGTCAGCGTGATGGACGTGGCGGCCGATATCGGCCCGGGCCTGGCCAAGGCCACGTTGGCCGGCGACGTCAATGGCCGCCTGGTCGATGCGTCGTATGAAATTGACTCCGATGCACAGCTACGCATCATCACGGCCCGCGACGATGAAGGCCTGGAGATCATCCGGCATTCAACCGCGCACTTGCTGGCCCATGCTGTCAAGCGCCTGTTTCCCGATGCCCAGGTGACGATTGGACCGGTCATAGAGGATGGTTTTTACTACGACTTTGCCTACCCGGAAGGTTTCAATTCAGAAGACCTGGACCGCATCGCGGCCGAAATGAGGCGGCTGGTCAATGACAAGCTGGATGTTAAGCGCCGGGTGATGTCACGCGGCGAGGCCGTCCAGTTTTTCCGCCAGGAAGGCGAGGAGTACAAGGCCCGGATCATCGAGGACATTCCCGGGGATGAAGAAATTTCCTTGTACGGGCAGGGCGAATGGATAGACCTGTGCCGCGGACCGCACGTGCCGAACACGGCGCACCTGGGACACTTCAAGCTGACCAAGCTGGCCGGGGCCTATTGGCGCGGCGACAGCAAGAACGAAATGCTGCAACGCATTTACGGCACGGCTTGGGCCAGCAAGAAAGACCTCAAGTCATACCTGCACCGGCTGGAGGAAGCCGAAAAGCGCGACCATCGGCGGCTCGGAAAGCAACTCGGTTGGTTTCATTTCCAGGAAGAGGCGCCCGGAATGGTGTTTTGGCACGCGCACGGCTGGACCATCTATACCGAAATTCAAAACTACATGCGCGAGCGTCTCAGGAAGGCCGGCTACGCGGAAATCAATACCCCGGAAATTGTCGACATCAGCCTGTGGCAGAAATCTGGGCACGCCGACAAGTACATGGAGCACATGTTTGTCACCGCCTCGGAACACCGCGAGTACGCAGTCAAGCCGATGAATTGTCCCTGCCACGTGCAGGTGTACAACCAGGGACTTCACAGCTACCGCGATCTGCCGATGCGCCTTGCTGAATTCGGCTCCTGCCACCGCAACGAAGCTTCCGGTGCGCTACACGGGCTGATGCGGGTGCGCGCCTTTACCCAGGACGACGCGCATATTTTCTGCACGCCCGAGCAACTCCAGGGCGAGGCCACGGCCTTCATTGACCTGTTGTTCAGCGTGTACCGGGATTTTGGATTCGAAGATGTCATCATCGAACTGTCAACCCGCCCGGAACAACGCATCGGCGCCGACGAATTGTGGGACCAGGCCGAAGAGGCGCTCGAACAGGCGCTCAAAGTCGCAGACATCGGCTACCAGCTGAACCCCGGAGATGGCGCGTTTTACGGTCCGAAGATCGATTTTTCGCTGAAAGATACGATCGGCAGGGTCTGGCAATGCGGTACGCTGCAACTCGATTTCAATATGCCCGAACGCCTGGGTGCGACCTATATTACCGAGGACAGCTCACGCCAGACACCGGTGATGCTGCACCGCGCCATCCTGGGTTCGTTGGAGCGATTCATCGGTATCCTGATTGAAAACTACGCCGGCAGGATGCCGGTCTGGCTGGCCCCGGTGCAGGCCGTGGTCCTGAATATTACCGATCGCCAGGACAAAAGATGCAAAGAAATTGCCGAATCCCTTGAAAATCAAGGCTTCCGGCTCGATTTGGACTTGAGAAACGAGAAGATCGGCTTTAAAATCCGCGAGCACACCCTGCAGCGCGTCCCCTTTCTGCTGATAGTAGGCGACCGAGAGGTTGAGGAGGGCACTGTTGCCGTGCGTACCCGCGAGGGTGAAGACCTGGGCAGCATGACGCTGGATGCAGTATCGACATTGCTTGCCGAACGGGTCGCGGCTCGCGGAACCACCGATTAACGAACGGAGAAACTAAGATCGCAGCAAAAAAAGAGACCAGGCGTAACGAGGACATCATTGCGCCGGAAGTCAGGGTCATCGGAAAAGATGGCGAACAAGCCGGCATCATGAAGCGTGAACAGGCGCTGGAGCTGGCCGAACAGGACGGGCTGGATCTCGTGGAGATCGCGCCGAACGGTGAACCACCGGTGTGCCGCGTGATGGACTACGGCAAATACCGATTCGAACAGGCGAAAAAAGCCCAGGCTGCGAAGAAGAAGCAGAAGGTGACCCACGTCAAGGAGGTCAAATTCCGCCCGGGTACCGAGGAGGCCGACTACCAGGTCAAGATGCGCAACGTCCGGCGTTTCATCGAGGAGGGTGACAAGGTCAAGGTCACGCTGCGTTTTCGCGGCCGCGAAATGGCCCACCAGGAACTCGGCGCAGCCATGTTGCAACGCATCCGGGATTCATTGGCCGAGGAAGTGGTCGTCGAACAATGGCCAAAAATGGAAGGCCGCCAGATGGTCATGCTGGTCAGCCCCAAAAAGGCCTGATAAAAAAAATCGGCCCAAACTATCGAATTGAGTGGCCGCTGCGGGTATAATCCGCGGCCCATTAGAAGCACTGTCGAGCCGTTACAAAGTGCCGGACACGCCGGCCGCTTGAACAGGGCGTAATGAAAAGGTCCGAAAAGGACCCAGGAGAAAGACCATGCCCAAGATGAAAACCAATCGGGGCGCGGCCAAGCGTTTCAAGAAAACTGCCTCGGGCGGTTTCAAGCGCGGCCACGCTTTCAAGAGCCATATCCTGACCAAGATGAAGCAGAAGCGTATTCGCAGACTGCGCCGCACTGACATGATCAGTGCTGCGGATAAGAAGTCTGTCAAGAAACTGCTGCCGTACTCGTAAAGGGAGGATTGAACAATGGCCAGAGTTAAAAGAGGTGTCCAGGCACGCGCCCGGCACAAGAAAGTACTGAAAGAAGCCAAGGGTTATTACGGCGCGCGGCGCAAGGTATTCCGCGTTGCCAAGCAGGCCGTTACCAAGGCAGCCCAATATTCCTATCGCGACCGGCGCACGCGCAAGCGGCAATTCCGGCGCCTGTGGATTGTGCGCATCAATGCAGCAGCCCGGGAATGCGGCTTGTCGTACAGCCGTTTCATGAACGGGCTGAACAAGGCCAATATCGAGATCGACCGCAAGGTGCTGGCCGATATTGCCGTGCATGACCGCGAAGCATTCAGTGCGTTGGCTGAAAAAGCCAAGGCCAGCCTGGGTTAATCGCCTGCCTGCACCCCGGAGGTGTGGCGGGACAGGGTGCCCGGTGGGGCATCCAGAGATTGAACAAGGGAAGGGCCTGCGCTCTTCCCTTTTTTTCGGGGCCGGAATATGGCCCGCGTTCGAGGTTTGATGAGTGGAACAGGTTGACGATATCGTATTGCAGGCCCGCGAGGAACTGGCCAGTTGCGAGAACACGCAGCGACTGGAAGAGATACGGGTTCATTACCTTGGCAGAAGAGGCCGCATTACCGAGCTTTTGAAAACGCTGGGTTCAATCGAGCCTGACCAGCGGCGTGAGTTCGGGCAAGCGGTTAATGCTGCCAAGAAAGAGTTGTCCGAGCAGATTACCGTGGCCCGGGCGCGACTCGAGGCGCAGTTACTCGAACAGCAACTGGCCGAGGAGCAAGTCGATGTGACACTGCCGGGCCGTGGCGGCCAACGTGGCGGACTGCACCCGGTGACGCTGGCCATGCAGCGCATCATCGACCTGTTTGGGCATCTTGGTTTCGATGTTGCAACCGGCCCCGAAGTCGAAGACGATTACTACAATTTCGAATCCCTTAATTTTCCTGCGCACCATCCGGCGCGCGCCATGCACGACACGTTTTATTTTGGCGACGGCCGCCTGCTGCGTACCCACACCTCCCCGGTACAGATACGCGAAATGCAAAAACGGGGCGCCCCGATTCGCATCATTGCGCCGGGCAAGGTGTACCGCAGTGACTACGATCAGACCCACACACCGATGTTTCACCAGGTAGAAGGGTTGCTGATTGGCGAGAAGGTCAGCATGGCCGACCTGAAAGGCATACTTCGCGAATTCGTCAATGCCTATTTCGAGTCCGAGATGGGCATGCGATTCAGGCCGTCTTACTTTCCGTTCACGGAACCCTCAGCCGAGGTGGACATCGCGTGGGACCGCGGCGACGGATCCGAGCCCGGCTGGCTGGAAATCCTCGGTTGCGGAATGGTTCATCCCAATGTCCTGAAAGCCTGTGACGTGGATAGCGAGCGGTATATCGGTTATGCATTCGGCATGGGCGTCGAGCGGCTTGCAATGTTGCGCTACGGCGTGACCGACTTGCGCCAGTTCTTCGAAAACGACTTGCAGTTTTTGCGGCAGTTCCGGTGAGCAGGGGCGGGTCATGAAATTTTCATACCAATGGCTGAAGCAGTGGGTTGATATTGATATCGACGCTCCGGAGTTAGCGGAAAAGCTGACCGCCGGCGGCCTCGAAGTCGATGGCCTTGAAGCGGTTGCTGCCCCTTTCAGTGGTGTGGTGGTGGGGCAGATTACCCAATGCGAAGCGCACCCCGATGCCGACAAGCTGAAACTGTGCCAGGTTGATGCGGGTGACGGTGAATCTCTGCAGGTCGTGTGTGGCGCCCCCAATGCCCGCGAAGGCATGAAGATGCCGTTTGCCCGCGTCGGCGCGGTGCTGGGCGATGATTTCAAAATCAAGAAAGCGAAACTGCGCGGCGTTGAATCCCATGGCATGTGTTGCTCGGCCAGGGAACTGGGGCTGTCGGACGACCACAGCGGATTAATGGAGCTTCCCGCGGATGCGCCGCTGGGCAAGGATTTTCGTGAGTACCTGGGACTGGACGACTATGCCATCGACCTGGACTTGACCCCCAACCGGGCCGATTGCCTCGGCATCAAGGGGCTTGCCCGTGACGTGGCGGCAATTTGTGATGCACCTTACACCCCGCGTGATGTTGATCCTGTTGCAGCGACCATAAAAGATGTTTTCCCGGTACAGCTTGAAGACCCACAAGGCTGCCCGCGTTACGCCGGCAGGGTCATTCGGGGCGTCGATGCGACCGCCGCCACGCCATTTTGGATGGTCGAAGCCTTGCGCCGCTGCGGCGTGCGCAGTATCAGCATCGTCGTGGACATCACCAACTACGTAATGCTCGAGTCGGGCC
>JABDJL010000053.1 GCA_013002505.1 Lysobacterales bacterium | reverse complement strand
GTTATAAACTTCGATGATGTTGCGAACCGACTGTTCCATGGCTACTTCATGCATCGTGCCCGGTATGATGCAGACGTTAAGATTTAACTGGCCGCCTGTGCCCGTATAGCCGGAAGGATGCGTGATCACGTCTATGCCATTGCTTTCACCTGCAAAAATGTACGCGCCGGCGAATGCCTGGTATGAGACCAGGCTGAATACAACGAGGCTCAGAGGCGCTGCAATTTTCATCGGTTACCCTCCTCGCTGCCGGGCGTATTGATCTGCTCGAGATTTTCGCTGTCCAGCAAGGCACGAATACTTTGGCGAGCACGATCCAGGTCCTGGAGTTCACTGATTTCGGGGAAGTCCTGTGCGTCAAACCTGATGTCAGTCCAGGAGAGTTCCTGCTCAATGGCACGGGCGGGCGCGCTCCCCGAAGCCTGGTAGGATCCAAGGTTGAGTTCTATCGCTTCCAACAGGCTATCGGAGCGGTGGAACAACATGCCCGAGCGGGCTATCCGGGCCTGCGCGGCGGCATGCCTAACCTGGCTGACAGCCTGTTTGTCAAAATCAATTAAGGGCGCCAACTCGCGCAGCAGGTCTTGCAGTTGATCTCGACTTAGCTGCATCTGGTAGTCGCCAGCCTTTTTCATGTACACCGGGTAGTGCACCCAGACCAGGCCATCGCCAAATACCTGCACCCGGGGTGTCCGGTCGGGGTTGCCCAGCAATTCGGGCGTCTCGCTGTAACTGATTACAGGAACTTCAGGATCGGACGGCACTTGAAATACCGGCTCCGGGGTTTGCGCCAGGGCACTTATAGTCCACAGGTACACCGCGACGAATGCAGGACCCCTCCAGCGCCGTAGGGTATGTACAGAACTCATTTTCTCGCTACCTCTGCTTCCTTAATTGAGGCATGTCGGCCATCCTTGACCGTCACCCTTGAGACTTGAGTATTACTCATTACGGCCCGCATATAAAGGTTTCGACTAATCGCTAGTGCGGCGTGACCCCGGCCTTTATAATTCCCGGCATTTCCGGACTTTACCCGCACGGGCCACAAATAAAGGTATTCCATGGATTTCACACTGACCGAAGAACAACGAATGATTCGCGACGCTGCACGTGACTTTGCACAGTCCGAGATCGTTCCGATCGCCGCTGAATTCGACGCCTCAGGCGAATTCCCCATCGACACCATTCGCCAAATGGGCGAGTTGGGCCTGATGGGCATCGAGGTGCCCGAAGCGTATGGTGGCGCCGGTCTCGATTCGATCGGTTACACGCTCGCCCTGATCGAAGTCAGCGCGGCAGACGCGGCGCACGGCACCATCATGTCGGTCAACAACACGCTGTATTGCAACGGCATCCTGAAGTACGGCACCGAGGAACAAAAGCACCAGTTTGTCACGCCGATTGCCAGCGGCGAGAAGATCGGCGCCTACGCACTGACCGAGCCCCAGTCGGGCTCCGATGCTTCCAATATGCGCACCAGGGCCGTGCTGTCGGAAGACGGCAGCCAGTACATCATCAACGGCAAGAAGTCCTGGATCACGTCCGGTCCGGTGGCCAAGTACATCATGCTGTTTGCGGTGACCGACCCGGACGCAGGCGCCAGGGGCATCAGTGCGTTCATCATTGATACCGACGATCCCGGATTCCACCGCGGCAAGACCGAACCCAAGCTGGGCATCCGCGCCTCGGCAACCTGCGAAGTGGAATTCGAGGATTATCGCTGCCCGGTCGAAAACCGGCTCGGTGATGAAGGGCAGGGCTTCAAGATTGCGCTGGGTGTGCTTGATGCAGGGCGCATCGGCATAGCCTCGCAAGCCATTGGTATCGCGCGGGCAGCGTACCAGGCCAGCGTATCATTCGCCCAGGAGCGCAAGGCATTCGGGCGCGCAATCGGCGAATTCCAGATGATCCAGGCCAAGATTGCAGACATGCGTTCGCGGCTGGAAGCGGCAGAGCTGCTCACCCTTAGCGCAGCCTGGGCCAAGCAACGCTCGCACGAAACCGGTGAGCGGTACACCCTCAAAGCCAGCATGGCCAAGCTTCATGCTTCCGAAACGGCAATGTTTACCGCGCACCAGGCCGTGCAGATTCATGGTGGCATGGGCTACAGTAAGGAATTGCCGGTTGAGCGGTATTTCCGTGACGCGAAGATTACGGAAATATACGAGGGCACCAGCGAAATTCAACGCATGGTCATCAGCAGGCTGGAGACTGGTCTCAGGTAAACGGCATCAGGGGCGTCCGCATGACGAGCGATACCGAACAAGACAAGAAAGACCTGCTTGAACAGGTTAAAAAAATCCTCGCTGCAGATACCAGCGGCGCGGAAGCCAAGCAGGCGAAATACTACGCGGAAGCATTTTTTCGCCGTGTTCCATTCGAAGAGCTGAGCAGGGAAAGGCCCGAAGCGCTGGTCGCCATTGTCAGCGAGCAAATGGAATTTATTCGCAAGCGCCCGCGCGGCGAAGCCCTGATCAGCGTGTTTAACCCGACGCTTGACGACGACGGTTGGGAAAGCCCCCATACGATCATCGAAATGGTCAATGACGACATGCCGTTCCTGGTCGATACGGCCAATGTCGTGATGGCCGAGATGGGGCTTGGTGTTCACCTGATGGTGCACCCGGTAATCCACGTCGAGCGCGACGAGCAGGGGCAGGTGCAGGGTTTTTACTCGACTGCCGAGGGCAAGGGTGATGCCGAGTCGATCATTCACATGCAGATTGACCGCCAGAACGATGAAGAAGTGCTGGCCCGAATCCAGTCTTCGCTGGCCCAGGCCGTGCACAATGCGCGGCTCGCAGTGCGCGACTGGAAACCCATGTTGGCGCGGCTTGAAGAGGCGGTCGAAAAACTGCCGCAATGGGCCCACGTGGTCGATAATGAAATGGTGGCCGAATATCAGCAGTTCCTGAACTGGCTCAGGGACGACCACTTCATCCTGCTCGGCTCCAGGGATTACGAGGTCGTTACAGATAACGGGCAACGAACGCTCAACCTGGTCGAGGGCACCGGGCTGGGGCTGCTGGTCGAGACGGAAAAGACCATCCACAGCCGTCCATTGAGCACCCTCAGTGACGAGGCCCGGACCAACCGTGAAGAGCCCCTGATCATTACCAAGACGCGTTCACGCAGCAGCGTGCACCGGGTCGGATACATGGACTACATCGGGGTCCTGAGATTTGACGAGAAAGGTCAAACCGTCGGCGAACGGCGCTTTATCGGCCTGTTTACATCCAACGCCTATTTCCGCAGGGTCGGCGACACGCCGTTGATCCGGCTCAAGATGGCGGAAGTGCTTGAGCGTTCGCGCTTGCGTGACAACAGCCACGCGCAAAAATCATTGATTCACATACTGGAAACGCTGCCACGAGACGACCTGTTCCAGGCCACGGTCGATGAGCTGGAGAATATTTCCACTGCCGTGCTGAACCTGCAGGAGCGCCAGCGCGTTCGGCTGCTGATCCGCCGCGAACGATTTGCGCGCTTTTTTTCATGCCTGGTGTACATCCCAAGAGAACGTCATAACACCGAGAACCGGGAGAAAATCCAAAAGATACTGAAGCGCGCGTTGAAGGGCGAAAAACTCGATTACGTGGTCCAGATTTCCGATTCCGTGCTGGCGCGACTGCAGATCATTGTGCGACCCAAGCCGGGCGAAGAGCCGCAGCCGGATGTCAGGCTGCTGGAACAAAAAATAGTCGAGGCGGTGCGTTCCTGGCATGACGAGCTGAACGAGATCCTGATCCAGAAACACGGTGAGGACAGGGGCATGCAGCTGGCTGACAGTATAGGCAAGGCCTTCCCTGCTGCTTACATTGAGGATGTTTCGCCGTGGGTATCGAGCTTTGATGTTGAAAGGATTGCCGGGCTGAAAGACGAAACCAGCCTGGACATGAGCCTGTACCGGCCGCGTAAAAAAGACACCGACATTATCCGTTTCAAGCTGTTCAGGGCAGAAGAACCGATCCCGCTGTCCGAGGTGCTGCCGATCCTCGAGAACATGGGCCTGCATATCGTCAGCGAGCGGCCTTATGAGCTGAAATTCGAAGACGGTGGCAACGTGTGGGTGCAGGACTTCGACATGCAGTACGTGCAGGGCAGGGACCTGAACCTTGACCTCGTGCGCGACACTTTCCAGGAGGCATTCGAATACATCCTGCGAAGGATTACCGTGTCCGACGGTTTCAACCGCCTGATCCTCGCCTGTAGGCTGCACTGGCGCCAGGTCAAGATGCTGCGTGCCTATTGCAAGTACCTGCTGCAGACCGGTAGCCCGTTTTCACTGGAATACATGTCCAGGACCCTTTCGCGCCATCCCCTGTTGTCTTATTTGCTGGTCGAGTTATTTGATGCTCTGTTCAACCCGGAACGCGAGGGCCTTTCCGAATTCAAGTGTGAGCAGTCTTCCAAGGGGCTGAGGCGCGATTTCAAACAGCTTGCCAGCGAATCGCAGCGCGAGGACCAGGTGCTGCAGGAATATCTCGAAGACGTCGCGGCCTGCCCCGCGAAGTCCCGCGACGTGCAGGTCCGGGCCATTCGTAATGCGTTCGTGCGCGGCCTGGCCTCGGTCAGCAGCCTCGACGAAGACCGCATCTTGCATTCCTTCTACAGCATGCTGTTGGCAACGCTGCGCACCAATTTTTACCAGGCCTCCTCTGCAGGCCTGGTTCACGAATACATGAGCTTCAAGTTCAAGTCGGAAGACGTGCCGAACTTGCCGAAGCCCAAGCCGTTTCGGGAAATCTGGATCTACTCGCCCCGCGTCGAGGGTATCCATCTGCGCATGGGCAAGGTTGCGCGCGGTGGGCTGCGCTGGTCGGATCGTAAAGAGGATTTCCGCACCGAGGTGCTGGGCCTGATGAAGGCGCAGAACGTCAAGAACACGATGATTGTGCCGGTGGGCGCCAAAGGTGGATTCGTCGTGCAACAGCTTCCGGAAGGTGGTGATCGCGAGGCGATCATGGCCGAAGTAACCTACTGTTATAAGCTATATATCAATGGTTTATTGGATATTACTGATAATTTAGATGAAAATGAACTCATTCCACCCTCACAGGTCGTCCGGCGTGATGAGGACGATCCATACCTGGTGGTGGCGGCCGACAAGGGGACGGCGACATTTTCCGACACGGCCAACGGTATCGCGCTGGAGCGCGGTTTCTGGCTGGGCGATGCATTTGCCTCGGGCGGTTCAGTCGGTTACGACCACAAGGGCATGGGCATTACGGCACGCGGCGCCTGGGAAGGCGTCAAACGGCATTTCCGCGAACTGGGTAAAGACATTCAGTCAGAGCCGTTTACCGTGGTCGGCATCGGCGATATGTCAGGTGACGTGTTCGGCAACGGGATGCTCCTGTCTGGACACATCAGGCTGAAGGCGGCGTTCAATCACCTGCACATATTTCTCGACCCGAATCCCGACGAGGCGGCATCCCTCAAGGAACGCCAGCGCCTGTTCGAACTACCACGTTCGAGTTGGACCGATTACAACGATGAACTGATCTCGCGTGGCGGAGGTATTTTCTCCCGGCAGGACAAGACCATCCCGGTCAGTGACGAGGTGCGCGAGTGGTTGGGTATCGACGAACAACAGCTCGCGCCCCACGAACTGATAAGGGAATTGCTCAAATCGGATGTGGATTTGCTGTGGAATGGCGGAATTGGCACCTATGTCAAGGCCAGCTCGGAAAGCAACGCCGATGTCGGCGACCTGGCCAATAACCCCTTGCGCGTTAATGGCAATGAGCTCAAATGCAAGGTGGTGGGCGAGGATGGTAACCTCGGCCTGACGCAGCTGGGGCGTATCGAATTCGCCAAGCAGGGCGGGCGCATCAATACCGATTTCGTCGACAACTCGGCCGGTGTCGATTGTTCCGATCATGAAGTCAATATCAAGATCCTGCTGAACCAGGTCATGCGCGCCGGTGACCTCAAGCAGGAAGACCGGAACGCATTGCTGGCGGACATGACCGACGAGGTGGCCGGGCTGGTACTGCGCAGCAACTACCTGCAAACCCAGGCCCTGTCCATGATGGAGCGCCTGTCGGGACCGCGCCTGGGCGCCAAGCAGCACTTTATCTCGGTGCTCGAGTCCGAAGGGCAACTGGACCGAGCGTTGGAATACCTGCCCGATGACGAAGAGTTGCTGGACCGGCGCAGCCGCGGGCAGGGGCTGACGCGCCCGGAACTGTCCGTGCTGCTGTCGTACAGCAAAATCAGGCTTTACAGCCAGTTACTGGATTCTGACATTCCGGAAGATCCATTCTTCGCATCCGAGCTGAAAAACTATTTCCCGACGCCGTTGCAGGAACGCTACGAGTCATTCATGCCGTTGCATCGCCTGAAACGGGAGCTTATCGCAACCCAGGTGACCAACAGCCTGGTCAACCGCATGGGCGTGTCTTTCGTGATGCGAATGCGTGACGATACCAGCGCGACCCCGGCCGAGGTGGCGCGCGCCTACACGATCGCCCGCGAACTGTTCGATGCGCGTGATTACTGGAAGCAGATTGAAGACCTGGATAACGTGGCCAGCGCCCAGCAACAGACCCAGGCATTGCTCGCCATGTGGACCCTGTTGCGCCAGGTCACCCGTTGGCTGGCTAACCATCCCGGGCATGAACTCGATATCAACGAGATGCTCAAGCGGCTGAAACCCGGCATGGATGAGATGCGCAAAATTGTCGAAAACAGCCTGACAGAGGCGGAGAAGGCGCAGATCGAGGAAAAAGAGGCGCCTTACATCGAAAGCGGCTTTCCCGCGGAATTTGCCCGCCAGGTGGCATTACTGCCAATGCTGGCGCCATCGCTGGATGTGGTGGCGACGGCTGCGGATCGAGACCTGCCTGTAGCGCAAGTGGCCGACGTGTACTTCGGTATCGGTGAATCGCTGGGCCTGAAGTGGTTCCGCGGTCATATCGAGGCACTGTCCGTGCAGGGACAGTGGCACGCCCACGCACGCGGCAATCTTCGCGACGAGCTGTACACGCACCAGCGCGCCCTGGTTGAGCGGGTGCTGAATGCACAATCAGGCAAAACCAATGGATCGGCGGTTGACAACTGGATGCAGCAGCACGAGGTGGACGTGGAGCGGGTGATCGAGATGGTCGAAGACATGCGGAACCTGGAAAACATGGACTACGCGACCCTGTCCGTGGCGGTGCGCTCACTGGGCCACCTGATCAGCGCCACCGACGCCTGAAACATGACCGGGGACTGTATTCATTTCGTTGCCAGCCTGTCAGACAGCGCGCAACAGGCTCTGAGCGGCATGATCGACCGCTACGGCCAGTGCGAGCTGGGAGAAGCGGACCTGATCGTTGCGCTGGGGGGTGACGGGTTCATGTTGCGTACACTGCACCGCTTTATCGAAGCGGACTTGCCCGTGTACGGCATGAAGCTGGGCAGTGTCGGTTTCCTGATGAACCGGTATTCGGGAGATGACCTCAGGGAACGACTCACCGAAGCCAACCAGGTTGACCTGACGCCGCTGCGCATGAATGCCCAGAGCGAAGCGGGCAATACGGTCTCCGCGCTGGCCATCAACGAGGTTTCCCTGCTGCGCCAGACCAACCAGGCGGCGCATATCCGCATCAGCGTCAATGGCCTGGAGAAGGTCAGCGAGCTGGTTTGCGACGGGGTTTTGCTGTCGACCGCTGCCGGTTCCACTGCCTACAAT
>JABDJL010000196.1 GCA_013002505.1 Lysobacterales bacterium | reverse complement strand
GGCGTCAAGGGCGGTTACTTCCCGGTACCGCCAGTCGATTCGCTGCATGACATCCGTTCGGCGATGTGCCTGGCGATGGAAGAAATGGGCCTCAAGGTCGAGGTGCACCACCACGAAGTCGCGACCGCCGGCCAGTGTGAAATCGGCGTAGCCTTCAACACACTGGTGCGCAAGGCCGACGAAGTGCAGGTACTGAAGTATTGCGTGCATAACGTCGCGCACAGCTATGGCAAGACCGCCACTTTCATGCCCAAGCCGCTGGTCGGTGACAACGGCTCCGGTATGCACGTGCACCAGTCACTGGTTAAGGGCGGCAACAACCTGTTCGCCGGCGAAGAATACGGTGGGCTGTCGAAGACCGCATTGCACTACATCGGCGGAATATTCAAGCACGCGCGCGCCATTAACGCGTTTGCGAACGCCTCGACCAACAGCTACAAGCGCCTGGTGCCTGGCTTTGAGGCGCCGGTCATGCTGGCTTACTCGGCACGCAACCGCTCCGCGTCCTGCCGCATTCCACATGTCGCGAGCCCCAAGGCGCGGCGTATTGAAGTTCGCTTTGGTGACCCGGCCGGGAACGCCTACTACACCTTTGCGGCGATGATGATGGCCGGCCTCGACGGCATCATAAACAAGATTGATCCGGGTGGGCCGCTCGACAAGGATCTCTATGATCTGCCTCCGGAGGAGGAGAAGAACATCCCGACCGTGTGCCACAGTCTCGACCAGGCCCTGGATGCTCTCGATGCCGATCGTGATTTCCTGAAAGCCGGTGGTGTTTTCAGTGATGACCTTATCGACGGATACATTGCCCTGAAGATGGAAGAAGTCACGCGCTTCAGAATGTCCACGCACCCGGTGGAATTCGACATGTACTATTCTGTCTAAGGGAGTATCAGGCCCTCGATGAACCACGCGATGGCAGGATGTTTCGGACAACTGGCCGGGGTACGCGCCCCGGCCAATGATGCAAGGAGTTACACATGAAGGATCATGCCATCCGAGTATTTATTTTTGCGCTGGTGTTGCTGTGCATGCCGGCCATCGCCGAGGTTTACAAGGTCGTTGATGAAAATGGCAACGTCACTTACACCGACCAGCCGCCGGACTCCGATTCCGTACCGGTCGAATTACCCGGGTTGAGTATTATTTCCCCGCAACAGGCGCCGGTGGGGCGCAGAACGGCTGAACAGGCCAGCGAGGAGGGTGAGCCGGAAGTCACATCGATACGCGATTTACGGCGCAGCTACCGCGATTTTGCCATTGTTTCGCCGCAACAGGATGAATCCCTGTGGGGCACCGACAACACGGCAACGATTGCATGGGATACGCAGTACCAGTTGCAGGCTGGCATGAGTGTCATCGTTTACCTGGACGGTAAGGCGCAACCTGCGACCAACTCGCCGGTGTCGGTTTTTACGGAGCTGGACCGTGGCGAGCATAAAGTCAGGGCCGAGCTTTTCGACAATAAAAACCGCAAGGTAGCTACCAGTCCGACCGTCACGTTTTACATCAAGCAGCAGTCGATTAATTTCCCTGCGAATCGCAACAATCCCAACAACCCCAGTAATAGCGGGGGTAACCCGGGTGGTAACTAGCCAGGATCAGCACGAATTTGATTGAAGCCCTGGACACTGCCGTGGTCGAACTGGACGAAAACGACCGGATCTGCCAAATGAATGGAGCGGCAGAACAGTGCCTCGGCACAGGTCGTGACCGCGCCAGTGGTGCAGGGTTTTCTGAAATCGGCCTGGTTCCCGATGACCTTCGTCACGCAGTGTCCGACAGCAGGTCCGATCAGCGTCGCCGGCACGTGCTCGAATGCCGCCTGGCCGGTGGGGTTTATGACTGCAACATTCAGCCGTTCGAGAACCGGCACGTTCTGCTTGAGCTTTATGACCTGCGATGGGAGCACCAGCGCCAGCAACTGGCACAGCGGGAAGTACAGACCGGCATGCTCGACCTGCTTCGAAGAAACCTGGGCCATGAAATCCGAAACCCACTGGGTGGCATTCGGGGTGCGGCACAAATGATGGCCGAGGAACTCGGCGAACAGGAGTTGGGTACTCTGGCGCGACTGATCATGCGCGAAGTGGATCGTATTGATGAGTTAATCCGCCGCTTCGGGCACCAGCAGGTGCAACGCGCAGAAGTCGATATCCATCGCGCCTGCGACGAGGCAATCGACCTGTTGAACGCGGAAACGGCCGGTTCATGTCACGTGGTTCGCGACTATGACCCCAGTATTCCGCAATTCAGTGCCGACGAGCAGGCGTTGCGCCAGGTCATGCTGAACCTGGTGATGAACGCCCACCAGGCGAACGCTGAGCGGATCGCGATCCGCACCCGAATCGAGCACGGCGCCAGCCTGTTGCAGGCGGGTCAGAGCATGTCCATCCGGGTGGATGTAGCCGATGATGGCGATGGCGTACCCGAACACCTGCGGCCCATGTTGTTTCTTCCACTGGTGACCGGCAGGCGTGACGGAACAGGGCTGGGGCTGGCCATATCACAGCAGATTGCCGCAGCGCATGGCGGCCTGATCACGTACCGGGAAGCACAGCCTGGCAGTTGCTTCAGCCTGCGACTTCCTTTGACTTTCAATGCCGATTGAGCGCCATGAATGATTCTTCTGCCAGCAGGGAAACCGTGTGGGTCGTTGACGACGACGAGGCCATCCGTTTTGTACTCGAGCGCGCCCTCGGCAGAGCCGGTTACCAGGTAACCGCGTTCAGTGACCTGGCCAGCGTTCGCACGGCGCTGGAACAAATGCAGCCCGAATTGCTGGTCACTGACATTCACCTTCCCGATGCAGATGGACTTGAGTTGCTGGGTGACCTGAAATCGGCCGGGCATGATGTCCCGGTGATCGCCATGACCGCGTTCTCTGACCTCGACCAGGCGGTTACGGCATTCAAGCAAGGAGTGTTTGACTACATAGCCAAGCCCTTTGACCTTCAGCAGGTGCTCAGCGTCGTTAAACGCGCACTGGCTGGAAACGGTTCAGTTGAGGTGTCCGAGACGCAGGCACCCCGCAACCGCCTGATCGGCGATTCGGCGGCAATGCAGGAAGTCTTCAGGACCGTTGGCCGCCTGTCGCGCTCGGAAATCAGTGTGTTGATCACCGGTGAAACAGGCACCGGCAAAGAGCTTTTGGCGAGGGCGCTGCACGACCACAGCCCGCGCAGCAAGGGAAGGTTCGTAGCCATAAACACCGCTGCCGTGCCGGCGGACTTGCTCGAATCCGAATTGTTTGGCCATGAACGCGGTGCTTTTACCGGTGCGCATGCGCGCCGCGCCGGGCGCTTCGAGGAGGCCGCTGGCGGGACGCTGTTCCTGGACGAGATCGGCGACATGCCCCTGCCATTGCAGACCCGTTTGCTGCGGGTTCTGGCTGAGGGCGATTATTACCGGGTTGGCGGCCGCGACCTGTTGCGGGCGGATGTGCGCATCATTGCCGCAACCCACCAGGACCTGGAGCAGAAAATCCGCATCGGCACATTTCGCGAGGACCTGTTTCATCGCCTGAATGTCATCAATATCCGCTTGCCTGCGTTGCGGGAAAGGCAGGAAGACATTGCGCAACTGGCCAGGCATTTCCTGAAGCGTTCCGCCGCCGAGATGGGGCTGGAGGAGAAACGCCTGCGTCCGGAAACCATTCGCGTACTTGAAGGCATGCCCTGGCCGGGAAATGTCCGCCAGTTACAGAATTTGTGTCAACACATTTGTGTCATGGCGCCCGGTGAGCAGGTGTTACCTGAGGACATACCGGGGGACGGCGCAAGCGCCGCAGCCCGCAACAGCGATGACTGGGAAAACAGCCTCAAGCATTGGGCTGACCTTGAACTGGCGCAGGGCACCGAAGACCTGATGGCCGAGGCGCGTGAAAAGCTTGAACAGGCCTTGTTCCGAAGCGCCCTGGCTTACACCGACGGAAAGCGTGTTGAAGCCGCAAAAGTGCTCGGCGTGGGCAGAAACACCCTGTCACGAAAACTCAAGGCCGTTTCTGAATAAGTGAATGGGCGACGGGCGTGAGGACCAAATCGCGATACAGGAAACCGCGAATTTCGCTAAAAAGGCAAATTTCGGAATTTAGCTCAGTCTTTTCGATTTCTGGAAGCGATGACCAAAATCGTGGGCTGGAAGTAGCTGATGGGTAGCAGGAAACTTTCGGGATTCTATGTGTCACCCGTCACTTCTCATCCGCAGGTGGCACCCTCAGCCAGAATGTGACCGGACCGTCATTGACCAGGTGAACCTGCATGTGAGCGCCAAAGCGCCCGGTTTCGCATTTACCCAGGGCGCGGTTCGCACCGGCAAGCAGGTATTCAAACAAGCGCCGGCCTTCATGCGGGTGAGCGGCGCCGGTAAAACTGGCGCGATTACCCTTGTTGGTGTTTGCGGCCAATGTAAATTGTGACACCAGCATCAGTTCGCCACCGTGCTGGCGTAGGTCCAGGTTCATTTTACCGTCATTGTCTTCGAACACCCGGTAGGCAATGATGCGCTGCAGAAGCCGGTCAGCCTGCGCCTTGGTATCGCCACGCTCAACGGCAACCAGCCCCAGAATGCCGGACCCGATGGACCCGACACATTGGTCTCCATGCAAACCGTCATTAACAACAACGCTGGCTTCCGATACTCTTTGCAACAATGCAATCATCGATTTACAAATCCTGCGATTTGCCTTTTGCTTATGCTAACAGCACAAAACCGGCTGTGACCGGAGTGCGGGGCGAATCGTGTCGCTGAAGTTTCTTTTATTCAGTGGCGTTGTCAGGCTTATCAGCCTGTTTTCTACCGGGTTGCTGGCAGTGCTTTCGCGCCCGTTGGGCTGGCTGACCTGGCGCGCATCGAAAACCAAGCGCGCCAGCACGCTGCGCAACCTGTCGGCCTGTTACCCGGACATGACGCCGCGCGACCGGCAAAAGCTGGCTCGTGAAAGCATGCGTCACTACGTCTTGCTTGCCCTCGAGACCGGCATCGCCTGGTACTGGAGCCGCGGTCGCTTAATGGCGCAGTTCAAGCCGGCGGCGGGGCTTGAACACCTCGAAGATGCGCGAAGCAAGGGCAAGGGCGTAATGTTCCTGGTGCCGCATTCGGGATCCTGGGAACTGCTGCAGTTGTGGCTGAACCAGGACCTGAAGATGTACTCGCTGTACAAGCCGGGTCGTTACCCTGAGTTTGACGAAAAACTGCTGCGCAAGCGGCAACGATTTGGCGGCACCATGGCGCCTACCTCGAGCGCCGGGATCCGCGTTTTATTAAAAGCGCTCAAAGCCAACCACAATGTCCTGATCCTGCCCGACCAGGATCCATCGGACGGGGACGGGAGGTTTGCGCCTTTTTTCGGTGTGCAGGCCGATACGCCGGTCCTGGCATCCAGGTTGTGTAGGCAGACCGGCTGCGCAGCACTGTTCGCGGTTTGCCGCCGCACAGCGGACTCACGCTACCAGGTACACCTGGTTCCGGCTGAAGAGGCGTTTTATTCAGAGGATCTCGATCGTTCACTTGCTGCCATGAACCGCGGCGTCGAAAAATGCATCGCCATCGATCCAGCGCAATACCTTTGGGCTTACAAGCGTTTCAAGTCGCGCCCCGAAGGTGAGCCGCGGTTTTATTCACCTTAAATTATATTTTTTCTTGCTTCGCCGATCGGTTTTTACTTTCATGTTTTTTTGTTTCGCTCGCTAAAGCCAGCCGCAGGCGAAAGAACCCTTAGTCGCGCCAGAACGCGGGCGTCAGCAAAACCAGCAAGGTATAGATTTCGAGCCTTCCCGCCAGCATGGCAAAACTCAGTACCAGCTTAGCCGGTGCATTGAGCGCTGAATAATTCGCGCCGACCTCCGACAGTCCCGGGCCGAGGTTGGTGATCGAAGCCGCTGCGGCTGAAAAAGCAGTCACCGAATCGATGCCGGTGGCGTTAAGCAGTACCGTGATCAGTGCGAAAGTCGCGATATACAGGAAGAAAAATCCCCAAACCGCGTCCATCACCGAGGGAGAGGTTTTTTGCCCGCCAACCTTTACCGGAATGACGGCATGCGGATGAATCAGGCGTTGAATCTCGCGCGCTGCCTGGCGGTATAACAGGATAATCCTGATGACTTTCATGCCGCCGGCCGTTGAACCCGCGCAGCCACCGATAAACGCCACGCACATCATCAGGATCGGTACAAAGCCTGACCATTCTGAAAATGTGGTGGTCGTGAAACCGGTTGTGGTCATGGCCGATACAACCTGGAAACCGGCGTAGCGAATGGCTTCGCCCATCGTTTCGTAGGTGCCGTTCAGGTACAGCGCAAAACTGGCCAGCAAGGCCAGCCCGAACAACAGGGCAGCATATACTTTCAGTTCAGGATCATTGAAGTATGGCTGCGAACTGGCCTTGCGCCAGGCAGAAAAATGCAGCGCAAAATTGATCCCCGCGATCATCATGAATAGCACGGCGATCAGCTCAATGGTGGGGTTGTCAAACCAGGCCAGGCTGGCGTCGTGGGTCGAGAAGCCACCGATTGCCACGGTGCTGAACGCATGGCAAACGGCGTCAAATAAGCTCATTCCGGCCAGCCAGTAGGCCAATGAGCAGACCACGGTTATTCCCAGGTAAATCAGCCACAAGGCCTTGGCGGTCTCGGTGATGCGCGGTGTCAGCTTGCTGTCTTTCAGTGGGCCGGGCGTTTCCGCCCGGTACAACTGCATGCCGCCAACACGCAGCATCGGCAGGATCGCGACGGCCAGTACGATTATGCCCATGCCGCCCAGCCACTGCAGCTGCTGGCGGTAAAACAGAATGCCCCGCGGCATGGCGTCAATGTTGGTCAGGATGGTTGCGCCCGTGGTGGTCAGTCCCGACATCGACTCAAACAGCGCGTCTACGTATGACAGTTGCGGCGTGGCCAGCAGCAGGAATGGCAGGGCACCGACCAGGGCCAGGGCCAGCCAGCAACACACGACAATCAGGAAGCCATCGCGTACCCGCAACTCGTGGTTGACCGAACGCACCGGCAAGAAAATGATCAGGCCAGATACCAGCAGGATGGCGGCGCTGACAAGAAACAGGTCGAGCGTATGGTCGTGAAACCACCACGATACCAGCGCCGGCGGAATCATCATGATGCTCGACAGGGCGATCAGCGCGCCGATGATTCGCTGGATGGATGCGTAGCGCATGTTGTTCACTGGCTCGGCCTCATTCAGATGAACGTGGCGCTGACCTGGAACAACGACTCGACCGCAGGAATTTGAGCCTTGTCAGACACGAATAACAGGACGTGGTCCTGTTCGCGAATCACCGTGTCGTGGTGGGCGATAATCACATCATCACCACGAACCAGGGCCACGATGGTCGTGCCGTCGGGCAGTTCGATGTCTTCCAGCGCACGGCCGACCACGCGCGAACTGCCCTTGTCGCCCAGTGCGACCGCCTCGATGGCCTCGGCTGCGCCGCGTCTCAATGAATGGACGCGCACCATGCTGCCGCGGCGAATATGGGTCAGCAACGCCCCGATCGTGATCTGGTCTGGCGACACCGCGATATCAATGGTGCCGGCTTCAACGAGATCCACGTAGGCCGGCCGGTTGACGATCGCGATCACCTTTTCCACGCCCATCGACTTGGCCAGCAGGGATGAAAGTATGTTGGCCTCGTCGTCGTTGGTCAGCACGCAGTACACGTCGCTGTTTTCGACGGCCTCCTCGCGCAACAGGTTTTCATCGGCGCAATCGCCAACCAGTACGATGGTCTTTTCGAGATCTTCGGCGATCTGCTCGGCGCGTTCGGGATCACGCTCGATCAATTTGACGTGATGGTCCGGCTCCAGGCGCCTGGCCAGTGCCGCGCCAATGTGCCCGCCGCCGGCCAGGATAATGCGGCGGATCGGGTGATCCATCGGCCGCAGTTCTTTCATGACCGTGCGGATATGCTTGCGCGCAGCGAGGAAAAATACCGTGTCGTTTTCCTCGATCACGGTGCCGCCATCCGGGATAATGAGTTTGCCCTGGCGGTAAACGGCCGCAACCCGCGCATCCGTTCCGGAAGGCATGTGATGGCGCAAAGTGTAAAGCTTGGAACCGACCAGCAGTCCGCCTGCGTCTGCCTGCGTCGCGACCAGCTGTGCCGGCCGTCGGCAAAATCCAGCACCTGCAGGGCGCCCGGGTATTCAATAAGGCGTGAAATATGCTTGGTAATCAGCTGTTCAGGGCTGATCAGGACATCAATGGGCGTGTGCTCGCGTGAAAACAATTCCGGGTGATCCGTGTATTCGGCAGAGCGGATCCGCGCAATACGGGTTGGTGTGTTGTACAGCGTGTAAGCAACCTGGCAGGCAGCCATGTTGACCTCGTCGGAATTGGTCACGGCTATCACCAGGTCGGCGTCCTCGATCCCCGCCCTGACCAGCACTTTGGGGTGTGACGCATGGCCATGAACTGCGCGGATGTCGAGATTGTCCTGCAGGTGCTTGAGTTGCATGTTGTTCGTATCGACGATGGTGATGTCGTTGTCTTCACCGGACAAGCTCCACGCCACGCTCGAACCGACCTGGCCGGCTCCGAGAATTACGATTTTCAACGGCTTTCTCCTTCGCGGCCGACTTCCTTGGGATCAATTCCCAGGGATCTCAGTTTGCGGTAAAGGTGCGTTCGCTCCATGCCGACAGATTCGGACAGCTTCCCGACGCTGCCGCCGGCCTTGCGCAATTGGTATACCAGGTATTCGCGTTCGAACTGCTCCCGCGCTTCACGCAGGGGCAGGTCGAATGACGCCGGCCTGGCCGCGGCCGAAGGCAGCTCGGTGGCATGCTTACGCAGGGCCTCTTCGACCTCGGCGATCGAGACTTCTCCCTCGGTGCCGAGGATCAAAAGACGCCTGACCAGGTTTCGCAGCTCACGAATATTGCCTGGCCAGCTGTGATTACGCAGCCTGTTAAGCGCCGATATTGAAAAAGGCCGGTAGGGCAGTTCTTCCTGGTTCGGAAACCATTCTGCGTAGTGACGTACCAGTTCAGGCACGTCTTCGGGCCGTTCACGCAATGCAGGAACCGTCATCGGAAGCACGTTGAGCCGGTAGTAGAGTTGGTCATCGAATCGCCCGTTCTCCACCAGTTCGTCCAGCTCGGCACAGGCCCCGGCGACGATTCGGCAGGCCAGTTCCTGGCTGGCCTGATTGCCTTCAGCCTGGTATTGACCGGACTCCAGCACCAGGCGTAACAGTTCCTGCGCATCGGCGCCGAGGCGCTGAACCTCGGGAATGTACAGCGTGCCCATACGCGCCTGGTCGAAAACTCCCGATTGTTTGCTGTTGCCAAACAGATATGGCTTAAGGCCCTGGCCGCTGGCCTGTATATGATCAAAAACGACCAGCTGACCGTCCGCGCCGGAAGTTTTGTGAATAAATGCCGCCATGGTCTCCCTGCCACTGCCTGCCTCGCCCAATAACAACACGGGAGAGTCGTGGCGTGCGGCCTGTTCGGCTTTCTGAACCAGCAACTGCATCGGTGGGCTATTGCCAAGGGGCTCGCTGTGGCTGATGCGCTGGCGCGCTTGTTTGTCGCCGGCCGCGGGCGTATGTGCATCCAGGGCTGACTTTACCGTGGCCAGCAGCTTGGCCAGGGACAGCGGTTTCTGCACGAAATCGTGTGCGCCGAGCCGTGTCGCCTCGACTGCGGTTTCCAGTGTGCCGTGGCCGGACATCATGACCACCGGACACTTCAGCGCATCAACCTCGGACCACTCCTTGAGCAATGAAATACCATCAATATCGGGCATCCAGATATCGAGCAGGACGAGGTCGGGCTTGTCGTTGGCGAAACTCGCCCGGGCTGATTCGCCGTCTGGAGCGGTACTCACGGTATAGCCCTCGTCTTCGAGAATCTCGCCGACCAGTTCGCGAATATCCGGTTCGTCGTCTACGACCAGTATATGGGCATTGGGCATTTACAGGGCCTTGAATTATTGGGTTCTTTCCGTCTGAAGAATGCCGGATTAAGCGATTTGACCGGCCCGAAAGAAAGTGTTGTAAAGATACAACAGAATAGCTGATATTTCAGTGGCTGCACAGTGCCTGAAATCTAACTTCTGCCGTTCAGGCGGTGTCTCTTCGTGGCACGCTTTCCTGTTTGCGCCCATCCAGTGGCAGGCGCAGTCGTACAGTTGCGCCACCTTGCCTGGTGTTTCCCAGGCGGATGCGGCCATCATGGTTTTCAACGATTTTCCTGCAAATGGCCAGGCCCAGGCCACTGCCGTCAGGTTTGTGCGTCACGTAGGGCTCAAACGGATTGTCGAGCACCGATTGCGGAAAACCCGGTCCCTCGTCGTTGATCTCGAGTTCAAGCCAGTCGAGGCCTTCATCGTTGACCATTTGTGAGCGGATCGTAATGGACGCAGATGAATCTGGCGGCACCGCTTCGTTGGCATTGCGGATCAGGTTGTGCAGCAGTTGCCGGATCTGGCCGCCGTCGGCACTCAGCCCTCGCGGTCCCTCTACGAGCTCGAGTTCGATGTTCAATGCCGGGTCGCCTTCCTGGTAGAGCGAGGCCACTTCCCGGACCAGTCGGGCCAGGTCCAGCTCGCTGCGATCCATGACCGGTTCACTGGCATAGTCGCCAAAGGCATCAACCAATTTACGCAAGGCTTCAACCTGCGTGACGATGGTCCCGGCCGCCTTGTCCAGCATCTGTCCGTCGCGCGCTTCCAGCTTGTCCATCAGTTTCATGCGCAGGCGCTCGGCAGCCAGCCTTATCGGTGTCAGCGGGTTCTTGACCTCGTGCGCCAGGCGGCGCGCCACCTCGGCCCAGGCCGCATCTCGCTGCGCCCGGTTGAGGACAGTCACGTCATCGAACACGATCACGTGCCCTCCTGGTTCCCCATCAAGGCCGGAAATCTGCGAGCCGCGGACCAGCAGTACCAGCGACGTGCCTGGACCATCAAGGCGAATTTCTTCCTGCCAGTCCTTGCGGCCACGGGAAATCTTGTGCATCACCGCTTCGGTGAACGCGCCCAGCTGTGGCGCCGCATCGGCCAATTCAACCAGTTTGTGCCCGGCGCTGGTGGATGAAGGCAGCGCCAGAATCTGTTCCGCAGCCCGGTTGGCGCGCACAATACGCCCGCCGGGGTCAAGGCTCAACACACCAGCGGACAGGCTGCCCAGGACGGTCTCCAGGTATTCTCCCTGGGCCTGCAGACGCGCCCGCCCGCTTTCGGCTTCCTGGCTGGCTTTTAGCAAAGCCTCGGTCATCTGGTTGAACGATTGCGCCAGGAAGGCCAGCTCATCCCTGCCCCTGGTCTCGACGGCATATTGAAGGTCACCTTCGGCCACCTGCTTAGTGCCATGCGCCAGTTCCGAAATCGGTGCAACCATGCGTCTCGCCGTGTTGAGCGCTGCGAGGATAGCCAGCAACACCGTCAAACCCAGCACCAGGGTCAGGATCAACAGGAAGCTGCGCTTCAGCGAATCGCCGAGGTAGGAGATGTTCTGGTATCGATGATATTCCTGTTCGATGCTTTCGGTCAGCGCGGTAATGTTGTCAGGCAGCGGGAAAATCGCCTGTAACAACAGGTCGGGGTCGCCCGGAGCGGCGGCTTCGATTTGCTGGATGACCCTGATACGCAGTCCGCCACCGGCGATCGACTCGGCCGCGGCATATTCGCCTCGCTCGGTGGCTTGCACCAGCGCATAGTCACCGGGGTACTCTGTGACATTGCCGAGGGCGTTAAAACTGGCGGTGGCGACCACCTGTCCTTCCGGGCGCAGCACCGTCAGCTCAGATGGCCCGGCGGCACTGACGCGACGCAGCAATGCACGCCTCAGCCTGTCCGAATCGGTCTCGAGACCCTCTACTTCCTGGCCAATGCGGCGCATGCGGTTGCGCACCTCCAGGGTTCGGTTATCGAGGAACTCCTGTCCCAGGGCCAACGAATCGGACAGCGCTGTTTCGACCTGGACATCGAACCAGCCGTCAATGGTCCTGGTCAGGAAATAGGCGGAAAAAAAGTACACGATCAGCGCCGGTGGAATGGACAACAACAGGAAATTCCGCACCCACCTTGCTGAAAGCCGGGCGCCCGGCGATTCGTTGCGGATTTTTCGCATGAGCGAAATAAAGCGGGCCACGATGGTCAGGATCAGGATCACCAGCGCGGCCACCGTCAGGCTCAGCACCCAGATGTACTGTGCGCTGAATCCTTCGCCGGATTGTTCAAAATCACTGACCAGCAACAGCGAGGCGAGCAAAACCGCCAGCGTTGCCACGATTGGCAACACCCGGAACAACCGTTTTCTCAGGCGCTTATTTCGAACGACCATGTCGACCACCTGGAGTCATGTTGCCACTGGGGAGAGAAGCGCGCCGGCAAGCGCATGGGTGCTGGCAGGCGTGCCAGGTCCACGTGCGTCCGGGTTCGAAGTTCGTAATTGCCGGGTGACAGCGGACCCGTATCAAATGAAAGATCAAGGCGATCGAGCGCACCCAAGGCATGTCGCAGGCGCGGAAAACTCTGGTCTGAGCCGCCATCAAGCCGCCTCAATTGATAATCTTCGAGCATCGGCAGGTAGCGGATTTCAAAGCGGCGGTGATCGTCGAAAAGCAAAGTCAGTGAATTTGCATCACGCAACTCAACCTGCACCTGGATGGTCAATGGTACGCCGTGAACCAGGGCCTCGCGCGCCTCAGCGCTGAAACTGAGGCGCTGGTCGAAGCGCGTGTTCAGCTTCCGCTCAGCGGTTCTGACATCGACCTTGCGAATCTGGAATCCGTAGTCTCCCTCGCTTTCGACGCAGCCCGTCAGCACCACGGCGATGCTAATCAGACTTACGTATAAGCGCGTAATAGAATCCATCCATCTCATCCTCGCCGGGCAGGATCTGCCGGCCGGTTCCGTCGCCGGACCCGGGGCCGCACAGCGATGCCTCGGGGTACCGTGCCAGAAATTCATGAATTTGCTCATGATTTTCTTCCTTCAACACGGAACAGGTCGCATATACAAGGATACCGCCAGACTTCAGCAGGGGCCAGAGCGCATGCAGCAGGCGCTTTTGATCCCCGACTGACTGCATGACCTGCTTTTCAGTACGCAAGTGCCTGATTTCAGGGTGGCGGCGGATTACGCCGGTCGCGCTGCAGGGCGCGTCCAGAAGTATGCGGTCGAATGATTGCCCGTCCCACCAGTCACGCGGTGCAGACGCATCTGCGCATCGCGCATCGCATTGGAGTCCCAGCCTGCTGAGGTTTTCATTGATGAGTCCCATCCTGTCCGGGTTGCGGTCAAGCGCCAATAGCTTCACCTGCGGTTCCAGTTCCAGGATATGGCTGGTCTTACCTCCCGGTGCGGCGCAGGCGTCGAGCACCCGGTGTCCTGCTTCCGCGGACAGGTAGTGCGCAGCGAGCTGGGCAGCAGGGTCCTGGACACTCAACAGCCCTTCGTTAAAGCCCGGTAACTTTTCGACCGGCACGGCTTGCCTGACCCGGATGGCCTCACGGGCCTGGTCATGACGCTGGCATTCAAAGCCGCCATCCTCGAGTTTTTTGATCGTGTCCTCGACCGATATTCGCGATGAATTGGCGCGCAGCCACAGCGGTGCTTGATGGTTATTGGCGTCAGTGATTTCCGGCCACCTGCGTGGCCAGTCAGCCTGCAGTCGTTCCAGCAGCCATGCCGGGTGCGCATGGTGCTCGGGTTTTGTTGCCAGTTCGCCGAGCAGCGTTTCGCGCTCGCGCTGGAAACGCCTCAGCACGGCGTTGACCAGTCCGGTCGCCCACGATTTATCAAGTGCCCTGGTGCATTCTGCGCTGGCATGCACCGCGGCATGCTCCGCGCCGTCTTTGTGCCACAGCTGGAACAGACCGGTCAGGAGCAGGTAGTGGACATCACGGTCGCGCTGTTTGAGCGGACGGTTCAACAGGCGCGCGGCGAGCCATTCCAGCGGTACGTACCAGCGCAGTACGCCATAAGCCAGGTGGCTGGCAAAAGCCCGGTGATCCTGCGGGCTGTGCGCGAAAAATTCGCCCAGATTCTGCCGGCTTTCAATTACCGCGTTGACGGCTTGAATTGCGAGCAGCCTGGGCTGAACCGAGCCGCTCACCGCGGAATAATCCGCTGCGCCGCATTCAGGAAATCCGACACCGGCATTCTGCGACCGCCCGCTTTTTGTACCTCCAGGAGCCGCAGGATCCCTTCGGCGGCCGCGATATCAATACCACCAGGGCCGCTGCTGCTGAGTGTCGTGCCGGGCTTTTCTCCGTGCCTGACCTGCAACGCGCAAGCCTTCCAGACACGCAGGCGCTCCTCGCCGAGCACGGTCCAGCAAACCGGCCAGGGGTTGAAAGCGCGAATCCGCCTGGCCAGCACGTTGGCCGCCAGCGACCAGTCCAATTCAGCCTCGGCCTTGTCGAGCTTGTGTGCGTACGTGGCGGCGTCATTGTCCTGGGCCCTGGGCTCAGGCATGTCGCCATGTTCGAGGCTGTGCAGGCAATGAACCAGGGCCTCGGCGCCCATCCTGGCAAGGCGGTCGTGCAGCGAACCACCGGTTTCGTCGCGGGTCAGTGGCGTCGCTGCCTGCAGGAATACCGGGCCGGTGTCCAGGCCCTCGGCCATTTGCATGATGCTGATGCCGCTCTCGTCATCACCGGCTTCGATACAGCGCTGCACCGGCGCGGCGCCGCGCCAGCGTGGCAAAAGGGAGGCATGGACGTTCCAGCACCCATAGCGCGGTGCCGCCAAAATGGCTGACGGCAGAATCAGGCCGTATGCGACGACCACCATCAAATCCAGTTCCAGCCCGGCCAGCCTGGACCGGGCTTCCTCATCGCGCAAGCTTGCAGGCTGCCACACCGGGATATCACGGGACTCGGCTAGCTGTTTGACCGGGCTTGCCTGCAATGACCTGCCCCTGCCAGCCGGCCGGTCAGGCTGACTCAGTACCACCGATGGTGTGAAACCCGCTTTTATCATCGCTTCGAGGCTTACCGCGGCGAACTCCGGCGTTCCGGCAAAGGCCAGCTTCAAATGCGACGAATCAGCTTGGGAAGGCATCGGCGCAGGCCTCAGATCAGGGAAGCGGTAGCCTCTTCCTGCTCTGCCTGGCGGCGGCCTTTTTCAAGTTTCTTTCTGACCAGTTGGCGCTTCAGGGGTGACAGGTAGTCAACGAACAGCTTGCCGGCAAGGTGGTCCATTTCGTGCTGCAGGCACACTGCGTGCAGACCATCGAGCTCTTCCTCGAAGGGTTTTCCTTCCCGATCCTGTGCCTGGACGATAATCCGGTCAGCCCGTTTGACGTTGGCATATATACCGGGAACCGACAGGCAGCCCTCTTCGTAAACCTGCTGACCTTCACTGTTCGTGATCTGCGGATTGACGTAAATCTTGGGCTCATTTCGGGCCTCTGAGATGTCCAGCACCAGCAGGCGGATGTGCCTGTTTACCTGGGTTGCAGCCAGCCCGATGCCATTGGCCTCGTACATGGTTTCGAGCATCGCGTCGATCAATTCGCCCAGTTCCAGGTCGAAAACTTCGACCGGCTTTGCCACGGTTCTTAGCCTGGGGTCAGGGAATTCAAGTATTTCCAGCATTAATATAGAATCCAAAGAATGTTGTTCCGATAAAACAATTTAGATGAACTTTTTCACAAGTTTATTTATGATAGCCAATGACGAACTAAGTTCGCCACATTATAAAATGACCGCATCGGTCAAGATGGCTGGATGCCTGTTGATTGGGGAAGGATAGTGATCAGGAAACTCATTTACCTCATTCTTACGACGATGTTGGCTGGCGCAGTGATGGCACAGGACGTCTCCTTGCGCGCCGATCATCCCGACGAATATACCGTGGTTCGCGGTGATACCTTGTGGGATATTTCCGCAAAATTCCTCGACCACCCCTGGCAATGGCCGGCCATCTGGCATGCCAACCAGCAGATTCAGAACCCGCACCTGATTTATCCGGGTGACAGGATTTCGCTGGTGTACGTGGATGGATCACCACGATTGATGGTGGATCGCGGAAAGCCCACGATGCGCATGTCACCCGACGTTCGCTCGCTGGATCGCTCGCCGATTGACAGCATTCCTCTGGACGTGTTGAAGCCGTTCATCAAGAACGCGCGGGTCATCACGGCCGAGGAATTCGAAGTATTGCCGTATGTCGTGGCCAACATGGAACAGCGCATAAACACCACCGTGGGTGATCGCACTTACGTGCGTGGCCTGTCCGGCGAAGTCGGTTCTGAATATGCGATTGTACGCCTGGCCAATATCTACTACCGGCTCGATGAAGAAAAAAAGCGCGCCAGCGGTTCCGAGCGAGGCCACAAGGCCCCGGCACACGAAAGAGTGCCGCAAGGGTTCTGGCGGCCGGTAAACACCTGGGGCAAAAAGGCTGAAATCATCGGTTATGAAATGCTGGAAGTCAGCAGGGCGACACTGGTTAAAAATGGTGATCCGGCGATCCTTCGCATAGAGGCGGGACGAACCGAGGTCCAGGAAGGCGATTTGGTGATGCCGCTGGACAACCCGAATTTCCCGAATTACTTCATGCCCCGGCCGATGGCGGGTATGCCGGACAACCTCAAGGTGCTTGCGATCCAGGGCGCCGGATATGGCGTCGGCCATTACCAGATCGTTGCAATCAGTGGAGGTTCCAGGCAGGGGGTTGAAGCCGGTCATGTATTCTCGGCCTTCAGGCCGGGTGTCCGGATTCGCGACGAGATTAAATATCCTGCAGGAAGTACGGCAGATATCGGTACATGGGATGGCGACAAAGTGACATTGCCGGATGAGTATGACGCGCACATCATGGTATTTCGCGTATTTGACGAGGTCAGCTACGCGATGGTCATGGACGGAGCCCGCCCAGTTCGTGAACTGGATATACTCAAGCACGCGGATGAAACGCTCTGAGCGGTCCACGTAATTAGATGTAAAGGGCGCCGCTGGCGCCCTTTTTTTTGCCGGGCAGGGGGCTATTTGGTATTCAGGAACAGCAGGCTGGAATCTTTGATACACAAGCTACCGGGTTTGGATTGACAGGAAAGCACCATGTCTGATCAGCATGAAACCCTGGAAAGCTGGCTGCGCGCAATCAGGGCACCCGGTTTATCGGGGCGTAACTTCATTGATGCGCTGGACGCGGCAGGCAGCATCGAAGCGCTGGTCAGTGCTTCGTTCGAGGGCGCGCACCGCCTTTCTTCAGACACCCGGGACGCCCTGAAAAATCCGGACCAGTCGTTGATAGACGCAGACCTGTCGTGGCTGGCCGGCGAGCGGTGTACCTTGATTACCTGGGATGATGACCGCTACCCGTCCTTGCTGAGGCGGGTGCCATCGCCACCGGCAGCGCTGTTCGTCGAGGGTAACCCTGACGTTCTGTGGTTGCCCCAGCTTGCCGTGATCGGCAGCCGCAACCCGACCGCCGGGGGCCTGGACCATGCGCGTCAGTTTACAGCTGAACTGGTTCGCAATGGCATGGCGATCACCAGCGGATTGGCGGCGGGCATCGACAGTGCCTCGCACGCAGCAGCACTGGATAACGATGGGGTCACCGTGGCCGTATGCGGTACCGGGCCTGACATCGTTTACCCGTCCGGCAGCAAGGCACTTGCAGAACGCATTGCGCAGGCCGGCGCGCTGGTCACGGAGTTTCCAAGCGGCACGGCGCCGAAACGGTCTCACTTCCCGTCGCGTAACCGAATCATTTCAGGCCTCAGCCTTGGTGTACTGGTTATCGAGGCAGGGCTCAACAGCGGCACGCTGATCACGGCACGGCAGGCAGCTGAGCAGGGGCGCGAGGTCTTTGCCTTGCCGGGGTCCCTGCACAACCCCCTGGTCAAGGGTTGTCATCGGCTGATCAAGGAGGGGGCCCGGTTGGTCGAGACGGTTCAGGACATTGTTTCGGAACTGGCGCCCATGGCGGGGCAGCTTGCAAGCGATCTGCGCCAGGAACTGAAGGACGATGACGAAAAGCAGCCCAACCCTGCCGGGCAGCAGGCGGCGTGGCCCGAGGATCCGGACTACCAGGCCCTGAAAACAGCATTGGCGTTCGACTCGCGCACCGTTGACGAGTTGGTGCAACTCAGTGGATTGAGTGCGCGTGCCGTATCCTCGATGTTGTTAATGCTGGATTTGCAGGGCAAGGTCAACGCCGATGGCGGAGGCCGCTATTCTTTATCAAATTAGCCTGCCCACTTGAAAGCGCGCGATCGGCACCCATTTGCTGCAGTCACGAGCGTAGAAACTAATTAACGCATTCACATGGCTGCCGCATTGACGGTCAGCCAAATCTGTTTCATGCTGCACTTGCGGAGTGGAGAGGAACGGACGCTTGCGCCCAAAACTGGCGTCCAACTACAACGAGATACTTTATGAAAGAAAATGTACTCGACGTACTGATGTTTCTGTTCGAAAAGTACTACTACGATGAGCCCGAGGAAGAACCAGACCGCGATTCGATGGAAGAAAACCTTCATCAGGCGGGGTTCACCAATTCGGAAATCAACAAGGCCTTTCAGTGGCTGGATGGCCTGGCTGAGCAGCGCCACCAGCCAGAGCTGAAGCTTCAGGCTGACCGGCCCATCCGTGTTTACGTTGAACCGGAACTTGACCGCATCGATACCGATTGCCGGGATTTCATGCTCTACCTGGAAAATATCGGGATACTGGACGCTGCGCGCCGTGAACTGGTGCTCGATCGGCTGATGGCACTGGAATCCAGTGAGATCAATCTCGAAGACGTCAAGTGGGTCGTGCTGATGGTGCTTTTCAACCAGCCGGGACAGGAAGCAAACTACGCCTGGATGGAAGATCTCTTGTTTGACAGCGAGCAGGAATATCATCATTAACGGCTCGTTCGGGCCTTGTGCGTTCATCACATCAGGTGCTCCACGCGATGTGTCTGTTTGTGCCCGGTAGTTGAAATCTTCCCGAAGTGTGGGTAGCGTGCCTTGCTTTCAAAGGCATCAATAGACCCGTTTGCGCGAGACGGGCGTGACCCCGGCGGATAACGCCGCAAGGATTTCCTGGATACTAATGGCTAAAAATCTGCTCATTGTTGAGTCGCCGGCCAAGGCGACGACCATTAACCGCTACCTCGGTGAGGACTTCGAGGTACTGGCGTCATATGGTCATATTCGCGACCTGCCCTCCAAGGATGGGGCAGTGGACCCAGACAACGGCTTTTCGATGAGTTATGAGCTCAGCGAAGGCAGCAAAAAGCACGTAGACAAGATCGTCAAGGCTGCCAGAAAAGCAGAAGCGATATATCTTGCAACGGACTTGGATCGCGAAGGTGAAGCCATTTCGTGGCACATTTTTGAAATCCTGCGCGAAAAGGGCCTGGCCGACAAAGTGCCGTTTTACCGCGTCGAGTTCTCCGAAATTACACCGCGCGCGATCCGCGAAGCAATTGACAACCCGCGAGACCTTTCCATGGACCTGGTCAATGCGCAGCAGGCGCGCCGCGCACTGGATCACCTGGTGGGATTCAACCTGTCACCGTTGTTGTGGAAGAAGATCAAAACCGGCCTGTCAGCCGGGCGGGTTCAAAGCCCCGCGCTGCGCCTGATCGTTGAACGCGAGCGGGAAATCGAGGCGTTCAAGCCACGCGAATACTGGAGCATCAAGGCGGCGCTGGAAAAGTCAGGTGCAGCATTCGAGGCTAACCTGGTACGGCTCGACGATAAGCGCCTCAAGCAGTTCGATATCAATAATGAACAGCAGGCCCAGGCGGTTCGTGAAAGCCTGTTGGCGGCCGCTGATGGCGCGCTCAAGGCAGACCGCGTTACCCGCAAGGAACGCAAGCGGCGCCCATCACCACCCTTCATCACGTCAACATTGCAACAGGATGCGTCACGCAAATTGCGCTTTTCGGCGCAGAAGACCATGCGTACCGCGCAGGGCCTGTATGAAGGCGTTGCGATCGAGGGCGTCTCGCAGGGCCTGATCACCTACATGCGTACCGACTCGGTAGCACTATCCAATGATGCCCTGCAGAATCTGCGTGCCCAGATTGGTAAGCAGTATGGCGATGATTACGTTCCGGAAAAGCCGAATTTTTACAAGACCAAGGCGAAAAACGCCCAGGAGGCGCACGAAGCCATACGGCCCACATCGGCAGCATTAACACCCAAGGTGGTCAAGAGGTTTCTCAGTGACGATCAGTTCCGCCTCTATGAACTGATCTGGAAACGCGCCATGGCTTCGCAGATGACGCCGGCATTGCTCGACACCGTCGCGGTTGAGTTCGATTGCGGCCAGGGCGCGGCTTTCCGCGCCAACGGCTCGGTTATCACGTTTCCCGGCTTCCTTGCCGCCTACGAAGTCAGCGCGCCCAAGGGCCAGGAAGAGCAAGAAAACCGATTGCCCGACATCAACAAGGGCGACCCGGTGAAGGTCAATGAAATCAAGGCTTCGCAGCATTTTACCGAGCCGCCCCCACGTTATTCTGAGGCCAGCCTGGTCAAGGCGCTGGAGGAATATGGCATCGGCCGGCCGTCCACCTATGCGAGCATTATCTCCACCCTGCAACGGCGGCAATACGTGGAGATGGATCGCCGCCGGTTCATTCCGACCGATACCGGCCGCGTGGTCGAACGATTCCTTGAAAACCACTTTAATCATTACGTGGACTACGAATTTACCGCCCGGCTCGAGGACGATCTCGATGCGGTTTCGCGCGGCGAGGCTGACTGGATTCCGCTGATGGAAGAGTTCTGGAAGCCGTTTATTGAACAGGTGCGTGAAAAAGAGGAAAGCGTTACGCGCGACGAGGCCAAGCAGGTGCGTTTGCTCGGCAAAGACCCCAAGAGTGGCAAGGACGTGACCGTGCGCCTTGGACGATTCGGACCGCATGCCCAGATTGGCCATCGCGATGACGAGGACAAGCCCAAGTTCGCGGGTTTGCGCCCCGGTCAAAGCCTCGAGACCATTACGCTGGAGGAAACGCTCGAGCTGTTCAAGCTGCCACGCGCGCTGGGCGAGACGCCGGAAGGCGAGGAAGTTGCGGCCAGCATCGGCCGGTTTGGTCCCTACATTCGTTATGGCAGCAAGTTTGTCTCCCTGAAAGAGGACGATCCGCACACGGTAACGCTGGAACGCGCCCTGGAACTGATCAAGGAAAAGAAAGAGTTCGACGCCAACAAGATCATCCAGTCGTGGGAAGACGAGGGCATACAGGTTTTGCGCGGCCGCTACGGCCCTTACATCACCGACGGCAACAAGAACGCACGCATGCCTAAGGATCGCGAGCCAGAGTCGCTGACCCTGGAAGAGTGCAAGGAACTCATAGCGAAGGCCCCGGACCGCAAACGCGGCAGAAAAAAGGCCGCGAAAAAGAAAACGGCCAAAAAGAAAGCGGCCAGGCGGAAAACAACAAGCAAGAAGAAGGCCTCTTCGAAAGCCGCCGAACAGGCTTGAATCATGCGCCACATGCTGCTCAACGCGCGCCAGGCAGCAGAACAACTGCGGCAGGGAAAGGTCATCGCCTATCCCACAGAAGCCGTTTTCGGACTGGGTTGCGATCCATCCAATGAACGCGCTGTTCGCTCCTTGTTATCACTTAAACACCGGCCTGAGTCAGCCGGCCTGATCCTGGTTGGCGCAAGTTTTACGCAGTTTGGGGGCTGGGTCGGGGACTTGACAGACGAAGCGATCAAGCCCGCACTCGAAACATGGCCCGGTCCAGTGACGTGGCTGTTTCCGCGCGGCCCCAAAACCGCTGATTTCATCAGCGGTTCACGCGACACCGTGGCTATCCGGGTGACCGGCCACCGGGCCAGTACAGAACTTTGCATGGCATTTGGAGGGCCGCTGGTGTCGACCAGCGCCAATCCACGCTCTGCACCGCCCGCACGAAGCAGCGGCGAGGTCGAGGACTACTTTGGCGCGTACATCGGCGGTATCCTCGAGGGCGCGCTGGGCGGAAACGAACGGCCCAGTGAAATTCGCGATCTTGCGACGGGAAAGGTCATCAGGCCAGCCGGATGAACACGGAACAGGTCAAATCATATTTGCTGGGTCTGCAGGACCATATTTGCGAGGTGCTGTCCGCAGAAGACGGGACAAGTTTTACCGGAGACAACTGGCAACGCGCTGAAGGCGGCGGTGGCCGGTCCCGTGTACTCCAGGGCGGAGCGCTGATCGAGCAGGGCGGCGTCAATTTTTCCCACGTTTTCGGTGATGGCCTTCCCCCCTCGGCAACGGCTGCGAGGCCGGAGCTGGAAGGCCGAAGCTTCGAGGCGCTGGGTGTTTCCCTGGTCATTCACCCTGGAAACCCGCATGTACCGACAAGCCACGCCAACGTGCGCTTTTTCAGCGCATCGAAACCGGGTGAAGAAGATGTCTGGTGGTTTGGCGGCGGCTACGACCTGACGCCTTATTACCCCCGGGAAGAAGATGTCCTGCACTGGCATCACACCGCGCACGACGCGTGCCAACCTTTTGGTGAAGACGTGTATCCGCGGTACAAAGAATGGTGCGACGATTACTTTTTCAACCGGCACCGCAACGAACCGCGGGGCGTTGGTGGGCTGTTTTTCGATGATCTCAACGAGTGGGGATTCGATAAGAGTTTCGAGTTTCTGCGCGCCGTGGGTGACAGTTACCTCGACGCCTACCTGCCGATTGTTCAACGTCGTCGTAACGAAAGGTGGACAGAGCAGCAGCGTGATTTCCAGCTTTACCGACGCGGACGGTATGTCGAATTCAACCTGGTCTATGACCGGGGCACCCTGTTCGGACTGCAATCGGGTGGCCGTACCGAGTCCATACTGATGTCATTGCCGCCGCTGGTGAAGTGGCGCTACAACTGGCAGCCCGAACCGGGTACGCCCGAAGCAGAATTAACCGATTATTGGCTCAAACCCCGCGACTGGTTGAATGCCGGGGACCAGGGACCAGGCTGCGAATAAAAAGAAGCCGCAAAGTAAGCGAATCTCGCGCGAAAGCAACCCCGGCAAGCCTCCTCGGGGACGTGTGAACCCATCCCTGGGGGCTTGGATGAAACATCCCTGTTTCATACACCCCTCGAAGGATCACCCGGTGCCCCTTTCTTCCCCTGAAAAGTTTGTAGGAGCAATTCCCGGCCGCAGGGCGATAATCTCGATGCCTTAGCCGCAGCGCCTGCCCGGTCCGGCAGGACGCCTCATTTCGAAGACTACAAAAGTGAAAAAAAAGCCCCGCAGCAAGCCGCGGGGCTTAAAAAAGGATTCGGCATACAAAGGGGGACTGACCGAACCCATTGGGCGGCCTGTCCAGGGAGGGGTACAGGCCTGGGCTGATAAGGAATCAGCCTGCAAACTAAGACCCGGTGGGGGGGCAAAAAGTTTCAAAAAAGATGGTTGAGACCGAGGTAGTTCAGAACTTCTCGCAAAAAATCAAACAGGTATACGGCAAATGGTTTACCGCTGGATGTAAGCAACCAGGTAAGTATCGCGCAATTCAATAAAACCGTGATCCAGAACTTGATTTGAAATGACTTTTTTCGGGACTTGTGGCGAAATACCTGTTGGGCAAACAAGGCGCCGGGCCAACCAGCGAAAATGGCAAGCAAATGCAGATTTATTTCGCTGACCCGGAATGCCCCTCTTCGCGCTGACCACTTGTCCCACCCATAAACAACAAAACACGCCAGGCTTGCCAGCAGATAGAGGAAAAGCATTTCCAATGGATAGATATTCAAGTAAACGAGGCAGGCCAGGATAAGCAAAAAGGATGTAGCGACAGCGGGCCGAAGCCACGACCGGTAATTGATCGATATCCTTTTGCCTTTGCTGCGCACCTGCTCGGCGCGAATGCGGCCGCGATCATCCCTGGTGACCTTGTAGTGGACACGGTCACCCACGGTCGGGTTGGTGTCGCGCCGGAACGCACTGATGTGAACGAAAACATCTTTACCATTTTGGTCGGGCCTGATGAAGCCGAAACCGCGACCTGGTTTCCAGCTGACGATCGTTCCTGTATCGGACATCCTGTTTCAGCCTTTTGCTACGCTTTCGCCGACCTAGTGCGCCGCATCCCAGTCCGGCCCGTGTCCGGCATCTACCACCAACGGAACATCCAGCTCGGCGGCGGCCGACATGCGCTCGACGACACCGTCACGCACCCGGTCCAGCTTCGATTCCGGTACTTCCAGCACCAGTTCATCGTGAACCTGCATGACCATCAGCGTGTCCTGGTGCCTGTCCTGTAACCAGGCGTCTACCGTGATCATTGCGCGCTTGATGATGTCCGCGGCGGTGCCCTGCATGGGCGCGTTGATGGCCGCACGCTCTGCACCCTGGCGGCGCTGCATGTTGCTGGCATTGATCTCATTCAGGTACAAACGGCGGCCGAACAGCGTTTCTACATAACCCTGGTCACGCGCCAGCTTGCGCGTGGATTCCATGTATTCGGCGACACCCGGGTAGCGATCGAAATAGGTATCCATGTACTTCTGGGCTTCGCCGCGCTCAATATTGAGGTTGCGCGCCAGGCCGAATGCGGACATGCCATACATCAGCCCGAAGTTGATGGCCTTGGCGGCCCGGCGTTGCTCTGGCGTGACATCATCGTATTCGCTGCCGAACACCTCGCCGGCGGTAGCCCGGTGGATATCCACACCTTTCTTGAACGCCTCGAGCAATCCGGCATCACCCGACAGGTGCGCCATGATGCGCAGTTCGATCTGCGAATAATCCGCTGCCAGTACGAGGTAGCCGTCCTGGGCGACAAAAGCCTTGCGGATGCGCCGGCCCAACTCGGTTCGGATCGGGATGTTCTGCAAGTTGGGTCCTGACGAAGACAGCCTGCCGGTGGCCGCAACCGCCTGGTGATAGGACGTGTGCACACGTCCGGTGCGTGGATTGATCTGCCCGGGCAATTTGTCTGTATACGTGGATTTGAGCTTAGACAGGGACCGGTGCTCGAGGATCAGCTTTGGCAGTTGATACTTGCCCGCCAGTTCCTGCAAAACATCTTCGGCCGTGGAGGGCTGCCCCTTCGGGGTTTTGCGGATGACCGGCAGTTCCAGTTTTTCAAACAGGATTTGCTGTAATTGCTTGGGAGAGCCCAGGTTGAAAGGCTGGCCGGCCTCCTCGTGCGCCTGCTTTTCAAGATCCTGCATCTGTTGCGCCATTTCGCGGCTTTGCTTGGCCAGCAGGTCACCATCGATCAAAACACCGGTCTGTTCCATCCTGGCCAGTACTGGTATCAGTGGCACCTCGATGTCCGTAAACACCTTTGCCGGCTCCGGTGTCTCCTGCAGTCTCGGCCACAGGTGTTGGTGCAATTGCAGGGTGATATCAGCGTCTTCAGCGGCATAGTGGCCGGCCGTTTCTATGTCCACCTGGCTGAATGAAATCTGCTTGGCGCCCTTGCCGGCAATATCCTCGTAATGGGTGGTTTGCCTGCCCAGGTACTTCAGCGCCAGCGAATCCATGTCGTGCCGGCTGCCGGTGCTGTTGAAGACATACGATTCGAGCATGGTGTCGAACGCCACGCCCTGAACGTGGATGCCATACAGGGACAGGACATTCATATCGTATTTGAAATGCTGGCCAACCTTGCCTACGGTCGGATCTTCGAGCAGAGGTTTGAATTTCTTCAGCACCGCATCGCGATCGAGCTGCCCGGGCGCACCCGTGTAATCATGTGCCAGCGGCACGTAGGCCGCCGTTCCCGGTTCGATCGCAAAGCTCAGGCCCACCAGCTCGGCCTGCATTGGGTCGAGGCTGGAAGTCTCCGTGTCGAAGGCAATGAGCTTTGCAGCGGCGAGCCGTTTCAGCCACGAATCGAGTTCATCCTGGTCGAGGATGATCGAGTAGTCCACCGGCGTTTCCTGCTGCGCCTCGCCTTCGCCCAGTTCCTTCAGCCAGCTGTTGAACTCATAGCGCTGGAGAAACGTCCGGAGTGCTTCTTCGTCCTGTTCCTCGGTGCTGAAATCGCCGGGGGCACAATCCAGGTCGAGATCGGTGCGAATCATGGCCAGCTTTCGCGACAAAGGCAAAATATCCAGTGCATCTCGCAGATACTCACCGATCTTGCCGCCAAATTCGTCGGCATGCGCCATGATTTCATCGAGGCTGCCGTATTGGGCCAGCCACTTGGCGGCGGTCTTGGGACCGCATTTTTCGACGCCGGGGATGTTGTCGGATTTATCTCCGGTCAGCGCCAGGTAGTCAACAATCTGCTCCGGAGTGACGCCAAATTTTTCGGCCACGCCGTCACGGTCCATCGTTGTTTCGCTCATCGTATTGACCAGCGTCGTGTGTTCGTCAACCAGTTGCGCGAGGTCCTTGTCCCCGGTCGAAATCACGCATTCGATCCCCTGGGTTCCGGCCTGCGTGGAAAGTGTGCCAATAACGTCATCGGCTTCCACGCCTTCAACCTGGACCAGCGGCAGTCCCAGCAGCCGGACCAGCTCATGAATGGACTCCACCTGTTTGCGCAACTCATCTGGCATCGGCGGACGATTGGCCTTGTACTCGGCATACATCTCATGCCGAAAAGTCGGGCCCTTGGCGTCAAACACCACCGCCACCGGTGCGCCATCGGCTTCGCGTACCAGCCGCCGCAGCATGTTGGCCACGCCGAGTAACGCCCCGGTAGGTTCGCCGGCCGAATTGGTCAGGTTGGGCAGGGCGTGAAAAGCCCGGTACAGGTAAGATGAACCGTCGACCAGGTAGAGCTTTTTGCCCTGTTTTTCGTTGTCACTCATGGCTTGATCTCGCGCAGGCGTCCACGTTCGGGTGATCTGATATGCTGAGCATACTGAATGCAGAGGCCATGATACAGGCAAGTGGAACCGTCCGGTTGAAGACCGGGTCACAGGAGTAAACAGGTGGATATTCGAACCATGAAAATGTTCAGATTGGCGTTGCTTTCAGTGTTACTCGGCCTGGCGGCCGGAATTCACGCGCAGGAGCCGGCCGCGCCTGACTCCGGGTCCGACAAACCGGCTGCGCCGGTGGAAGACATTGCCGCGCCGCCGCCGATCCCGCCCAAGATCACTGGCGAGGAAGTGGAGCCCAGCGTGGTCATTCGACGCCAGGAAGACAAGCTGGTCGAGGAATACAGCATCAACGGGCGCGTTTACATGGTTAAAGTCACCCCGGACAAGGGACTGCCCTATTATTATCTTGATGAAGACGGTGACGGCATGCTCGAGTTGCAACCGGGTGACGACGCGCTGAACCCGGTACGGCCGGCTTACTGGAAAGTGAAGGAATGGAAGTAGGCTCAGCCCTGGTACATCCAATCCGGATTGGTTGAAATGACATTAATTGAAGCACTGGTCAGCCGCTGCGGGCGCATCGTTTCATGGTTAACGCTGGCGCTGGTGGTGCTTACCTTTAGCGTGGTCGTTTTGCGCTACGGGTTCAATCTTGGCTGGATATGGCTCCAGGAATCAATCACGTACCTGCATGCAGCGGTGTTCATGCTGGCCGCTGCCTGGACACTGGGTGAGGATGGCCATGTGCGGGTGGACATCTTCTACCGCAATGCTTCTCCACGTTTTCGGGCGCTGGTCAACATGGTGGGATGCATACTGTTTCTGCTGCCCTTTTGCATATTCCTGATCATCATCGGCTGGGACTACGTGGCCAGTTCATGGCGACGCCTGGAAGGCTCTCGTGAAGCCGGGGGGCTGGGTGCGGTATTCCTGCTGAAAAGCCTGATCCTGTTGTTGCCCGCCTTGTTGCTGGTGCAGTGCCTGCCCATGATGCGGCGCAACTTTGACGAATTCAGGAATTCAGATAACGGCGCGGCATCGCAGGTGCATGACGCCTGAACGCCTGGCCAGGCTGGACCGGGTGCTGGCGCGCCGTCAGCCCGATCTGACGATCCTTGCTGAAAATCTTCATAAGCCCCGGAATTTTTCCGCTGTCATCCGTACCTGCGATGCGGTGGGCATTCATGAAGTCAACGTCGTTCCGGGTGAGTTTCATCCGCGGCGCCACTGGCACACTTCTTCAGGCAGTGAAAAGTGGGTTGAGCTCAGAATTCACAATGACATCGGCAGCGCTGCGGAGTGCCTGAAGGCCGAGGGCATGCAATTGGTCGCCGCGCACCCGTCTGACACGGCCCTGCACTACCGTGATGTTGATTACACGCGCCCCACCGCGCTGATGCTGGGCACCGAGTTGTTCGGGGTCAGTGACCAGGCATTGCAGCATGCAGACAGCCAGATCAGTATCCCGATGGAAGGCATGTCCCAGTCGCTGAATGTGTCGGTGGCCTGTGCGCTGGTCCTCTACGAGGCCCACCAGCAGCGCCGCAAAGCCGGCATGTACCGTGAGGCGCGCCTGGACATCGCGACGCGCGACAGGCTGCGATTCGAATGGTTACACCCGCAGGTCGCCGCGTTCTGCCGGCAGAAGGACCATCCCTACCCGTCGCTGGACGAAGCCGGCAACATTACCGGTCCCGTGCCGAGGGGCTAGGCTCGAGGTTCAGCCCGGATTTTGCAGGGCTTCGATCACCGGCCCGGTGTCGGCCCGGAACCCGGTCCACAGAAAAAAGCTTTGTGCAGCCTGTTCAACAAGCATGCCGCGGCCGTCAATACAGCGAATGTTTTTCTTGTGCGCCCAAGTGGCGAGGCTTTCATGGGCCTGTCCGTAATTGAGGTCGTATAGCAGGCTGGACGGCGCCAGCATACGCATGTCTGGAAGTGCCGTATCGGATTTGCGCGTCATTGATGTCGCGTTGATGACGAGGTCGAATTCAGCGCCATTCTCCATGTCCGCCAGCGTCCCGGAGTTGATCTTGCCAAGTTCCGAAAATCGTTCTGACAGTGCCCTGGCGCGCTTTTCAGTCCGGTTGAAAATGAACACGTTTTCCGGGTTTTCGGCTAACAGGTCTCCAAGAACCCCGGCCACCGCGCCCCCGGCGCCAACAATGGCAATGCGCGAGCCTGCCAGCGTTCCGTCCATTTGTCGTGCAAGGTCCCGGACCAGCCCGATGCCATCCGTGTTGTCCGCTTTCCAACGGGACGGCGTTTCAAACAGCAAGGTGTTGGCAGCACCGGCCAAACGCGCCCGGTCGCTGGCCCTGTTGGCGAGATCGAAAGCACGCTGCTTGAGCGGCATAGTGATATTGCAGCCCCGGCCACCGCTGTCAGCCAGGGCCTGGACTTCCCTGGCCAGGAATTCTTCGCAAGTTTCGATGGCGCGATACTCGATGTCGAGCCCGGCCTGTTCAGCGAACAGCCCGTGTATGCGCGGAGATAAAGAATGCTTGACCGGCATGCCGAAGACGGCAAGCCGGATCAGCGTCGCATCCTGATCCATTCAGCCGCCTGCAACGCGTAGTAGGTCAGTATGGCATCCGCACCAGCCCGCTTGATGCCGGTCAATGCCTCCATCACAACGGATTCTTCATCGAGCCATCCATTTCCGCTGGCGGCCTTGAGCATCGCGTATTCGCCTGAAACCTGGTACACGAAAGTGGGTACCGCGTAACGATCTTTGACCCTGCGCACGATGTCCAGGTAAGGCATACCCGGTTTGATCATGACCATGTCTGCGCCTTCCTCAATGTCCAGCGCCACTTCGCGCAAGGCCTCGTCCGAGTTGGCGGGGTCCATTTGGTAAGTGTACTTGTTGCCGCTGCCGAGGCTGCCGGCCGAACCGACCGCGTCACGAAAGGGCCCGTAAAACGACGAGGCATACTTGGCCGAGTAGGCCAGGATCCTGGTATTGATATGGTCATTGCGCTCCAGTTCGCGGCGGATGGCGCCCACGCGTCCGTCCATCATGTCCGAAGGCGCCACGATGTCCGCGCCGGCCTCAGCATGGGACAAGGCCTGGCGTACCAGTACCTGGACCGTTTCGTCATTGACCACGTAGCCTGACTCGTCGATCAGGCCGTCCTGGCCATGGGTTGTAAACGGGTCTAGCGCCACATCCGTGATAACGCCAAGTTCAGGCAGCTTTTCTTTCAGTGCCCTGACCGCGCGCTGGGCCAGGCCATCGGCATTGTAGGCTTCGGCTGCGTCTTCCGACTTGGCTGAGTCCGGTGTAACAGGGAACAGCGCGATGGCCGGCACGCCCAGGGCCAGGCACTCTTCGGCCTTGTGCAGCAGGTGATCGATGCTCATGCGCTGCACGCCCGGCATGGATTCCACCGGTTCAAGTTGACCGTGGCCCTCGATGACGAAAACCGGCCAGATCAGGTCGTCTTCGCTGAGGCGGCTCTCGCGGATCAGCCGCCGCGAAAAATCGTCGGCGCGCAGGCGCCGCGGCCGTTGGGCGGGAAAGCTCATGATGTGGTCTTCTCAAGCATGGCCGAATTCTATCATTGCGCGCCGCTGCCGGGCTTGTCCGTGGTCAGTTCATACCACTGGCAAAGTTTCCTGACCAGTTCGTCCACGCCTAGCGGGGCTGTGGCCGAAAAGACCTGCGCGGTGGCGCCCGGCGGCAGCGTATTGCGAACCCTTTGCAGGGCAGACAGCGCCGGCCCCCGTTTGAGCTTGTCCGCCTTGGTCAGCAACAGGTGACAGGGGATGTTGGACGCAGTGCACCAGGCCAGCATCTGCTGGTCAAACGGCTTTAAGGGATGGCGGATATCCATCACCAGCACAACGCCGCGCAAGCTGTGGCGCGACTCGAAATAGACCTGCATGACGTCCTGCCAGTGCTCCCGCAGTGATCTTGCCACCTTGGCATAGCCGTAGCCGGGCAAGTCAGCAAGGCGCAGACCGGGTCCGATGTCAAAAATCACGATCTGCTGTGTGCGGCCGGGCGTCTTGCTGGTTCTGGCCAGTGATTTTTGCCCGGTCAGGGCGTTCAGCGCACTGGATTTTCCAGCATTCGATCGCCCGGCAATGGCGACCTCGATGCCCTCATCGGGCGGCAATTGCCGCAGGTGATGCGCTGCCAGCACATATGTCGCAGAGCGAAAAGGGTTGTACTGGCTCATCGCGGGGTCCCTGTATTGTCCGGGTGGCTGGAAGTGTGCGGTTCGAAGCGGGATAATAGCGCCCCGCTGCGGTCAATATACTTACACATTCTCGGAGAACCTGAAATGAAGCTTTTGATAAAGAGCGCGCTGCTGCTCGGTTTGTTTGCCGCCACGCCTGCATTGTCTGATGGTGATATCGCGTCGGGCGCTGAAAAAGCAAGCATGTGTGCAGCCTGTCACGGGATTGACGGCAACAGTGCCGTTTCAGTGTGGCCGAAGCTGGCTGGCCAGCACGAGGCCTACCTGGCGCGTCACCTGAGGCTGATCAAGAGCAATGCCAGGCCTGTCGCGCAGATGACCGGCATTTCCGCAATGCTCAGCGAGCAGGACATGGATAACCTGGCGGCCTATTACGCCAGCCAGGAGGCAGCGCCTGCGGTTGCTGACCCGGCCCTGGTCTCGCTGGGTGAAAAAATTTATCGCGCCGGCAATGCCGAAACCGGTGTCCCGGCCTGCATGGCTTGCCATGGTCCGGCCGGAAAGGGTAATCCGCTTTCCGGGTACCCGGTTCTTGCAGGCCAGCATGCTGACTACACGGCATCAATGCTCACCCGCTATCGCGCTGGAGAGAACTGGGGCGAGGAAGATGCACTCAGCAAGATCATGAATGGTGTCGCTGAAGAGATGACTGATGAAGAGATCGCGGCGGTTTCAAGCTATGTTCAGGGTCTGTACAGCTCCGGTACTGAATAATTCAACATACGGAACTGGCGGGAATACGAATTGTCAGTAAGCGGGCAGGTCGAAAACAACGAGTATCACGGCCTGCAACCAGGAAACCAGGAGAACCAAAACATGAAGCGATTGGCGATATTTGCAGCCCTGATGGCTTTTGCCGGAACTGCGCTGGCCCAGGGCGGCCAGTTCCGCGAAGGGGTGCATTACACCAAGCTTGACCAGGCTGCTTCGGCGCGAAAGCCGGAAGCCGTGGTCGTGACCGAAATTTTCAGTTATGGCTGCCATGCCTGTAACGAATTCGAACCCTTTATTCAGAGCTGGAAGGCGCGCCAGGCGGAAGACGTCAAGTTCAATCGCCTGCCGGTAGGCTTTGGCCGCGCACAATGGAACCTGTTGGCCAAGGGTTACCTGATGGCCGAAATCCTGGGCGTCGAAAATGACACGCACCAGCCATTGATGGACGCGATCTGGAAGGAAGGCTTGTGGAACCGCGGAACCCAGATCCGTTCAGTTGAACAACTGGCCGACTTTTACGCCAGCCAGGGTGTTGACCGCGACAAGTTCATGGCCCTGGATGGCGGATTTATGTTAAACATGCGTGAAAAGCGTAATGCCGACATGCTGAGTGTTTACCAGCCTCGCCAGACTCCGACCATGATCGTGGCCGGTAAGTACAAGGTTTCGACCGGCCAGAATGTGCCTTCCTACCAGGCCATGCTTACGATCGTGGACCACCTGGTGGCGCAAGAGAGGGCCTTGTTGGCACCCGTAGCTGAGGCACCCGCAGCCGCGGTTGCCGAAGGCGAGACCGAAACGATCGCCGAGAAATAATCGAAGTACTCCGATACAGCCGGCGTCATTCTTGGCGCCGGTTTTTTTATGCCCAGATCAGGCGCAACCCAATCAGAATCAAAAATAATCCGAAAATTCGCTTAATGGTTGCAGGCCGGCTCTTGTGGACCACTGCCGCCCCGATGGGCGCCGAGAAAATGCTGAATACCGCGATGCCGGCGAATGCCGCCCAGTTGATATAGCCGCCCGCCGCGCCCGCTTTTTCACCCAGCACCATGAATGACAAGGTGCCGCCAATGGCGATCGGGTAGCCACAGGCGGCGGCAGTGGCGACCGCGTCCCGCGCTGCGCGGCCATGCCACAGCATCCAGGGTACGGTCATACTGCCTCCGCCGATTCCGACGAGGCTTGAAATGGCGCCCATGATGACGCCGGTGAATGCACCGAATATGCGGCCGGGCAGGGCCTTGTGGCTTGCAAACGTGCGTCCGATGATCATTTGCAGCCCTGCAAGCAAGGCGAAAACACCGAACGCGATGGCCAGGCCACGTGAACTGAACACGGTGGCCAGGATCGCCCCGCCGATGGCGCCAGCAAGCAGGCCGGGGGCCAAAAGCTGCACCACGGGCCACGCCACAGCCCCTTTTCGATGGTGGGCGATCAGTGAACTTAGCGATGTCAGCAACATGGTTGCAAGCGAGGTTGCCACCGCCATCTGGCTGGCCACTTGCATGGTTTGGGGGTCCTTGCTGAATAACCAGATCAAGGCTGGAACAACGATGATTCCACCACCGATACCGAGATAACCGGCCAGGAACCCGGCCAGGATTCCGACCAGGCCAAACTCAATCCACACGAGCGGGAACTCCAACACGTGCAGACTTGTCTTGCTGAGTGGGACCAGTTTGCATAAATTAGGGACGAATGAAAAATCCGAGGCATATAAGCATAGCGCAGCGGCGCGACAGGAAGTCGATCGTGGTGCTCACAGCGGCATGCCTTTTTATCTCGCAATGCCTGCCGGCGCAAACACTCAGCCAGGAACAACAGCAATTCATCTCGTCATGGCAGGCCGCCAGCCGGGGTGACCACACGGCTTTTCTGAATCGCCGCCAGGGCCTGGAACAGTACATTCTTTTCCCGTACCTGCAGTACGAGGACCTGCGCAACCGGCGTGCGAAGGTGAGCCCGGCAGAGATGGCCAGCTTCCTGGACCAGCACCAGGACTGGGCGTTCACCGGCGGACTGCGCACTGCATGGCTCAAAACCTTGGGCCGCCAGGGTCGCTGGGAAGCATTGCTCATCCATGGCGCCGGCAGTCGCGATACCGTTGTGCGTTGTTACCACGCACGGGCAAGGATCAGGGCCGGGAAACTCGAAGGCGTCATGGCCGAAGCCCAGGAATTATGGACTGCCCCTGGCTCACAGCCGAAGGAATGCAACCCCCTGTTTGACTGGTTGCGGGCGAATTCGGGCATTACCCCCGGTCTCGCCTGGCGGAGAATCCGCCTTGCGATGCAAGCCGGTAACCCGCGACTGACGCTCTACCTGGCACGGTATGTCCCCGCCCAGGACAGGCAATGGCTGGAGCGTTGGCAGGACCTGAACCGCAGCCGCTACCGGAACCTCGGCGTAGCACGCAACTGGCGTGACGAAGAATTGTCGCGCATGATCACCTCGGTTTCCTTGCAACGCCTTGCGCGCCGGGACGCCACCCGGGCGTGGAAAGTTTTTCAGCAGCTCGACGGCAGGTTTAAGTGGAGTGAATCACAGCGCCACGCGGCCTTGCGGGAGATCGCCTTGCAGGCTGCGGTTGAATTGGCGCCTGAAGCACTGGATATCATGGCAACGCTACCTGCGGGTGCATTGGACGACCAGGTCCTACAGTGGTGGGCGCGTTCCGCGATGGTAGGCGGTCATTGGCAGGTTTTGGCAGATGTCATTTCCCGAATGCCGCCCGAGACCCGCGCCGATGCTCGCTGGCGCTACTGGATGGCGGCCGCCCGGGAACAATTGGGCGACGCTCAGCGTGCGAGCCAGATTCGCGAAGCCCTGGCGCGCGAGGCCAATTACTACGGGTTTCTTTCGGCCGACAAGCTCGATTTACCCTATTCGATCTGCCCGCTTGAGCCGGCAGTCAGCAAGGCGGACGTCAATACGCTGCGTGCCCGGGAAGACTTCGGCAGGGCACTGGAACTGCGCGCCATCAGTCTCGACAACTGGGCCGCTGCCGAGTGGTCATTGGCGGCCGGCAGGCTCGACAAAAATGGTTTGCGCGCCGCCGCAGCCCTGGCTTTTGACGAAGGGTGGTATGACCGGGCCATTTTTTCGCTGGGCGACAGTGGCGACCTGCGTTACTACGCATGGCGGTTTCCGCTGCTGTGGCAGCAGCAGGTTGCCGCCGAGTCGAGCCGCAATGGAATCGACCCTGCCTGGATTCACGGCGTGATGCGCTCAGAAAGCGCGCTCGTCGAGACGGCCCGTTCTTCAGCCGGCGCACTGGGCCTGATGCAAATCACGCCTGCCACGGCACAGCAACTGTCCAGGCGGCATGGCCTGGCATACCGGGGCAGTGAGCAACTGAAAGAAGCCGATACCAATATCCGCTTCGGAACGCGGTTCATGCGCGACCTTATGGATCGCTTCAATCAAAATCCGGTACTGGTCTCGGGCGCCTATAATGCCGGTCCCGAGGCCGTTGACCGCTGGCTTTCGACGCGGCCCAGGGTCAATGCCGATATCTGGGTTGAGAGTATTCCGTATTTTGAAACACGGGATTACATTCCTCGCGTACTGGCCTTCACGGCGATCTACGATTGGCGTATGCAAAACCCTGTCACGAGGGTATCCAGCAGAATGCCGAAGCTGGATTCCGGTACGATACAGCCTGCGGAGACGACCGGCGTGGTGTGCTCAATGAAAACTGAAGAAAGGCAGGCGGGGTAACGGTAATGCGAATCGTATTGGTCGGAGGCAGCGGCTTCCTCGGACATTACCTGGTGCGGGCATTCCAGGCGGCGGGTCACCAGAGCGTGGTCCTGACGCGCCAGGCCGTGCGCCATCGTGATGTACAGCTTTTGCGCGGCGTAAAGCTGGTGCAGGCCGACGTTCATGACCCCGACGCGCTTCGGCTGCAGTTCACCGGTGCCGATGCCGTGATCAGCATGGCCGGGATACTGAACCAGGGTATGGGCGGTAGCGGGTTCCAGCGTGTTCACGTTGAATTGGTCGAGAAAATCGTGGACGCCTGCCAGGCGACGGGTACCCGGCGCTTACTGCACATCAGCGCACTCAATGCCGGCAAAGGCGAAAGTCAGTACCTGGAAAGCAAGGGACAGGCTGAGCAGGTGGTCAACGCGGCTCGTGACCTGGACTCGACGATATTCCAGCCGTCGGTCATATTCGGCCCCGGGGACAGTTTCTTTAATCGTTTTGCCGGCCTGCTGCGGTTCATCCCGGTTATGCCACTGGCATGCGGTGATTCAAAACTGCAGCCTGTTTATTCCGTTGACGTGGCCAATGCCGTCAGTTCTTCGTTGAATGACCCGGGTACTTTTGGCCGGAGCTTTGAGCTCGGCGGCCCATCGGTTTACCGGCTCGTGGAACTGGTTCGCTTCACGGCTGCAACGCTGGGGTTGAAGCGCCTGGTGATTCCTCAACCCGATGCGCTGTCCATAGTGCAGGGCGCGGTGATGGGCATATTGCCCAATTCGCCGTTCTCGCTCGATAACTACCACTCGCTGAAAACCGATAACGTGTGCGAGCGCAACGGTTTCGAGTACTTTCGAATTTCGCCCTCGTCCATCGAGGCACGCGTACCCGATTACCTCGTGTCCAGTGTTCGTCAGCGCCGCCTGACCGACATGCGACGCCGGGCACGGCGCGGATAGGCGCCGGGCTGCGCACAGCCCGGCTGTTCAGAGCAAAGTCCGGATATGCAGATCAAGACCTATCTCGTCGGTGGCGCGGTCAGGGATGAACTGCTGGGCCTGAAACACAGCGAGCGCGACTGGGTCGTGACCGGTGCAACACCCGAATACCTCGAATCGCGGGGCTTCAGGCAGGTCGGCAGCAGCTTCCCTGTGTTCCTTCATCCGCAAACCGGTGAGGAATACGCGCTCGCGCGGACCGAGCGTAAAAAGGGACACGGCTACCACGGCTTTAGCGTTGAGTTTGATCCGGAGGTCACGATTGAACAGGACCTGCAGCGCCGTGACCTGACGGTTAACGCCATGGCCCGGGGCGAGGATGGGCAGCTCGTTGATCCCTGGGGTGGCCAGCAAGACCTGCAGAACCGCGTGTTGCGGCACGTATCGCCGGCCTTTGCTGAAGACCCGTTACGGGTGCTTCGGGTGGCGCGTTTCGCGGCGCGTTTTGCCAGCCACGGGTTCAGCGTACATCCCGATACGATGGAGATGATGCGCGACATCGTTGCGTCCGGGGAAATGACGCACCTGGTCCCGGAGCGCAGCTGGAGCGAGATTCGCCGTGCCATGGGCGCCGAAACACCCAGTATTTTCCTTTCCGTGCTTCGAGATTGCGGTGCGCTGGCGGAATTAATCCCGGAGCTGGATGCCCTGTATGGCGTACCGCAGTCGCCCGAGTACCACCCCGAGGTTGATACTGGCCTGCACACCGAAATGGCCATCGACGCTGCGGCGCGGGATGGCTGTGAAGCGGATACCGTATTCGCCGTGCTGTTGCACGACCTGGGAAAAGGCCTGACGCCGGAGTCCGTATTGCCGGCCCATCATGGTCATGAAAAAGCCGGCTTGCCGCTGGTCAATGCCGTGTGCGAACGGTTCAGGGTGCCGAACTCGGTTCATCGCTTGTGCCGCCAGGTCTGCGCCTGGCACCTGAAGTGTCACCGGATGGGCGAGATGACGCCGAACAAGGTCATGAAATTGCTTGAAGACCTCGACGCGCTGCGCAGCAGGAACATCAACGAGTTTGTGTGCGCCTGCGCGGCAGACAAGCGCGGCCGGACCGGGCGCGAAAATGATCAATACCCGCAGGCCGGACTGCTTCAGGCGGCCCTGGATGCAGCGCTGGAAGTGCGCGCGGCAGACCTCGACCCGGGCCTGCAGGGCAAGGCCTTAGGCGAGGCTTTGCGGTCAGCCCGTATTGATGCGATTGCCCAGCTTGGTGTCCAGCACTCTGAGTAACCGGGCCGCCGGAGTTTTCAGTATGACCAGGCCCAGCAATACCCCGGCCGTATTGGCCGCGGCGTCCCGCCACTCCATGAACCGATGCGGCGTCAGCCCCTGCAGCAATTCCAGTGCCAGCCCGAAAAGTGGCAGGAACAGCAACCACCCCCACAGTCGCCCAGGTTGAACCATGCCCCACCAGTACATCAGCACGAAATAGGCCAGCACGTGCTCGAATTTATCGGCGCCCCTGATGGGCAGCGGTTGATCGATGGGGATCAATGAAACGACCGCGATAAGCAGCAGCATCAGTAAGCCCGTAGCGAACCACAAGCGCTGCATGCCCAGGGGTGCGTTCACAAGCGAAACCTCAGGTCCTGGGAGCGAAAGCCCCTGGGTTCCGATTCAAGATTGCGGGACAAGAACATGCATTGAAACTTCTCACCCATTTCGGTCGGCAGCGTCAGGCGGCGCACTTCGTTGGCCAGTTCGATACGCTGCCTGTCCTGCATATGCTCCATTCCTGCCAGCACCTGTTCCAGGTCGCAGTCGAGCAGGAACGAAGACTGGCTGGTATATCCGGCCACGGTCAGCCCGCAGTGATCGGCAGCTTCCGCCACGGCGGTAAAATCAACGAAAGCAGAAATATCCTGCAAGCCGGGGTAGAAAAATGGATCGTCGTGGGCGCGATGGCGATAGTTGCAGATCAGCGTCCCGTCGCTGCGCTCGGGTGCGTAATAAATGTCCCGCGGATAGCCGTAGTCTATGAACAGCGCGCAACCCCGTTCCATCCTTCCTGTTAACGCGTTTAACCACGGGGCCAGCATCGTGCAGATTTCAGATCGGTAACCGTCCGGAAGCGGGCGGTCCTGGCCGGCGACGCGTGTCACCGTACCTGTCAGCGAATCCGGTGCGGCTTCGAGCGCCCAGTCCAGTTGGCCTTGCGATTCGGCCACGCACAGGCGCTGGATCGAGCCATCCCTGAGCTCGAATCGCTCAACCGGCAGGGCGTCGATGACCTCGTTGGCCAGCAGTACGCCTTGCCAGCTCCGGTCAGGCGGGGCGTCCAGCCATTCAAATCTGATTTCTGTGTCCAGGCCGGATTGCGTCACGGCGAGTTGTTGCTGCCGCCTCAGGTCGGCGCTGCGCTCAAGGAAGCTAAAGCGCCGGGGCCGGGCGTCTACGTCGAGCGCGTCCAGCAAATCCACGGCCAGCTTGCCCGTGCCGGCGCCAACCTCGAGCACCTCGTACGCTCCCAGCTCTGCCGCAGCCTGGCTTAACTGGCTGGCCAGGCATTTTGCAAAAACGCTGCCCAGTTGGGGTGCGGTGACAAAATCGCCCTCGGCGCCAAACTTATACAGTCCGGCGCTGTAGTAGCCCAGGCCGGGCTCGTAAAGCGCCCTTTCCATGAAGCGCGAGAACGGGATGGGCCCGGAATCGTGGATTTCATCGATGATCAGGCCCAGCAACTGGTCACTCGTTTGCTTGAGCTGCGTTGGGGGTTCGGGCAGGATGGAGCGCATTGAGTCAGATGACATGAAGGCAGTTTCTGTGAGCACCCGCGAAAAGTCCAGAACACCGCTTGCGCTGGTCACCGGCGCGGCACGGCGCATCGGCGCCGTGATTGCGTGTAGCTTGCATGAACGCGGCTGTGATGTGTTGCTGCATTTTCATACCAGCAAAGGCGAAGCGCATGAACTGGCGGAGGGCCTCAATGCGCTGAGGTCCGGCAGCGCAAGGCTGGTCAGCGCGGACCTGGTCGAGCGGCAAGGGGTCGAGAAACTGGCCCGGTTCGTTCGCGAGTCGGGGGACCACCTGGATGTGTTGGTTAACAATGCATCGCGTTTTTACCCGACGCCTGCCGGAGAGGCGACCCAGGATCAGTGGGATGACCTGTTCGGCAGCAACCTTCGCGGGCCCTTTTTCCTGACCCAGGCGCTGATTCCAGAACTGCGTGCGGCCCAGGGCAGCGTCATTAATATTGTTGACATTCATGCCGAAAAGCCGATGCGCAAACACCCCGTGTATTGCATGTCCAAGGCCGGTTTGGCGATGATGACCTACTCGCTGGCGCGCGAGTTGGGCCCTGACATAAGGGTTAACGGCGTGTCACCCGGCGCCATCATGTGGCCGGAGAACGAGCCGCCGGAATCGGTTCAGAAATTTATTCTTGACCGCACCGTGATGAAGCGCCTCGGGGCACCGGAAGATATTGCAGGAGCGGTGTCATATCTTGCATTTGATGCGCCCTACGTGACCGGTCAAATCATTGCAGTCGATGGCGGTCGTTCACTCAATATCTGAACGGGGGCAGTTTTTACTCAGACCCCAATATTACTGCTACGCTTAGCCCATGAGTTTTACTGCCGAGCTCAAGCGTCGCAACGTCCTTCGGGTTGGCGCAGCCTATGTTGTCACGGCCTGGTTGGTGGTGCAGGTCGTCGAGACGCTGTTCCCGATCTACGGCTTATCCGATTCGGCGGCACGCATGGTGGTCAATATCCTGGCCATCGGTCTCGTGCCGGTGCTAATCCTTTCCTGGGTATTCGAATGGACGCCTGAAGGCTTGAAGCGCGATGCCGAGGTGGAACCTGGCGAACCCTCGAGCCTGGCGGCAGCCAAGCGCCTGGATCGCATTATCCTGATCGTGCTGGCCGTGGCGTTGGGCTATTTCGCATTCGACAAGTTCGTGCTGGATCCGGCCCGTGACGTTGAGATTGCCGAAACTGCCCGCGAAGAAGGCCGCAGCGAGGCGCTGGTGGAGTCCTACGGCGATGCCTCGATTGCGGTATTGGCCTTCGAGAACATGTCCCCGGACCCCGACCAGGAGTATTTCGCGGATGGAATTTCTGAAGAAATTCTGAACCTGCTGGCCGCAATTCCTGAGCTTCGGGTAATCTCTCGCTCGTCGGCATTCACGTACAAGGGTAAAGAAGTGCCGGTTCCCCAGATCGCCCGGGAACTGAACGTCGTCCACATCCTGGAAGGCTCGGTGCGCAAAGCCGGTAAGCGCATTCGCGTTACGGCGCAGTTGATCGAAGGCCGGTCTGATACGCATCTTTGGTCCCAGACCTGGGACCGCACGCTGGAAAACGTTTTCGCCATCCAGGACGAAATTGCGGCGGATGTGGTTGAGCAGTTGCAGGTCACTTTGACCGGCCAAGTGCCGACCTCGCCACGCACCGATCCTGAAGTTTACGCCCTGACACTGCGCGCGAAGCGGGAGTTCGAATTCATGGCCGAGGGCCATACCGACCGCGTCATCACGCTGCTCGAACGTGCATTGAGCCTTGATCCGAAATACGTGCCGGCAATGGAAGCCATGGCCCTGGCTAAATTTATGATGGGCCAGTCGAGCGGGCTGAGCGGTGATGAACTGGATGCAATTTACAATGATTGGCGCATGCGTATTTTGGCGGTCGACCCCCGTAACGGAACGATCCAGGCTTACGATGCCTGGGATCAGTACATGGACCAAAGAGATATTGAAGGCGCAGTGCAGTCATTTGAGCGGGCCATGCGGGACCACCCGAACAATACCGAAATTCTGCGAAGTGCCGCTGCCGTATTCCGGCGTATTGGCCGGTACGACCTGGCGCTACCGATAATCCAGCAGTGCGTGCGTCTCGATCCGCTGCGCGTTCAATGCCTGTGGTTGCTTAAAGACGTTCACTTGTGGGCCGGGCGGCTTGACCTGGCCTGGGAATACACCAAGAGAGTAAGAACCATCTGGAATGAGCCGGTTCGAATTTTTGATGCATTATTGCTGATCATGCGAAATCAACCCCGCGAAGCACTCGAGATGATGGAAACCTGGCCGGAAGGTCACCAGTCCTCTTCCTTGCGTGCCATGGCGGCCCATGCCATCGGTGACCAGCAGGCTTATGAGGCAGCCAGGGCAGGCGTGCTCGCCGATGAAACGCTGGCTGAAAATGATCCAAATGCGCTGGACTCCGTGATCGCCATGTTCGCGCACACCGGTGACCTGGACGAAGCATTCCGATGGCTGGACCGGCTTATCGATGTGGACACCGAGTACGTCTACATGCGCCTGCTTTCGCCTGCATGGGCGCCGTTGCACGACGACGCGCGGTGGGATGCTTACCGCGATCGCCTCGGTCTTGGCACTGAGCGGGTTGAGGCATTACCGTTCACGATTCCGGCACACATTCCACCGCTCGAGCCACGGCTGGGATTGGATTAATAGTAACGGGGTCAGGCTAGCGCCAGCTCGGTGCGCCCGCCTCCCGCAATTCATCTTCCAGGGCCGCAAGCGTTGACAACGCAGCCTCCATATCAGCTTTGAATACCTCCAATGCATCCGTGGCCAGGTTGAAATCGGCCTGTTGCGTGGCTGTTGCCATGTGAGTCGTATTGCGTGTATTGGCCGCGTTGTAGGCCCGCCCTGCGAAGGATGGCAAGGCGTTCACGTTCAGGCTGGACCTGACCGGGTTGCCGTGCAGACGATGGCCCAACTGCTTCAGCTCAGCGTCCATCTCGTCCAGTTTCGTGAATAGTGATGGTTCCGCTTGAGGCGCAGACAACGCGGCGGCCTTCATGTGACGAAGCAGTTCCTGTTGGCGAGCCAGCTCTTCACCGGCATGTGCGACACGGCGCACCAGGTCTGCAGCATCGCGCTGGTAGCGGGCCACCTCGGCATAATCCACCCCGTCTGCCGCTGCGCGAACCGGCTTGACTGCGAAAGTCTGCGCAGCAGCAATGGCTGTGGCCTGGCCACCCGATACTGCGTACAACTGTGCCGAGTAGGTTCCGGGCGACACCAATGCACCGAGAGGGTCACTCGCCCAGGGAGGCACAAACTCTGGCGTGCTCAGGTCGACGGCATCGGGAGCGGGGTAGCGCAGGTCCCAGGCCAGCCGGTGTAGCCCTATCTCGTTGTTTGCTTCAAGCCATCGTACCGGGTTGTTTGCAGCATCCCGTATCAGCACCAGAGCCTTGGGCGTTGCCGCCAGTGATTCATCGGTCAGCCGGTCCCAGCCCGGAAAGGGAACATCGTTGCCTTGCGCTGCAATCTTCTTCTCTTCTGCCCGCCGAAGGTCCTTGCTGGTGAGGTACTTCTCATCCAGGTAGTAAGTAATGATGGCGCCAAAATCCGGGTTGGGCGCGGCGAAACTGTCGGTACCCAGCGTCGGGATACCAGCGGCCTGGCCCGGTTCGGACGGAACATACCACCAGGCATCGCGTACCGGGAACAGGTGTGCATCGCTGCCAAATCCGGGCCCGGCCATGTCCCTCAGTGCGGTGTAATCGTCGAGTACATACATGCCACGGCCAAAGGTTGCGCCTACCAGGTCGTTGTCGCGACGCTGGATCTTGATGTCCCTGAACGCGATGGTCGGCGCACCGGCCAGCTCGTGCCAGTTGGTGCCGCCATTGAGTGTGAAGTACACACCATATTCGGTCCCCAGGAACAGCAGGTTTTCGTTTTCATGATCCTGCTGAATCGCCCAGGCAATGGTGTTTCCGGGCAGGTCCCCCGAAATAGATCTCCAGTTGCGGCCACGGTTGTCGCTGGCGAAAACGTAGGGTGAATAATCGCCGAACTTGTGTGCGTCCGCCACGACGAAGACGCTGTCATCATCGAACAGCGAGGCTTCGATATCATTGATAAAACTGAGCTCGGGCACACCCGGTAACGGCCTGGCCGGCTGCCACTCGCCGCCCCCGTCGCCGCTGACGTGAACCAGGCCATCGTCGGAGCCGGTGAAGATGACACCTTCAGTGACCGGGGACTCAGAAATCGAGGTCAAGGTCGAGTATTTCGACATTGCGCCATTGTCATGCAAGGCGTTGACGCTCCAGACCCGGCCCTTGTAGCCCAGTTCGTAACGGTTCTGGTTGGTGGTCAGGTCGCCGCTGACGGGCGCCCAGGAGTCACCGCGGTCCTCGCTGCGCCACAGGCGTTGCGAGCCGACATAAACCCGCGAAGCCTTGTGCGGGCTGATCACGATCGGGGTGTCCCAGTTCCAGCGTTCGGGCGGATCGTCCGGCCCGGGCTGGGGCTGTATGTGAACAGTCTCGTTACTGTCTCGGTAATGCCGGAACATGTAGCCCTGCTGGTATTCCATGTAGGCAATGTTCCGGTCTTCGGGGTCGAATGCGACGGCATAGCCATCGGCGCCCAGCGGTACATACCAGTCCTGGTTGCGCACACCCTCGGTGGTGGTGGTGCGCGTAGGCCCAAACAGCGTGCCGAGGTCCTGGGTACCGCCCAGCACGTTGTAGAACGGCTCATCGTTGTCCACCGCAAGCTTGTAGAACTGCGAGATGGGCAGGTTGGGAAAATGCCGCCAGGTGACGCCCTGGTCAAAGCTCTCGTACAGGCCAGCGTCCGAACCGGCCAGCACGTGCAGGTCATTCTCTGGGTCGACCCAGAAAGCATGATTGTCGCTGTGTTTTTCACGCCCGGTTTCGAGATAATCGATCGTGGCGCCGCCATCACGGGTGACGTGCATAAACACGTCCATCTGGAAGACCAGGTCCTCCGTCTGGGGAGATGCCGTCAGTTCCTGGTAGTAGTGCGGTCCGGTGCCACCGGAGATGTAGCTATTTTTCTTTGTCCAGGATTCACCCTGGTCTTCGGAGCGGTAAAAGCCCTTGTTTTCATCATCGGCCTCGATGGTGGCATACACCAGGTCCGGGTTGGCGGGAGTGACAGCGAGGCCGATTTTGCCCATGTCAGTTTGCGGCAAACCGCTGCTCAGCTTTTTCCAGTTCGCACCGGCATCGATTGTTTTATAGATGCCGCTGTTCGGCCCGCCCGCCAGGAACCCCCAGACGTGCCTGCGCCGTTCGTAGGCGGCCGCGTACAGCACATCCGGATTGGCCGGCTTAAACTCGATGTCGGTGACGCCGGTGTTTTCATCAATTTCAAGCACGAGGGTCCAGTTGACACCACCGTCATCGGACTTATAAACACCACGGTCGCCGCCCGCCGACCATAGCGGCCCTTCTGCCGCCACGTAAACCACGTTGCTGTTGCGCGGATCGATGAGGATATTTCCAATGTGCTCAGACCGTGCCAGGCCCATGTTTTGCCAGCTTTTACCGCCGTCAAGGCTCTTGTAGACGCCATCTCCCCATGCGACGTGCCGGCCACTGACATTTTCACCGGTTCCGACCCAGATCACGTCCGGATTATTCGGATCGATGGCGATATCGCCAATGGAATACGAGGACTGCTCATCAAAAACCGGTGTCCAGCTGACCCCGGCATTGGTGGTCTTCCAGACTCCGCCAGAACCGGCCGAGACATACCAGGTGCTGCTGTCCTGGGGATGGACCTCGATGTCGGAAATCCGGCCGCCCATAAACGCCGGGCCGATGGCACGCATCTTCAAGCCCTTGGCTGCCTCAGAAACAGAATCGGTTTCCGCAATCGCAATCGTCGATAACGCCGTGGCGAGCAGGCCGGCCAGCCAGGCCGTTTTGGTGGATATTCTTTCGAAATCTTTGATCATGACGCAGTCCATCAAACCAGGTTGGGAATCAATGAGGCATTCTAGACGATTGCCTCCCGTTTTTACGCTACGCTTATGCCATGAGCTTTCTTGCTGAACTCAGGCGCCGCAACGTCTTGCGCGTTGGCGCGGCCTATATTGTTACTGCCTGGCTGGTGGTGCAGGTCGTCGAGACGTTGTTTCCAATTTACGGCCTGTCAGATGCAGCTGTTCGGATTGTCGTCAACATTGTGGCGGTCGGCCTGGTTCCGGTGCTGGTGCTTTCCTGGGTGTTCGAATGGACTCCTGAAGGGCTGAAAAAAGATCGGGACGTAGTGCCTGGCGCTCCAGCTTCCGCGCAAGCAGCCAAGCGCCTGGATCGTGCCATCCTTGTCGTTTTGGCGCTGGCTGTGGGGTATTTTGCCTTCGACCGCTTTGTGTTGGTGCCACAGCAAATGGCTGAGCAAATCAGAAAAGCCCACGAAGCCGGACGATCTGAGGCGCTTGTCGAGTCTTTTGGTGACCACTCCATTGCGGTACTCGCATTTGACGACCTGTCACCTGAGGGTGACCAGGAATACTTGTCAGATGGAATTGCCGAGGAACTGTTAAACCTGCTGGCGAGAATTCCTGAACTGAGGGTGATCTCCCGGTCTTCCGCGTTTCATTTCAAGTCTACGGATATTCCCGTTCCAGAAATTGCACGGCAGCTAAACGTGGCGCATGTACTCGAAGGATCGGTGCGTAAGTCTGGCGACCGGATCCGCATTACTGCCCAGTTGATAGAGGCTCGATCCGATACCCACCTCTGGTCTGATACTTACGACCGGAAACTTGTTGACGTCTTCGCAATCCAGGACGAGATCGCTTCGGCCATGGTAGAGCAGCTCAAAAT
>JABDJL010000195.1 GCA_013002505.1 Lysobacterales bacterium | reverse complement strand
GCCTGTCTCCAGGACACGCCGTAGATACGTCCCTGTAGGCTCGAAGCAAACATCCCTGTTTGCTACGGTCCTGGATACAGCCCACGGCATGCTCCCCGTATGGATCTCCCGGTATTGGCAGCTGTGTTGCCTGGCCGGTACGGGCAGGCTTGAGCGACATGGATGTCGCGACAGAGCCTCCAGGGATGGATTCACGGCGTCCTGCCAGGGCTGACCAGGCAATGCAGCTGGCCGGAAACAATCAGCCTCGTAACAAATCCCTTGCGTCTTTGAGCATCTGCTTGCGCCCGAACATCAGGTTCCAGCGGCTGCCACCCAGTTGATTCCACAAAACGGCGGAGCGCAAGCCGGCAAATAACAGCGTGCGAATCCAGTTGACGTTGCGCTCCAGTTGCAGGTACTGCGGTTTGCCGTTGACCACGATACGCGGCTTGATGGGGCTGATGCTTTCAGCGTAGAGGGCCGCGACCCGCTCGGCGGCCTGCTCTGAGGACGCCTCGGTTTCGCCGTGATCGTAGTCGGTGGCAATCTGTTCAAGCTGTTCACCGACTTGGTGCTGCAACTTGCCCTGTCGGCGGAACTTGCGTTCAATCTGCAGCAGGCCGACGGCGTAGCGCAGGCTTTCGATGTGACGCGCCTCGCCTTCGAGCACGGACACCAACGTTTCGGTGCCTACCTGCAAGCGGTCGCGGCTGCCGAAAATGTCAGTAACGGATTCCGCCTCGACCTTGAGCAGGCTCGACAGGCAGGTGGTGGCCGCATAGCCGGACCAGGTGCCGTGAGTGGCGGCTTGGCGCACCAGTTCGGTGGCCTGGAACAGGCCGGACAGGGCCATCGTGCGGTCTTTCATCAGCAGCGCTCCTTGCTTCGCGGAGGTGTGTTCATGTCATTGATGATGCCGCCGCCCAGGCATTCGTCGCCATCGTACAGCACCACCGACTGCCCGGGTGTCACGGCACGTTGCGATTGCGTGAATTCGATGCTCATGTTCCGATCATCTATCTGCACAATGCGGCATTGCTGGTCGGCCTGGCGGTAGCGCACTTTGGCGGTCAGCTTCGCGCCGGTTTGCGGGGCTTTGCCACTGATCCAGTTGAGCTGGCCGGCAGACAGGCGGTCGCTGTGCATCCACGGGTGATCATGCCCCTGGCCGACAAAAAGGACGTTCTGGTCAAGATCCTTGTGCAGCACATACCATGGCTGGTCATCGAAGCCGCGTACACCGCCAATGCCCAGTCCCTGGCGCTGGCCCAGTGTGTGAAACATCAGGCCCTGGTGCTCGCCGATTTGCTGACCCTCGGGCGTCATGACGGGACCCGGTTCAGTGTCCAGGTATTGGCCCAGGAATTCACGAAAATCCCGCTGACCGATAAAGCAGATGCCGACGCTGTCTTTCTTGTCATGGACGGGCAGGCCGTGCTCAAACGCGATCCTGCGCACATCGGGCTTATCGATCTCGCCGACCGGAAACAGGGTGTGCGCCAGTTGTTGGTGACTGAGGGCATACAGAAAATAACTTTGGTCCTTGTTGTGATCGCGCCCGCGCAACAACCGTGCTGTCCCGTCGCGGCTTTCAGTACGCGCATAGTGCCCGGTGGCGATCTTGGCGGCCCCCAGGTCCATGGCGTGATCAAGGAAGGTCTTGAACTTGATTTCGCGGTTGCACAGGATGTCCGGGTTGGGTGTTCGGCCGGCCTGGTACTCGGAAAGAAAATCTTCGAAAACGTGGTCCCAGTATTCAGCAGCAAAATTCCGGGTATGCAGATCAATGCCTATTTTCCCGGCCACGCGGCGCGCATCATCGGCATCTTCAGCGGCGCTGCAGCCGTCGAGGCGATCGTCTTCTTCCCAGTTTTTCATGAACATGCCAGCGATGTGGAAACCTTGCTGCCGAAGCAGCAGGGCAGACACCGAGGAGTCCACGCCACCGGACATCGCGACCATGATTTCAGGGCTGTTTGGCATAGGCCGTAGATGGGGTCGAAACGGCCTTCCTGCAAGGCTGTGCGAGCAGCAAGCACTGTATTAGAATGGACAGCATGAGCCACGAAATGGATTCACAACACGACCGCGGCCTGGCGCTCGAGGAAGTCCGCCCCGAGATCAAGCGCCCGCCGTTGTACAAGGTCGTTTTAATCAATGATGATTTCACGCCAATGGATTTTGTCGTCCAGGTACTGCAAATATTTTTCGGCATGAACCATGACCGCGCCACCCAGATTATGCTCAACGTGCACACGCGCGGCAAAGGTGTGTGCGGGGTGTACACTTTCGAGATCGCCGAGACCAAGGTCGTGCAGGTCAACGAATTCGCGCGCCAGAACGAGCACCCGTTGCAGTGCTCGATGGAAAAGGCCTGAACCCCGGTGTCCACGCTGGGTCGAACGGAGTATCGATGCCCGGTAAGCAGCGCCGGATGAGCAGCCCATAGCTACAGGACGAGGCGACATGTTCAGCAAGGAATTGGAAGTCACCATCAGCCAGGCATACCAGGAGGCGCGCGGTAAACGCCATGAATTCCTGACCGTTGAGCACCTGCTGCTGGCGTTGCTCGACAACGCTTCTGCACTCAGCGTCCTGAGCGCCTGTGACGCGGATATCAATTTGCTGGAGCGCGAGATTCGCCAGGTGCTCGAGGAAACCGTGCCGGTACTCGAGGACGAGGATAACCGTGACACGCAGCCGACCATCGGCTTCCAGCGCGTACTGCAGCGTGCGCTTTACCACGTGCAGTCCTCGGGCAAACAGGAAGTAGCCGGCTCAAACGTGCTGGTGGCGATCTTCAGCGAAAAGGATTCCTATGCAACCTACATGCTGAACAAGCATGAGATTACGCGGCTGGATGTCGTCAATTATATTTCGCACGGTATTTCCAAGGTTGAAAGTGAAGGGGAGGGCCCGGAAGTCGCGCCGGTCGGTGACTCTGCCGAGGAAGGCGAGGTACGCCAGGCCAGCGCACTGGAAAGTTTTGCGGCCAATCTCAACGAACGCGCCGAACAGGGCCACATCGACCCGCTGATCGGTCGCGACAAGGAAATTGAACGGACCATCCAGGTTCTGTGCCGGCGCCGCAAGAACAACCCCTTGTTCGTCGGCGAGGCCGGAGTCGGCAAGACGGCGATGGCAGAAGGCCTGGCGCTACGCATTGTCGAAGGCGATGTCCCCGAAGTGCTCGAGAATGCGTCTATCTACTCGCTGGATCTCGGCTCACTGCTGGCCGGCACCAAGTACCGCGGTGATTTCGAAAAACGCCTGAAGGCGGTACTGGCCGAGCTGCGTGACACCGAGGGCGCAATCCTGTTCATTGACGAGATTCACACCATCATCGGCGCCGGCGCGGCATCGGGCGGCGTCATGGATGCGTCCAACCTGATCAAGCCGGTGCTGGCTTCCGATGAGTTACGCTGCATCGGTTCGACCACCTTCCAGGAATTCCGCGGCGTATTCGAAAAAGACCGCGCACTGGCGCGGCGCTTCCAGAAAATTGATATTGCTGAACCCAGCGTGCCGGAGACCATTGAGATCCTGCGCGGGCTCAAGGAACGATTCGAAAGCCACCATCATGTCGAGTACACCGACCAGGCGCTGGTCGCCGCGGCAGAACTGGCCGCGCGTCACATCAATGATCGCCACCTGCCCGACAAGGCAATCGACGTCATCGACGAGGCCGGCGCCCGCCAGCGCCTGCTGCCCGAAGATGCTCGGAAGACGGTGCTTGATGAGCACGATATCGAGCAGATAATTGCCGGCATGGCGCGCATACCCGCCAAGCAAGTGTCCCGTTCAGACCGCGATGCCTTGCGCACGCTGGACCGAGACCTGAAGCTGGTGGTGTTTGGCCAGGACCAGGCGATTGACGCGCTGGCTTCGGCCATCAAGATGTCGCGCTCGGGCCTTGGCGAAGAAGACCACCCGATTGGGTCGTTCATGTTTGCCGGCCCGACTGGCGTTGGCAAGACCGAGGTGACTCGCCAGCTGGCGATGGTCATGGGCATTGAGCTGATGCGTTTTGATATGTCCGAGTACATGGAGGCGCACTCGGTATCGCGGCTGGTCGGAGCACCGCCGGGGTATGTGGGACACAACGAGGGCGGGCTGCTGACCGAGGCGGTCAACAAGAGTCCCCACGCGGTGCTGCTGCTGGACGAGATTGAAAAGGCCCACCCCGATATCTACAACGTGTTGCTGCAGATCATGGACCACGGCAAGCTGACTGACGCCAACGGGCGCGAGGCTGATTTCCGCAATGTCATCATGATCATGACCACCAATGCTGGCGCGCGCGACAGCGCCCGGCGCACAATGGGCTTTACCGAGCAGGACCATTCAACCGACTCGATGGAAGTGATCAAGAAGACCTTTTCACCCGAGTTTCGTAACCGGCTGGACGCCATCATCCAGTTCAAGGCACTGGATTTCGGCGTCGTGCTGATGGTGGTGGACAAGTTCATCCTCGAACTCGAGGCGCAGTTGAACCAGAAGAACGTCGACCTGAGCGTATCAACCGCGGCCCGTGAATGGCTGGCGCACAAGGGCTTTGACCCGCAAATGGGGGCCCGGCCGATGAAACGGGTGATCCAGGAACAGATCAAGCGCGCACTGGCCGACGATCTGCTGTTTGGCGAACTTGCAGAGGGCGGTGAAGTGGCGGTGGATGTCGCTGAAGACGGAGAAGGGCTGGAAATCAGCAGCCGTCCGAAGCAGGAAGGTCAAAAAGCGCTGCCTGCCTCCACGTCATAGCGGAATAGCGGGTTTACTTCATGCGGTAGGTAATGCGTCCCTTGGACAGGTCGTAGGGGGTCAGTTCGACCTTGACCATGTCCCCGGTCAAAATGCGGATGTAATGCTTGCGCATGCGCCCGGAAATATGTGCAGTCACAATGTGACCGTTTTCCAGTTCTACGCGGAACAGCGTGTTGGGCAGGGTTTCGAGCACCTTGCCTTCCATTTCAATAACGTCTTCTTTGGCCATAGATACCTCTGTGTTGTTAACGTGGCGGACATTGTACCTACCTGAGGTACGATTCCGAAGCGCTGTGACTGTTTTCGCGCCAAAAGGTTTAATTAATGATTTGCCCGGGGTGTCAGAGCAGGGGAGGTTGACACGCCGGACGCTATGCTTACAATACTCGCCCTCGACGCGATATTGACGTGATTAGCGCGGTATAATATCGACATCGAATGCATGCGCTGATTGTTGGCGTACGCGGGTGTAGCTCAGTTGGTAGAGCGGTACCTTGCCAAGGTACAGGTCGACGGTTCGAACCCGTTCACCCGCTCCAGATACACGATACCCGGCCCAGGTCGCACGACCCGCCGGGTATTTTTTTGAGTGCAAACTCAGGCTGACAATTCCGGTCAGACTGAGTAGAATAGCGCGCTTCCGGAGCCTTCCGGAACCGCTTCCCTGATGGCCAGGTGGCAGAGTGGTTATGCAGCGGCCTGCAAAGCCGTGTACGCCGGTTCGATTCCGACCCTGGCCTCCAATTTACCGGCCCGTTGGGCCGGGAAATTGAGGCAAGGCCGGAACTCCGGCAGGTAGCCGCCTCAAGTTCTCTCAACGACAAGCCTCGAATCCGGCGGTATTGTGCACCGCTGTTCGCCCGTTGTGCGCGAATTCGCAGTATGGGTAGAGCACGGTGACACCGGATTCGATGGATGTGGCCAGATGAACAGATACGGTTGCTGATAACGGTGATTCCCCCCGATCATTAATTTTCCGCCCTTCAAGGCGGGAAAATTGGTGCCCGGGGCCGGAATCGAACTGCGAATCCGCGGGACTTGCTGGATGGGTGGTGCATGATGACACCGGATTCGATGGATGTGGCCAGATGAACAGATACGGTTGCTAATAACGGTGATTCCCCCCGATCATCAATTTTCCGCCCTTCAGGGCGGGAAAATTGGTGCCCGGGGCCGGAATCGAACCGGCACGGTATTTCTACCGAGGGATTTTAAGTCCCTTGCGTCTACCAATTTCGCCACCCGGGCACGCGCGCAATTGTAGCGGCTTTGGAGGGGGCAGGGCAGTAGCACCGCGCAATTACAGGATGCTTTTGCCCAACGCGCTGAGGATTAACTGCAGGGTACGCTCGGCGCTGACGTTCTTATGGTCCAGGAAAGGATTCAATTCGACAATTTCCAGGCCACACAGCTTGTCGCTGTCGGCCACGTATTCCATCAGCAGGTGCGCTTCACGGAATCGCACGCCCCCGGGAACCAGCGTGCCTGAACCCGGGATCACTTCCGGGTCGCAACCGTCCACGTCAAAACTGACGTGGAAGCCACTGGTACCGTCATTGACCACTTCCAGCGCCTCGTTGACGACACTGGCCATGCCTCGCTCATCGATATCGCGCATCGTCAGGGCCTTGACGCCAGAGTTACGAATGATCTCGCGTTCTTCACCATCAATGCTGCGCAGGCCGATGATGGCAACATTTTCAGGGCGAACCTTGGGCGCAAAGCCCATGATGTTCGTTAGGTCACTGTCGCCTTCGCCCAGCAGATGCGCCAGGGGCATCCCGTGAATATTACCGCTGGGCGAGGAAGAGGGCGTGTTCATATCGCCGTGCGCATCGAACCAAAGCAGTCCGATTCGCTCATTCTTCGCGTGAAAGTGCGAGGCGACGCCGGAAACCGTGCCCATCGCAATTGAATGATCTCCGCCAAGGACCAGTGGAAAATCCCCGTCGTCGAGGATTTGCCTGGTGCGTTGGGCGAGCTCGGTGCACACCGCCAGTATTTGGGGCTTGTAGCGTGCATTGGAGTCTTCCTGGGTGCGTGTTTCCATGGCGGGCACGACGATGTCTTCTTCGCGCCCGACCTTGATGCCCATCTGGCGAATTTTCTCGCCCAGGCCGGCGATGCGCAGCGCAGAAGGGCCCATGTCAGTGCCGCGTCGGCTGGCGCCCAAATCCATGGGTACACCTATGATTTTTATGGTTTTTTCAGAAATTCTGGTCATTTTTATAGTTCCGGGCCAAGCGAGTGAGGCCGGCAAGACTCCAAATTTAGTCAGCTTAATCAAAAGTTTAGGAACCAACGCCGCCGGCGCTGCTATTATCCATTGTAACGGCAATCGGAAGGAACCGGTTACGTTTTTATCCCCCAAACAATGCAAGCCGCTTGCGGCTTATTACAAGGAAGTAATCATGGCCCGTGGAAAATGCCCCAATTGTTCCCAACTGGTCACTGAGCTCGTCATAGACGCCCATATCCATGGAAAGGTCCATGCCGCGAGATCATACGCCTGTGTCAATTTCCTGTGTCCCAACTGCAGCACCGTGGTGGGCACGCAACTGGATCCATCTCCGCTGAAGAATGAAACCGTCAATATGCTGTTACAGCGATTGACGGCCACAGCGCGCTAGAAGTACGCGATTTGTATCAACTGCGGCGTCTGGGGGCGCTGCGCGCCATCGCGTGTGCCGTTGAAATCCTGGTCCTCGAGCCGTTTACACCTGCCCAGGGTTGACGACGGCCATCCAGGCTTGCAGCTTTCGACCTCAGAATTGGCTTTGTGCTCACTATAGTCGCAGCGTATTTAACTACAATTTCCTACATGAACCCTGACTACATACATCATATAAGTTTCCTAATATACGGATATATAACGATATAGTTCGGTCTAAAATCAATAAGTAATCTAAATAGCTTGCCAGCAGGGAATCCGGTGAACATGTGAACAAATGTTCATATGTTAATAGCGTTATTAAAAATTATTTAACATAATATACATTATACGCACTTATAGGTCTATGG
>JABDJL010000142.1 GCA_013002505.1 Lysobacterales bacterium | reverse complement strand
CATGGCAAAAATCATCGCAATTTCCGGCAGCCTTCGGAAGGCTTCATTCAATACCGGCCTGATAAAGGCAGTTGCCAATATGTTCCCCGGACAGGTCGATGTTGGCAGCATTCGCGATATCCCATTGTATGACGGGGACCTGGAAGCCAGCGCGGGCATACCAACAGCGGTAGAAGTGCTGAAAGATCAGATCGCTGAATCCAGCGGACTGCTGGTCGCGACACCGGAATACAACAATTCCATGCCCGGTGTTTTGAAAAATGCGACGGACTGGCTAACCCGTCCGCCCGCCGATATTAAACGAGTCTTTCATGGCAAGCCGGTCGCACTGACCGGGGTCACGCCAGGCGGTCTTGGTACGGCTCTTGCGCAGAGCGCATGGTTGCCGGTATTCAGAACATTAAGAACAAGACCCTGGTTTGAGGGCCGCCTGATGATTTCCAGTGCCGGAAACCTGTTTGACGAGCAGGGCAGTCTTACTGATCAGAAAACCCAGCACAGCCTCAGGCAGTTTATTGACGGCTTCCTGCAATTCATCGAAGACGGATAGGCGCGTCAGCATTCAGCGACAGTATCCTGTCGCTCATTTTTAAGCCGAATTCAGTCACACCACCACAACTGGGCAAGGCGTGCCCGGCCCTTCGGGCACAAGATATGGTCCATGGCTATTCATGGCAGGCGCATATCTTGTGATTTATGGCATTTCCATCACAAACCCTTATTGATGGCCCGCTGCGGTCACCACCTCCAGGTCTAATCAAACTTAAGTCCTTGTCACGCTTGACATTCATAGAGGCAGGGACTATCGTGCATAATTGTGGGAAATAGTGGAAATTACTAACTATAAAGTGGGAATAAAGTGTATTTCGGTGAAACGGCCATCAACCTGGATGCCAAAGGGCGTCTTGCGATCCCGACGCGCTACCGGGAGCTCATCGCTGAGCAGTGCGCAGGACGCATGGTGCTTACCTACAGCGCCTTTGACTCAGGGGCATTGTGGCTGTATCCCGAGCAGGAATGGCAGCGCGTCAGGGACGAGGTCATGCGCCTGAGCACATTCAAGGCCAGCCACCGCGGATTGCAGCGGCGCCTGGTGGGCAGTGCCACGCCGGTAGAGCCGGATGGCAGTGGCCGCATACAGCTTCCGTTAACGCTGAGACAGGTTGCCGGGCTGGAAAAACACGTGGTGTTCCTCGGCATGGGTTCGAGGTTCGAAATCTGGAACGAGACAACACTCGGCCAGAAGCGCAGAGAAGAGGAGATGAGCATCAATGAACAGGCTTCGGAAGAAATGGCGAAGCTGGTTCTTTGATCTGGAACAGGAATCGGAATACAGATCGTAGGACATTCAGAAGACATGGAACGGAACCGGCACGAACCGGTGCTTTTGAAAGAGGCCGTTTCAGCACTGAACGTCAGGAAAGACGGAATCTTTCTTGACGGCACCTACGGCAGGGGAGGACACAGCCGGGCCATATTAGCCAGGCTGACCGAGCAAGGACGCTTATTTGCTTTGGACAAAGACCCGCAGGCAGTGGCCGCGGCACAGGAAGAACTGGGAACTGACAACCGGTTCGCCATTGTCCAGGGCAGTTTTGCAGACATGAACCATTGGGTTCATGGCTGGGGAGTGAGTGGAGCGCTGGACGGCATTTTGCTGGACCTGGGTGTTTCATCTCCCCAGTTGAACGACCCGGAGCGGGGTTTTTCATTTATGGAAGACGGCCCTCTGGATATGCGGATGGACCCAACGCAAGGGGTCTCAGCAGCCGAATGGCTGGCGGAGGCCACCGAACGGGAATTGTCCCGTGTGTTTTGGGAGTTCGGAGAGGAGCGCCATGCGCGCAGGATTGCCAGGAGCATCGTGATGGCTCGCGAGCGTCAACAGCTGACGCGCACATCACAGCTGGCCCAGTTGATCGAGGATACGATCGGCAGGCGGGAGCGCAAGCACCCGGCCACACGATGCTTTCAGGCAATCCGGATACATATCAATAAAGAACTGGCTGACCTGGCCACAGGCCTGGCAGCATCAATCGAGCAGTTGCGCCCGGGGGGGAGGCTGGTGGCGATCAGCTTTCACTCCCTAGAGGACCGCCTGGTCAAGCGGACATTCAGAGAAGCCGCACGACCAGGCCAGGTCCGACGCAACATTCCTGAGGATCCGGCGTGGAAGCGCCGCCTCAGGCTGATTGGTAAGGCAGTTCGCCCCTCCGAACATGAAATCTCCGTAAATCCAAGGGCCCGCTCCGCGGTCATGAGGGTTGCGGAGAAACTGGCTTGAATGCGCGATTATTGCTACTTCTGATTGTCCTGGCCGCTGTTGTCAGCAGCGCGTTGGGCGTGGTTTATACGCGACACCAGAGTCGGCACCTGGCCGTACAGCTTGGCGAACTCGAAGCTGCGCATGATGCCGCAGTGGCTGAGTGGAGCCGCCTGCAACTGGAACAGGCCTGGTTGGCAGACGCCAGCCAGGTAGAGAGCAAAGCCCGGCGCGAGCTGGGCATGAAAGCCCCCGAAACCATGAATATCCTGGTGGTCAGACCATGAGCAGCGGGCCGGAAATGCTGGAACTCCGGCTCAGCCGGCTTTATGGCTTATTGCTGGTGTTTTTCCTGGCCTCGGTCGCGTTGGTGGCCAGGGCAGTCAATTTGCAGGTTGCTGAAACCGAGTTTCTGCAGGGCCAGGGCGAAGCGCGCTTCCTGCGTGAAGTCGAAATTCCCACCCGGCGAGGGATTATCAGCGACCGAAACGGCGAGCCGTTCGCCATCAGCACTCCGGTGGATTCGGTTTGGGTCAACCCGTCGGAATTATTGCAGGTACCGGACAAGCTCGAACAGCTGGCGCGCGTCATGGAAACCGATCCGGATGAACTGGAGCGAAAGCTCAATCAACGCGCCGGCAAGGAATTCGTGTGGCTGAGGCGGCGCCTGAACCCGGATCTTGCTGCCCAGATCAAGGCGTTGGCAATTCAGGGCGTTTTTTTGCAAAAGGAATATCGTCGATTTTACCCGGCCGGTGAAGTCGCGGCACACGTGGTCGGTTTCACCAATATCGACGACATCGGGCAGGAAGGGCTGGAGCTGGCTTATAACGACTGGTTAATCGGTGAGACAGGCACCAAGCGGGTAATCAAGGACAGGCTCGGTCGGACGGTTGAAGAGGTTGAGCTGATCAGAGAGGCCCGGCCCGGAAATGATCTGCAGCTGACCATTGACCGGCGCCTCCAATACCTGGCGTACATGGAGTTGAAACGCACCGTGCTTGAACACGGGGCACGCTCGGGAAGCGTGGTTCTGCTGGACCTCGAGAACAGTGAAATCCTGGCCATGGTCAACCAGCCCTCCTATAACCCGAATCAGCCCAATGCCAGCAGCCACGGATTGAGAAATCGCGCGGTCACAGATGTTTTCGAACCCGGATCGGTCATGAAGCCGTTTGCCGTGACTTCCGCCCTGGAGGAGGGCAGCGTGTCCCCGGCTACAGCAGTGGAGACTACGCCCGGCACGCTGCAAGTTTCGGGTCACACCATTCGGGACCATCACGACTACGGCCTGCTCGATGTCACCGGGGTATTGACCAAGTCCAGCAATGTCGGGGTCACCAAGCTGGCGCTGGAATTGCCCGCAGAATTGATGTGGGATACCTATCGCCGTTATGGTTTCGGCGAAGCCACGGGCACCGGATTTCCGGGCGAATCAGCCGGCGTGCTGAGAAATCATCGCCGTTGGCGTGTGCTTGAGCAGGCGACCATTTCCTACGGCTACGGTATTTCTGCCACTGCATTGCAACTGGCCCAGGCCTATGCCGTCATTGCCGACCATGGGCGCTTGCGCCCACCAACCCTGATCCAGGGTGCGACCAACCCGCCACTTTCGGTGATTGATCCTAATATCGCCCAACAGGTGGCGGCCATGCTTGAAACCGTGACTGGACCAGCCGGCACCGGTAAAAAGGCGCGCGTGGCAAACTATCGCGTGGCGGGTAAAACCGGCACGTCCCGCAAGGCCAGCGCGTCGGGATACGCATCACGCTACGTGGCCAGTTTCGCCGGTTTCGCCCCGATGTCCAGGCCGCGCCTCGTGGGCGTGGTGGTGATCAACGATCCGACAGGTGAACTCTACTACGGCGGAGACGTGGCTGCCCCCTTGTTTTCCAAGGTCATGAGTGGCGCTCTGCGGCTGATGAATATCCCGCCAGATGATTATTCGTCACTACTGGTTCAGGCTGATGACGAGTTGGGGGGCAATCAGCGATGACCTACGGAATGGGTTTGCGCATGTTGCTCGAGGGCTGGCTTAAGAACCCGCCCGACATTGCCGTGGCTGGCTTGGAAATGGACTCACGCCGTATCGAAGGCGGCGATGCATTTGTAGCCGTGACGGGTGAAAAAGGACATGGCCTCGACTTCGCAGTGCAGGCCGTAGAAAACGGTTGCGTGGCCGTCATACACGACGGGCTTCGCGGCGAACCAGACCTGGACGTACCCTGTATCGAGGTTCCAGAGCTTCGTTCGCGGCTCGGCCAGCTGGCTTCACGCTTCTGGGCAGCGCCCAGCGACCTGATGACCATTGCCGGGGTGACCGGAACCAATGGCAAGACTTCGGTCACGCACTTTCTCGCGCAGTCCTGGAAGCGGGTCCATGGCCAGGCCGGGATGATCGGCACACTTGGCTACGGATCACTGGACAGCCTGCAAAAAGCGGAACACACGACGCCGGACGTGTTCCGCATTAACGAGATTCTTGCCCGCAGCGTCGATAAGGGTGTTGACATGGTGGCGATGGAGGTTTCCTCTCACGCCCTGGAGCAGGAACGGGTACAGACCATCCAGTTCGATGCCGCGGTTTTCACTAATCTCAGCCGCGACCATCTCGACTACCACCGCGACATGAAGGCGTACGAGGCGTCGAAGAAGCGCCTTTTCACTGAGTTTGCGCCTGGATTTGCAATCATCAATCACGATGACATGGTGGGCCGCCGCTGGATTAAAGAACTGTCGGGTGGAACAGAAGTTCTGGCTTACGGGCTTGCCCCCGGCGCCGAGCTGGGCGCTGAAATTCTCGGTGTCGACGCCGAAGGCATGTACCTTCAGGTCGATGGTCCGTGGGGAAAGTCCGAATTCAGGACCGGTCTGCTGGGGGCCTTCAATGTTTCAAACCTGCTGGCCGCGGCCGGCACCCTTGGCCTGCTTGGCATGTCCTGGAACGACGTCGTGCGCCAGATGGAGCTGATGAATCCGGTGCCGGGCCGCATGTTGCGCCTCGGCGGAGATCCTGGCCAGCCGGTGGTGGTCGTCGACTATGCGCACACCCCCGATGCGCTGGCGCATGCCCTGCAAGCCGTTCGTGCCCATCTCAGCGGAAGGTTGGTGTGCGTGTTTGGTTGCGGCGGCAACCGTGATCGCGGCAAACGCCCCGAAATGGGTCATGCAGCGGAATCCGTGGCGGATCAGCTGGTGATCACCAGTGACAATCCCCGATTCGAGGCGGCCAACTCCATCATCAACGACATTTTATCCGGGCTCGAAAAACCCGCTGAGGCGATTGTCGAGCCCGATCGCGCGGCGGCTATTCAACGGGCGGTACTGGAAGCCGGGCCCGGCGACATTGTGCTGGTTGCCGGCAAGGGTCATGAAACCTGGCAGGAGGTATCCGGGCAGATGCTTCCATTCAGTGACGAGGCCGTGGTTCGGTCCACGCTGGAGGCTGCCGCATGATCAGGATGTCCTTAGCCAAGGCGGCCGGGATGCTGGGGTGCGCCGTGCCGGACAGCGGTGCGGAGTTCGAGGGCATCGCCATCGACAGCAGGCAGATCATTGACGGTAACCTGTTTGCCGCCCTGGCGGGCGAGAATGTCGATGGCCATGAGTTCCTGCAGCAGGCTGCGCGCAGGGGCGCGGTCGCAGCGTTGGTCGCCCGGCAAGGTGACACAGTCATACCGCAGTTGGTGGTTGGGGACGTGCAGGCAGCGCTCGGAACACTGGCGGCGCATTGGCGCGCTATTCATGATCCGATGGTCATTGGAATCACCGGCAGCAATGGAAAAACAACGACCCGCAAGATGTTGTCTGCAATTCTCGGGTCGGTGCACCCGGTATTGTCCACGTCTGGAAATTACAACAACGAGCTTGGCCTGCCGCTGACGCTGTTTGGCATGGATAAAACACACCGTTTCGCGGTGCTCGAAATGGGTGCCGCACAGGCGGGAGATATTGCCTACCTGTCCTCGATTGCCCGGCAGCAAGTAGGGCTGGTGACCAACGTGGGGCCGGCCCACCTGCAGGGATTTGGAGATGAAGAAGGCGTGGCGCGTGCCAAGGCCGAGATTTACCAGGCGCTTCCGGAAAATGGCATTGCCGTGATCAACGAAGACGATCCCTGGCACCCGGTCTTTATCGAGGCGGCCGCAGGAACGCAAACACTGCGTTTTGGCCACCAACTCTCTTGCGACGTTCGCATGGTGACTACAGGCGAGCGCTGCCGGGTGGCGACGCCAGCCGGTGAGTTTGATCTGCAGATTTCCCTGCCCGGGAAGCACAACCAGCAGAATGCGCTGGCCGCGACGGCCGTGGCTGTGGCGCTCGAAATTCCCCTCGACGCGATCCGCCAAGGCCTTGCAAACACCGAGCCGGAAAGCGGGCGCTTGAACCTGCTGCACAGCGAGCAGGGCTGGACCGTCATTGACGACACGTACAACGCCAACCCGGCGTCCTTGTATGCTGCCTTACAGGTGCTGTCCGACCATGGCGGCGAGCCCTGGCTGGTGTTGGGCGACATGAAGGAACTGGGTCGCAACAGCCGCAAGCTGCACGCCGAGATGGGCGAAGCGGCCAGGATTCTTGGTGTCACGAGGTTATTCGCGCTGGGCGATGCGACCCACGCCACGGTTGACGCCTTCGGGCCGGGGGGGCGTTACTTCGATTCGATGGCATCGATGGTCAAAACACTTTGCGCAGAACTGCACCAGGGCGTGACCTGCCTGGTGAAGGGTTCGCGCTCAATGGGCATGGAACGGGTTGTGCAAGTGATATCCGGCTCATGCCAACGGAGGGAGGCAGGCTGATGCTGTTTGAACTGTTCCAGAGGCTTGCCGAGATTAATCCCGACTTCAACCTGTTCGCCTACATTACGCTCAGGGGTATCCTGAGCGCGCTTACCGCGCTGGCCATTTCCCTGCTCCTCGGTCCGTCCTTCATCCGCAGACTGGTCAAGGGGCAGGTTGGCCAGCCCATTCGTGAGCTCGGACCGAGCTCACACTTTGCCAAGGCCGGCACGCCCACCATGGGTGGCGCGCTGATACTGTTCGCAATCGTCCTTTCAACGCTGTTGTGGTCCGACCTGTCGAACCGCTACGTATGGGTCGTGTTGCTGGTCACCCTGGCTTTCGGGCTGATCGGTTTTGTCGATGACTATCGCAAGTTGATTCTGCAGGATTCGCGCGGGCTGCCGGCAAGGTGGAAGTACCTGGCCCAGTCAGTGGCCGGCCTTGCTGCGGCGATCTACCTGTGGTCCAGCGCCGAAACACCCGCAGAAACCGAACTGATCGTGCCTTTCTTCAAGGACATCGTGATACCGCTGGGGATCGGCTACATCGTCGTCACCTATTTCTTCATCGTTGGTTTTTCCAATGCCGTCAACCTCACGGATGGCCTGGATGGCCTGGCCATCATGCCGGCCGTTTTTATTGCCGTAGCGCTGGGAATATTCGCCTACGCCACGGGTCACACGGTGTTTTCAGATTACCTTGGCATTCCGCATATATCCGGTACCGGGGAACTGACCATTTTCTGCGGTGCACTGGCGGGTGCGGGACTTGGATTTTTGTGGTTCAACACCTATCCCGCGCAGGTATTCATGGGCGATATTGGCGCATTGGCGATGGGCGCTGCCCTGGGCCTGATTGCCGTATTGGTGAGACAGGAACTGGTGTTTTGCCTGATGGCCGGCGTTTTTGTCATGGAAACCGTTTCGGTGATCCTGCAGGTGGCTTCGTTCAAGCTGACCGGCAAGCGTATTTTCAGAATGGCGCCGATTCATCACCATTTTGAACTTAAGGGCTGGCCGGAGCCGCGCGTCATCGTTAGATTCTGGATCATATCCGTAATCCTCGTTCTGGCCGGTCTGGCGACCCTGAAAATCCGATGAGCAACGCGATCAGGCAACGACAGGCTTTACGCGCGGAGCAGGCGTTTACGGGCCCGGTGCTTGACCCTTGGATTCTGGTGCCGGCAATCTTGCTGGCGGCGATGGGCCTGATCATGGTTGGGTCGGCCTCGGTGGCTGTAGCCGAAGGGCAGGGCATGTCATCTTCGTATTATCTTTGGCGGCACCTGTTATACCTGGGCCTGGGCACGTTGTTTGCCGCCAGTTTCAGGGTCATTCCAATCTCATTCCTGGAGCGCATCTGCCGCCCGATGATGTTGCTGGCAGCGCTCAGCCTGCTGCTCGTGTTCATTCCGGGACTGGGCCACACGGTCAACGGCAGCAGCCGTTGGATACGACTCGGCCTGTTCAATTTCCAGGTTGTCGAGGCGGTCAAGCTGATGGTCATCATTTACATGGCAGGCTACCTGGTCCGCAAGGCGGAAATGATCAGGATTCGATTCTTTGACACGCTCAAGCCGCTGCTGCTTGCGGCGATTCTTTCTGCGATATTGCTGATGCAGCCGGATATGGGTAGCGCCGCGGTTATCGTGGCGATCGTGGGTGGCATGATCTGGCTGGCGGGCGCCTCCATCAAGCATATTGCGGTGTTGGTAATGGTCACCCTGCCGGCGTTTACGTGGGCTGCCCTGGAGCCCTACCGCCTGCGGCGCATCATCAGTTTTACCGATCCATGGGCCGACCCGTACAACAGCGGTTTCCAGTTGACCCAGGCCCTGATCGCGGTTGGCCGCGGCGAAGTTTTCGGGGTCGGCCTGGGCGCCAGTATCCAGAAGCTGTTTTATCTTCCCGAGGCACACACCGATTTTATTTTTGCTGTGCTTGCAGAGGAATTCGGGTTGGCCGGAGTCGTGCTGGTGCTTGGGCTGTTCATGCTGTTGCTGGCCCGCATCATGTCGACCGGTATGATGGCGCATCGCAACGGCCGCCCGTTTGCAGCCAATCTCGCCTTTGGTGTCGGCCTGTGGATCGGTTTGCAGGCATTGGTCAGCATCGGTGTGAATTTGGGCGTATTGCCCACCAAGGGTCTGACATTGCCCTTGATCAGCTCCGGCGGCAGCAGTGTACTCATCACCTGCCTGGCGATTGGCATGGTACTGCGCATTCGCTATGAGCTGGACCTGTTGACCGCAGGTCAGCCACGCACGCGTGGCCATCCCAAGAGCAAGCGATCATGACGGCGACGGGCAACACGGTTCTGATCATGGCGGGTGGTACCGGTGGGCACATTTACCCGGGCCTTGCCTTTGCCGATGCGTTGCGTGAAAAAGGCGTCGGCGTTCGCTGGCTCGGGGCTGAGGGCGGCATGGAATGCAGCCGCGTGGCTGCAGTGAATATACCGCTTGACCTGGTAAGGATATCCGGGGTGCGCGGAAAGGGCATCCGGTCCTGGTTGCGCTTACCGTTTCGCTTGCTTCGCGCAGTGCTTGACGCGCGCGCCAGCCTGAAACGGAACAGGCCGGATTGCGCCGTGAGCTTCGGTGGTTACGTGGCGGGTCCCGGGGGGTTGGCTGCCTGGTCGCGCGGCATTCCGCTGGTGGTCCATGAACAAAACCGCATTCCCGGGCTGACCAACCGTGTACTGGCACGGCTTGCGCGCAAGGTTCTACAGGCTTTCCCGGGGACTTTTACCGATGGACTGGCGCAAACCTGCGGCAACCCGGTTCGCGATGCAGTGGTCAGCATGGCCGCACCCAGTGAGCGTTTTGAAAATCGATCCGGCAGTCCACGTTTGTTGGTGACAGGCGGTAGCCAGGGCGCCCGATCACTGAATCAATGCATTCCCGCCGCGGTGGCATTATTGCCGGAAGGGCTCAGGCCAATGGTTTGGCACCAGTCGGGTCGCAGCGATGTTGACGATACGATCGCGCTTTACAAGAAGTCCGGTGTCGAGGCCCGGGTCGAGCCATTCATCGAGGACATGGCCAGCGCTTACAGCTGGGCAGACCTGGTGATTTGTCGCTCCGGCGCGTTGACCATTTCAGAACTTGCGGCGGCAGGGCTGGGTTCTGTGCTGGTGCCTTTTCCGCATGCGGTTGACGACCACCAGGCCGCCAATGCCGAAGTGCTGGTTGCGGCCGGCGCTGCCAGGATGATCCGCGAAACAGGGTTGACACCGCCGGCGCTTGCAGAGGTGCTTGAAGGGCTACTGGGCAACCGGGACCAGTTGCTCTTGATGGCCAACAAGGCCCGGAAACAGGCGGTGCTGGACTCGGCACAAAAGGTTGTCGCTGCCTGCAGCGAGTGGTTCGAATCATGATTTCCCGGGGCGGTCAACTGCAACCCATGAGGCGCATGCGTAATGTGCACATGGTTGGCGTGGGTGGTTCGGGCATGTGCGGTATTGCCGAAGTACTGGTCAACCAGGGGTTCAATGTCAGTGGTTCCGACCTGGCGCCGTCGCGGACCACGCGCCGGCTCGAGGAGCTAGGCGTTTCCGTTCACTACGGCCATGACGCGAGCCTGGTGAAAAACGCCGATGTGATCGTTGTTTCAAGCGCTATTTCGGCCGAAAACGTTGAGGTCGAGGCCGCACGGGAATCGCGAATTCCAGTCGTTCCGAGGGCCGAGATGCTGGCGGAATTAATGCGTTTTCAACGGGGTATTGCGGTCGCGGGTACGCACGGCAAGACTACCACGACAAGCCTCGCGGCCAGCCTGCTCGCAGAAGCAGGTCTCGACCCGACCTTCATTATCGGCGGTGTGGTCAATGCCTGGGGCAGCAATGCACGGCTTGGTAAAGGGGACTACCTGCTTGCCGAGGCCGATGAAAGTGACGCGTCGTTCCTGTTGTTACAACCGGTTATCGCGGTGGTGACCAATATTGACCGTGATCACCTGGAAAGCTACGGCGGCAGTTTCGACAGCCTGCGTAAAGCATTCCTGGAGTTTTTGCTGCACTTGCCGTTTCATGGTGCTTCGCTGTTGTGCATAGATGACCCCGAGGTCGCGGGCCTGGTGCCCGGTATCAGCCGGGCCGTGGTGACATTTGGCTTGTCTGAAAATGCCGATATTCGTGCTACCAACCTGCGCCAGCAAGGCCGGTCCATGTTCTTTGACGTGCATGTCCCGCAGGGTACAGGGCCGATCCCGGTCGAGTTGAACCTGCCCGGCACACATAACGTTCGTAATGCACTGGGGGCCATGGCGGTCGCCTGGGAGCTGGGCCTTGACCTGTCATCGATCGTTTCCTGCTTGGCGCGATTCGAGGGGATCGGCAGACGATTCGCAGACCTTGGAACCTGCCGCTTCGGAAGCAAGTCGGTCCAGGCGATTGAGGACTATGGGCATCATCCAACCGAGATCGAAGTGACGATGACGGCAGCGCGCCAGGGTTGGCCGGGACAACGCTTGGTGGTGGTGTTCCAGCCCCATCGTTTCAGCCGCACGCGGGATCTGTTTGATGATTTCAGCCGCGTACTGTCGGCCGCCGACGCGGTCGTCATGTGTGATGTCTATGCGGCCGGCGAAGCGCCCATAGACGGTGTGGATTCGCGTGCTCTGTGCCAGTCCATACGCGTTCGCGGAAAAGTCGACCCGGTGCTCGTGCCACGCACCGAAGACCTGTTTAAGAACCTCGCAGACCTCGTGGAAGACGGTGACCTGGTGTTGTTGATGGGCGCCGGTAGCATAGAGCAGGTTGCACATCAGTGGCGCGAAGCGGCAATTGGGGATCGGGCATGACAGCATTGGCGCCCATGAAGCTCAATGATCCCCGTGAGTTCGGCCACGTGGGACTTTTGCTGGGTGGCGAAAGCGCAGAGCGGGACGTGTCGCTGGACGGCGGTGCCGCCATTGGGCGCTCATTTGATCGCAGCGCTATCGCGTACTCCGTGTTCGATGGTGCCGATGGCCTGTTTGACGCGATTCGCGACGGCGGCATTGACCGTGTTTTCAACCTGATGCATGGTCCGGGCGGCGAAGATGGTGCGATACAGGGTGCTTTGCAATTGATGAAAGTACCCGTTACGGGCACCGGCGTGCTCGGTTCTGCCCTGACGATGGACAAGGTGCGATCGAAGTGGATCATGCAAAGGCTGGGCCTGCCCACCGCTGATTTTGAAATACTCGATGTCGATGATGATGTACCCGAAATTGGTGCGCAATTTGGGTTCCCGGTATTCGTTAAGCCGTCAGGGCTGGGCTCCAGCATCGGGGTGTCAAAAGTAAAGCATTCGGACAAACTGGAACAGGCTGTCGAGTTGGCCCGCCAGTACAGTCCGCAGGTTCTGATTGAGCCGGCCATAGAGGGTGGTGAGTATTTCGCCGCGGTGCTTGGTCGCACGGTGTTGCCGCTGATCAGGATTGAAACGCCGCGGGAATTCTACGATTACCAGGCCAAGTATCACTCCGACCAGACCACGTATCACTGCCCGAGCGGTCTCGACGCCGAGACTGAGAACCGCTTGCAGGCCGTTTCGCTCCAGGTATTCGATGCTTTACACGCATCCGGTTGGGGCAGGGTTGATTTCATTCTCGATTCGCATGGAAACCCCTGTTTCCTGGAGGTCAACACGGCGCCCGGCATGACCGACCACAGTCTCGTCCCCCAGGCTGCCGATCAGGCAGGTGTGGGCTTCGATGAACTGGTCTGGCGCATCCTGGAGACCAGCCTGTGATCGTGCGAGCTTACAGTCTCAGCGGCCGGCAGCCTGGTGGTTCCGGGCAGGCCCTGGCCATGATGCTGGTGTTCCTGGTCGCTTGTGCCGGCGTCGCCTGGGTGACGATGGGCATGACCACCCGCGAACAATGGCCGGTTCGCTGGCTCGAACTGGGCGGGGCTTTTGAGCGCATCAGTGCTGAGCAATTGCGGGCCAGCCTCGCGCCCCTGGTGACCGGCAGTTTCTTCACCGTCGACATGGAAGAAATCAAGCAAACGGCTTACCGCCAGCCCTGGGTCGCCCAGGCTGCGGTGAGCAAGCTGTGGCCGGACACCGTTTCTGTACGGGTCGTCGAATACCAGCCGGTTGCCCACTGGACGCAGGGACGGCTGGTGTCAACAGACGGAGATGCCTTTTCGGTACCGGGGGCCAGTGAAATACAGGGACTCCCGTGGCTTGAAGGCCCGGAAGAGAAGCTCGACGAGGTATTCAAGAGTTGGCGGTACTTCAACAACCTTCTGATGCCAACGGGGCAGGAAATTCAACATATTCGCCTTGATGCGCGGGGCTCATGGTTCGTCGAGCTCAGCAACGGCACCGAGGTCCAGATTGGGCGTGAAGCAGCTTCCGAGCGCCTGCACAGGCTGGTGGACAGCTGGGCGGAATTATTGCAGGGCCGGGACCTGGCGCCGATGGGAATCGATCTGCGGTATACAAATGGCTTTGCGGTGCGCTGGCCGGAAGCGCCACGGCAAATTGCGGGGACATATGGTCAAAAAAACTGAGAAATCACTGGTAGTCGGGCTGGATATCGGCACCTCCAAGATTGTCGCCATCGTTGGAGAAGTCCAGCTCGATGGCTCGGTCGAGGTAATTGGCCTCGGTTCGCACCCGTCGCGGGGGCTGAAGCGTGGCGTGGTCGTGGACATGACGTCCACCGAGCAGGCGATACAAAGAGCCGTCGAGGAAGCAGAATTGATGGCCGGGTGTGAGATCCACTCCGTGTTCTGCGGAATTTCCGGTAACCATATTCGTAGCCAGAACTCGGATGGAACGGTTGCCATCAAGGACAAGGAAGTCACCGAAGGTGATGTTGACCGTGTGCTCGATGCGGCCCGCGCGGTGCCGGTTGCGGCAGATCAGAAAATTCTGCACGTCTTGCCGCAGGAATATGTCCTCGACAACCAGGATGGCATCAGGCAACCCATCGGCATGGCCGGGGTGCGGCTCGAGGCCCACGTGCATGTCGTTACCGCGGCATTGAGCGCCACGCAGAATATTTCCAAGTGCGTAGCGCGGTGCGGACTGACGGTAGATGAGCTGATCATGCAACCGCTGGCGGCCAGTTTCGCCGCGCTGAGTGACGACGAAAAGGACCTCGGTGTGTGTCTCGTGGATATCGGGGCCGGCACGACGGACATCGCGGTGTTTACCGACGGCGCCATTCGGCACACGGCATGCATCCCCATCGCCGGCGACCAGGTAACCAATGATATTGCGGTCGCGTTGCGGACACCGACCCAGCATGCCGAGGACATTAAGATCAAGTACGCCTGCGCACTGGAACAACTGGCCGGCAGCGAAGAGACCATCCAGGTTCCGAGCGTGGGAGAACGCAGTTCCAGGCGCCTGGCCCGCCAGACCCTGGCGCAGGTCGTGGAGGCCCGTTATCGCGAACTGTTTTCGCTGGTGATGGCGGAACTGCGCCGCAGCGGCTTTGAGAACATGGTGGCGTCTGGGCTCGTGATGAGCGGCGGCGCCGCCAAGATGGAAGGTACCGTAGACCTGGCCGAGGAGATTTTTCATATGCCGGTCAGGCTGGCCACGCCGCAGTATGTGACGGGCCTGTCTGACGTCGTTTCCAACCCCGTTCACGCGACCGGAGTGGGCCTTTTGCTGTATGGCGCCAGTGCCGACAGGGGCCGCAGTTTTTCGGGGACGGGCAGTAGCGAATCTTTGCTGGACCGCATTCAAAGCTGGTTCAGGGGGGAGTTCTGAGTGATTCATGAATTCACCGGATCAAACAAGTCATGAAGACTGTTTCGGTGTTTAACAAGGCGAGCGAGAGGAGATAGAAAATGTTTGAATTGGTGGAAAATTACACACCGAGTGCCGAAATCAAGGTCATCGGCGTCGGCGGGGGTGGCGGAAACGCGGTCTCGCAGATGATTGATGCCAACATTGACGGCGTCGAGTTTATTGCGGCGAATACGGATTCACAGGCCCTGCGTCAGTTCAAGGGTAAAACGGCCCTGCAAATCGGGTCGAGCATTACCAAGGGACTTGGCGCCGGTGCCAACCCAGAGGTGGGCCGCCAGGCAGCGCTGGAGGACCGCGACCACATCATTGAAATACTCAAGGGCGCGGACATGGTGTTCATCACCGCAGGCATGGGGGGTGGCACCGGAACCGGCGCCGCACCGGTCATTGCACAAGCCGCCAAGGAACTGGGCATTCTGACCGTTGCAGTGGTGACAAAGCCGTTTCACTTTGAAGCGAGGCGCCGGATGGCTATCGCCGAACAGGGCATCGAGGAGCTTTCCCGCCAGGTGGATTCGCTGATCACCATTCCCAACGCCAAGTTGTTTGACGTGATGGGTGATGATGCCCTGTTGCTGAATGCCTTCAAGGCGGCCAATGACGTTTTACAGGGTGCTGTACAGGGCATCGCCGAGCTCATTACACGACAGGGTTTGATTAACGTCGACTTTGCCGACGTGCGCACCGTCATGTCCGAAATGGGAATGGCCGTCATGGGTGCCGGCAGCGCGCAGGGTGAAGACCGCGCCATCATGGCGGTTCATTCAGCGATTGGCAGCCCGTTGCTCGAAGATATCAACCTTTCCGGGGCACGAGGCGTGCTGGTTAACATCACCGCCGGCATGAACCTGACCATGAAAGAATTTGATGAGGTGGGCAGCGCCGTTGCAGACCTGGCCTCTGATGATGCAACCGTGGTTATTGGTACCGTGATTGACCCAGAGATCGGTGACGAACTGAGGGTCACCGTGGTGGCCACCGGTCTTGGTGAACAGCAGCACCAGTATGGCAGCAAGGAGCAGAACCTGAAACTGGTTCGGAACGGAACGACAGGTCAGCCTGAACCGGCGTTCACAGAGAATTCAGCCAGTACGGACAATTCAACGGCCGAAGCCAGTTCTGGCAAGGAGCCGGCGCCTGCGACCTCCGACATGTTTACCAGCCAGGAGAATATCGACTACCTGGACATACCATCCTTTCTCAGAATACAGGCCGACTAACGACGCCTGGTATCTCCTCGCGGGCCGGCTCCAGGATGGAGCCGGCCTTGCTTTTTGAATGAGAAAGATGGCGCGTCCCTGCGCCACTTTCACATAGAATCGCGACCATCAGCCTGCGGCCTCAGATCGCTCCCACGGGTATTCTGCCCAATGATCACGAGACGTCGTCGCTGGCTGCACAGCGAAAAAGGGGCACCGGGTGAGCCTGCGAGGGGTGTATGAAACAGGGATGTTTCATCCAAGCCCCTAGGGATGGGTTCACGGCGTCCCCGAGCGGGCTTAGCCGGTGTCGCTTATATAGCAAATCGCTACCAGCGGTCGCTCCCGTAAATGTTTCGTCTTACTCCCCTTGCTTGTTCGCCCCGAGCTTTGAAGCGCCGGGGGTTTTAAACCATGTGCGCCGAACCCGAAGCGAACATTCCGGTAAAGTGGGTGTTAAAATGTTGTTAAATTGCAACATCCTGTTGCCAAAACACCAATTTATTCTTCTTACAAGGGTCCTGCTGTGCTAGTATGCGCGGGAATTCAGGGCTTGAGGCTCCGAGAACATTGATAAAACAGCGAACCCTCAAGAACGTCATTCGTGCCACGGGTGTCGGGATCCATACCGGGGAAAAAGTCTATATGACGCTGCGTCCAGCAGCCGTCAATACGGGCATTGTTTTCCGTCGCGTGGATCTTGATCCGGTCGCGGAGATTCCGGCTCGTGCAGAGTTGGTCGGCGATACCAGCATGAACACAACGCTGGTTAACGATGGTGTCCGCGTATCCACCGTGGAACACCTGTTGTCCGCCATGGCGGGCATGGGCATCGACAATGCTTATATCGATGTCAGCGCATCGGAAGTGCCCATCATGGATGGCTCAGCCGGGCCCTTCGTTTTCCTGATCCAGTCTGCCGGCATTGAAGAGCAGTCCGCCGCCAAGAAATTTATCCGCATACTTGAGCCGGTTGAAATCAGGCGCGAGGACAAGTGGGCGCGCTTCGAGCCCTACGATGGCTTCAGGGTATCGTTCAAGATTGATTTCAATCACCCGGTGTTCAAGTCACATACATCGTTCGCATCGGTGGATTTTTCGACGACCTCCTTTTTAAAGGAAGTGTCCCGCGCCCGAACGTTTGGTTTCATGCGTGATCTCGAAATGCTCAGGGACCGTAACCTGGTGCTCGGTGGCAGCATGGACAATGCCGTTGTGCTCGATGATTACCGTGTCCTTAATGAAGACGGGCTGCGATATGAAGATGAATTCGTAAAGCACAAGGTGCTCGATGCAATCGGAGATTTATATCTTCTCGGCCATGGGCTAATCGGTGCTTATTCAGGTTTCAAGTCAGGCCATGAACTGAACAACCTGTTGTTGCGCAAGCTGATCCAGCAGCCGGACAGTTGGGAAGAAGTGACCTTCGAAGACCAGGCGACTGCGCCCATATCTTACGCCCACCCCGCCCAGGCGCTGTAAGCCCGGGCTCCCGGCATACGACCGGCTACCGATCTAACGCAGCCATCGGCTGATCGTCAGCTCAATCCTTGAATCTTGTGAACACCTCTCGAGCCGCACTCGGAACCTTACGCGGTCTGCGCACCAGCTTTCGTGACCGGGGTATGGGCGCGGTACGAACCTGCAGGCCGGTGAGATTCAGCCCGGCAGAGGCATTGAGTGATTTGAGGATGGACACCTGGTCCATCTTGAGGCGGGTAGCCAACGCCGCGCTGGGCGTTACCAAAACAAGGACGCCTTGACGAACAGTCGCAACGCGCACCTGCTCTGCCATTTCTGCATCAAGCAGCCTCGCCAGCTTTTGTTCCAGGCCGGCCATCGCCCGTGCCTGGGACAGGATTTCGCCAACCCGGCCGGAACGGGAACCGAGAATGGCGTTGACAGTTCGGGCACCACGTTTTTTAGAGTAATTGCTGGGCGGCATAGTCACAGCTTAGCCTCGTTCCAAAGTCCAGGCCAGCTTCAGGGTTTGGCACAAGCGCAAAATTTTATCGGTGTTGGCGCCGAAACTGACCTGGTGGCGGTATAATGGCCGGGTTCCCAACCAGTCTGTTCTTTTTCGAGACCACTTGCATCAAGGCAGACTAGCCCCAACATCAAAAGCTGACTTCAAAATGGCGGAAACGCTGCCCTGGCAGGGCATCCGGCGCAAAAAATAATGTTCAACTCACTATTTACCAAGATCTTCGGCAGTCGCAACGAGCGCGTGGTGAAGAAGATGAGCCGCCTGGTTCAGCAGATTAATGATCTCGAACCGGCTATGCAGGCCCTTTCGGAAGAAGAACTCAAGGCTAAAACTGCCGAGTTCCGGCACAGACTGGAAAACGGCGAATCGCTGGATAACCTGCTGCCAGAGGCGTTTGCCTGTGTCCGGGAGGCCAGCGTAAGGACGCTTGGGTTGCGCCATTTTGACGTCCAGTTGATCGGCGGCATTGTCCTGCACCGGGGCATGATTTCAGAAATGAAAACCGGTGAGGGTAAAACGCTGATGGCCACCCTCGCGGTCTATCTCAATGCCCTGACAGGCCGTGGTGTTCACGTGGTCACTGTCAATGATTACCTGGCCCGCCGCGACGCCGACTGGATGAGGCCGATTTTTACCGCGCTCGACATGACTGTTGGCGTTGCAGTACCGGGCATGGCTCCGCCGGAGAAACGTGTTTCATACGCCTGTGACGTGGTCTACGCGACCAATAATGAGCTGGGTTTTGATTACCTTCGCGACAACATGGCATTTTCCATGGATCAGCGTGTTCAGCGAGATCGTTATTTTGCCATCGTCGACGAGGTGGATTCCATCCTGATTGACGAGGCGCGGACACCCTTGATCATTTCCGGCCCGGCTGATGAGTCGCCACAGCTTTACGTACGCATCAACAAGCTGATTCCTTCACTGGTTCCGGCCGTCAATGTCGCCGGTGAAGGTGAAGAGGAACAGCTGGAAGGTGATTTCACGGTCGACGAAAAGCAAAAGCAGGTTTACCTGACAGAAGAGGGCATGGCCAAGGTCGAAGAGTTGATGGTCGAGGCGGGTTTGTTGAAGGAAGACGACAGCCTCTATGACGCCAACAATTTGAACCTCGTTCACCACCTGAATGCAGGTTTACGCGCCCAACACCTTTACAGTCGCGACGTGGATTACATCGTCAAAGACAACGAGGTTGTCATCGTGGATGAATTTACCGGGCGCACGCTTGCAGGCCGACGCTGGTCAGAAGGCCTTCACCAGGCTGTCGAGGCCAAGGAAGGCGTGCCGATTCAGCGTGAAAACCAGACCCTGGCGTCGATTACTTTCCAAAACTACTTTCGGCTTTACGACAAGCTTTCGGGCATGACCGGTACCGCAGATACCGAGGCCTACGAATTCCAGTCGATTTACGGACTCGAGGTGGTTGTCATTCCCACCCACCGCCCGATGATCAGGGACGACAAGGACGACCTGGTGTTCCTCAAGGCGGAAGCGAAGTACCAGGCCATATTGGAAGACATCAAGGACTGCGTTAAACGTGGTCAGCCTGTGCTGGTCGGCACCACGTCCATTGAAACCTCTGAATTGATTTCCGGGCAGTTGAAAAAAGCCGGCGTTGCCCACGAGGTGCTGAATGCCAAGCAACATGAACGCGAAGCGCAGATTGTCGCGCAGGCAGGCCGTCCAAAGGCAGTGACCATCGCCACCAACATGGCCGGTCGCGGTACCGACATTGTGCTGGGCGGCAGTCTTGACGCCGAGCTTGCCGAAATGGGTGATGACGAATCCGGTCGGCAAGCAGAGCATATTCGCGAGCGATGGAAAAAGCGTCACGACCAGGTGATCGAATCCGGCGGACTGCATATCATCGGTACCGAGCGGCACGAATCGAGGCGCATCGATAACCAGTTGCGCGGACGTTCAGGGCGCCAGGGCGATCCGGGCTCTTCGCGATTCTACCTGTCGCTGGAAGACAACCTGATGCGGATATTCGCGTCAGACCGCATGTCTTCGATGATGCAGCGTTTTGGTATGAAAGAAGACGAGGCGATCGAGGCGGGAATGCTGAATCGTGCCATTGAGAATGCCCAGCGCAAAGTCGAGGCACATAACTTCGATATCAGAAAGCACCTGCTTGATTACGATAATGTTGCCAACGATCAACGGCGGGTGGTTTACCAGCAGCGTACTGACCTGATGGAACTGGATGAAATCCAGGACACGATTGAAGGGTTCAGGGAAAACGTATTCAACGAGATCATTGACCGGTTTGTTCCGCCGGGAAGCATTGATGAACAGTGGGACATCAAGGGGCTCGAAACTGCCCTGGAAGGGGAGTTTGGAATAGATTTGCCAATCAATGGCTGGATCAAAGATGATGAAGTTCAAAGCGAGGAGCCACTGCGCGACCGCATTCTGCAATCGGTGACCAACCACTTTGAGGCCCGCGAGGCCCAAACGGGTTCAGAGGTCATGCGGCACTTCGAGAAGGCCCTGATGTTGAATGTCCTGGATCAGCAATGGAAGGATCACCTCGCCAACATGGATTACCTGCGCCAGGGCATTCACCTGCGTGGATATGCCCAGAAACAGCCCATGCAGGAGTACAAGCGGGAGTCTTTCGAGATGTTTTCCCGCCTGATGCAAAACATCCAGCACGAAGTGATCCGGATACTCGCCAGGGTACAAGTCAAGGCCGAGGAGGATGTCGATGCGGTGGATGCGCAACGGCGCCGCGAGGCACCGATGCAATTTCGTCACGATGACGCCGTGCCGGCGACAAGTGCTACCAGCCCAGCGGGCGCCGCTGAACAGGATCAGCCGTTTGTTCGCGAGGGAAGAAAGGTCGGCAGAAACGAGGCCTGCCCCTGTGGTTCAGGGCTGAAATTCAAAAGATGCCACGGAAAACTGCAATAAAAACAGGTTTTAACTGACCTGGCCGGTGGTTTGCACCATCGCCTTGTGGCGTTCTGCCAGTACCAGGTATTTGCCGTGCAGCCGTTCTACTTCCACCGCCAGGGTTTCGAGTGAACCCCGGTTGCTGATAATGTCATCGGCAATGGCAAGGCGTTCCTCCCTGCTGGCCTGAATTGCAAGTGAGGCGATTGCCTGTTCGCGACTGACGTCGTCACGCTCCATGACCCGCTTGATTTGAAGTTCACGGTCGGTATCCACCACCAGGACCCGGTCAGCAGCCTTGTAACCCCCTTTTTCAGCAAGTAATGGAACCACCAGGATGCAGTAAGGTGAATCCTGGATTTCACTGAGCCTTCTGGATACCTCGACCGCGATCTTGGGATGCATCAGGGCTTCGAGTTGCGCGCGCTTTTCGTCATCCTTGATGATGATTTTGCGTAGTTTGCGGCGTTTCAGGCGGCCATAAGCGTCGATCAGTTCATGGCCAAATGCCGTGACGATCGAATTGAGAAGTGGCTTGCCCGGCTCTACCAGTTCACGGGCAATGACATCGGTATCCACGACTTGCACGCCAAGTGCATCAAAAAGCCTCGATACCGCGGACTTGCCGGAAGCGATACCACCGGTCAAGGCAACCACAAAGAGTTCGTCACTCCATCCCGAAGCAGGTTCAGAATTCATTTCACTTACAATCCGCTGGCCTGGATATAAAGCTCAATCATATCTTCACCCCACAGCAACGCAAGCCAACCGGCCGCTGCGAGATAGGGCCCAAACGGCATGGCTTGTCCGCCTTTATGGCGTTTCAGGATCAGCAAAGTGACGCCCACCACCGCGCCTACCAGTGATGAGAACAGGATGACCAGTGGTAACATCTGCCATCCCATCCAGGCGCCCAGCGCGCCAAGTAGCTTAAAATCGCCATAGCCCATACCCTCTTTGCCCGTGAGCATGCGGAACAGGTGATAAACCGACCACAAGGACAAATAGCCTGCCAGAGCGCCAATAATGCCGCTGGCTGGGCTGACAGTCAGGCCGGTGAGGGTGAAGGCAAGTCCGATCCACAGCAATGGTACGGTTAGCTGATCGGGCAGTAGTTGATGATCTATGTCGATACCCGACAAAGCCACCAGAAACGCGGTTAACAGCAAGGCCGCCGCCGTGTGCCAGGTGGCGCCAAATTGCCAGGCAGTTACCAGGAAAAGCACGGCCGTCAGCAACTCAACCAGCGGATAGCGCGGTGAAATTCTGCTCTTACATGCAGAACACTTGCCACCCAGCAAGACATAACTGATTACCGGGATATTTTCCCAGGGGCGGATTACATGGCCGCAATGGGTGCAGCGTGAACTGCTCCAGACCAGGTCTGGTGGCGGGCCAGTCTCGGATTCAGGCAGCTCGAGCAACTCCCGGCATTGGCATTTCCAGTCGTACTCAAGCCTGGCCGGGAGCCTCAAAATGACCACATTCAGAAATGAACCAATAAGCAGGCCAAACAAAAACACCCCCGTCAGAAACAGGGGTGCGTTGTGAAATAACTCAGTGAACAAGAGGGGACAGAACGCCCGAAAGCGTCAAATAACTGCCGCCATCTTGAAGATAGGCAGGTACATGGCAATCACCATCGTACCTACTATAAGGCCGATAAAAACGATGATCAGCGGCTCCAGCAGGCTGCTGAGCGCATCCACGGCATTATTGACTTCCTCCTCGTAGGCTTCTGCAACCTTGATCAACATGTCGTCCAGGGAACCGGCCTCTTCGCCAATTGCCGCCATCTGGATCACCATGTTGGGAAACACGTCAGTCTGTTGCATGGCCAGCTGTAGCTGGTGGCCCACGGCGACGTCTTCGCGAATTCGCGCTGACGCATCATTGTAGACCTGGTTGCCGGTAGCGCCCGAAACGATCTTGAGCGCATCGACGAGCGGCACACCTGCCGCGAAGGTAATGGCCAGCGTACGGCAGAAGCGGGCGATCGCCGCTTTCTCGAGGATACCGCCCACAACCGGCAGTTTCAGGGAAATTCGATCCAGCCAGTGCGAAAAGGCCTTGGATCTTTTCTTGACCATGATCAGCGCGGTGATGGTGAAGATGATACCGATCATCAAGACGACACCATTGTCCCGTAACCAGCGGCTGGCATTCACGACCATCTGGGTAAATGCAGGCAGTGCCGCGCCAAAACTGGCAAAGATATCCTCAAACTGCGGAATAACATAAATCAGCAGAACTGCGGAAACGATAATGGCCACTGCGATGACCGCAGACGGGTAGTACAGGGCCTTCTTGATCTTGCCCTTGATGCTTTCAATGCGTTCCTTGTAGGACGCAATCTCGTCAAGAATGGTGTCCAGCACACCGGCCGACTCACCTGCCTTCACAAGGTTCGTATACAGCTCGTCAAATTGCACGGGGTGAGCGCTCAGCGCTTCGAACAGGCTGCCGCCCGATTCTACGTCGGCACGAATCCGGTCCACCATGGAGCGCATACGCGGGTTTTTTACACCGCCGGCAATGATCTGGAATGCGGTCACCAGCGGTACGCCGGATTTCAGCATGGTCGCCAGCTGGCGGCTGAATACGGCAATTTCTTTCGGGGTGATGCGATGGCCGGCGCCGCCCAGCAGGGGCTTGGCCTTTTTGCGCACCCGGATTGGGCTGATGCCCTGGCGCCGTAATTCGGCGCGCACCAGGTTGGGGTTCGCGGCAACTTGCTGTCCTTTGAGCTTTACGCCGCGCTTGTCACGACCTTCCCAAAGGAAGGTGGTGGGTTCTACATGTACTACAGCCATGACCTAGTCCTTGGTTACACGGTTGATTTCAATAAGGTCCGTTACACCTGCGGCAACTTTCTTCAATGCGGAATGCCGCAAATCTGCAACGTGTTCTTCCCTAGCCTGTTGCGCGATCTTCATCGCGTTGCCCTCTTCTAGAATAATACGCGCAATACTATCCGAAATGGGCATAACTTCAAAAATACCCGTCCTTCCCCGGTAGCCTTCGTTGCAGTCTGAGCAGCCATTGGGACGGAAAATAGTCAGGTCTTTGAGCGCTTCCTTGGCGAATCCGGCCTTGATCAGCGCTTCGTCGGGCATGTCATCCTTGACCTTGCACTTGTGGAGCTTACGGATCAGGCGCTGTGCCATGACGAGGTTGACCGCCGAGGTGATGTTGTAACTCGGCACACCCATGTTCATCAGGCGCGTGATGGACTGGGGTGCATCATTGGTATGCAATGTCGAAAGCACCAAGTGACCGGTCTGGGCAGCCTTGATTGCGATTTCGGCGGTTTCAAGGTCACGAATCTCACCGACCATGATCACGTCAGGATCCTGCCTGAGGAAAGATCTCAAGGCACGCGCAAAAGTCATGCCCTGTTTCATGTTTTGCTGGACCTGGTTGATGCCCTTGACCCGGATTTCAACAGGGTCCTCAACGGTAGAGATGTTGCGGCCATCCTCGTTGAGAATATTCAGGGCGGTGTAAAGGGTAACTGTCTTACCGCTACCGGTCGGGCCGGTCACCAGGATCATGCCATAGGGCTTCTTGACAGCGGCATGGTAAACGTCCTGCTGCTCCGGCTCGAAGCCCAGTCCCTCGATGCCCAGCCGCGTGGCGGCGGAATCAAGAATACGCAGCACGACTTTTTCACCGAACAGGATCGGGCAGGTGCTGACACGAAAGTCGATGGACTTCGTGCGCGAGATATTCAGCTTGATGCGGCCATCCTGAGGAACCCGTTTTTCGGCAATATCCAGCCCGGCCATGACTTTCAGTCGGGACGACAGGCGGCGCGCCATCTGTACTGGAGGACTGGCGACGCTTTTCAGCACGCCGTCGAGGCGGTATCGAATCCGGTAACTGGTCTCGTAGGGCTCGAAGTGAATGTCAGAAGCACCCTTGCGTATGGCGTCGAGCAAAACCTTGTTGATGAAACGCACCACCGGGGTTTCGTCAACTGCCGGGTCGCTGGAGTCATCAGCAGCTTCGTCTGCCTCGAGTTGAAAGCCAATGTCTTCCAGGCCTTCCTCTTCGAAATCGTCAAATTCAGTCTCGGCGGACTCGAGGGCTTTTTCGATGGCTTCGTCAAGCAGGTTTGCAGCAACCAGGATGGGTTCGACGTGAAAACCGGAACTGAACGAAATTTCATCGATTACCTCGTGATCGGTGGGATCCGGTAAGCCGATGAACAGGGAATTGCCGCGCAGAAACAGGGGCAGGGCACGGTGCTTGGTGATCAGGCGTTCATCGACCAGGCTGATCGGGGCCAACTTCAGGTCAATTGACCGGACGTCAACCAGGGGCACGCCATATTCGACCGATGCAGCCTGAGCCAGCACTTCCGGGTCAAGCCCGTTCTCACGGATCATCCACGCAAGGATTGTGCAGCCCTGCTTGGCGGAAACCTCCGCAGCCTCGAGCGCTGCCTGCTCTTCCACCAGGCCTTCTGATACCAGCCGCCTGGCAAATCCGTGCAGATGGTTGGATACCTTCAATTCGGTATTCATTAGCGGGTCACTCCATTTCCCACAGATTATTATACTGAATTGTCACGTCAATATCGCAATTGTCAGAAGAACCAAGAAAAAACCACCCGCAAAGGTGGTTTTTTCAGAATTCTGGTCTAAATTCAGGTGCCTCTGCACGGCCCGGGCAAGTACTTCACCAGCGCACCTGCTGTAGTGCCGCGGGAGCAGCTCCAGTCTATGATGTTGTTGGGCCGGTCAAACGGCTCATACCTGGGTGTGATATCACCAAGACCAGTTGCAATGACTGATTCGTCAATATCAATGCTGAATGCACCAGAACTGCCGTCATAGTTGATAAACCCGACACAAAACCGGCTGTCGCCCGATGGTGTGTCGATCCCGGCTTCTTCGTCGGATATCGGCCAGATACCCAGCGCCTGGCGGTACTCTGAAATCTGAATCTTGGCCACTGCTGCGCCATTGACGCACTCTGCAATCTTGGAACGGATGGTGTAATCCTTGTAGGCAGGGACAGCCAGCGCGACCAGAATGGCGACGATCGCGACAACGATCATCAGCTCAATGAGCGTAAACCCCTTTTGATATGACCCCTGGAAGATAGTTCTCATAATGTATTCCCATCTCGCCTCTTGCGGACCGTTTCAGATCCTGAACTGCCGGGTTGATAAAACCCTGACTCCATGTCCCGAGGCGAAAGATTACTTCCCCTACACTCAGTATAGGCTTTCAGGGGTCAATTGTAAACCCCAAAAATACAATTAATTCACTGATTTTAAAGGAAAAATGAAGAGTTCATAAAAAAAACCCCCGCAGCGCGGGGGTTTTTTTGTAACCAAATAACCGTCGGGAATATTACGTTCCGCGACAGGTTGATGGCAGGTACTTAACTGCGGGTGAAGCCGTGGTGCCTCTTGAGCACCTCCAGTCCACACCACCCTGACCGTTGTCCGTGGGTGTCAATGCTGGTTGAATGGTGTTGGCGCCCAAAGCGGAGCCTACAGCCGTTTCATTCACATTGATCTGGAACTGGCCACTAGTACTACTGTAACCGTCAAATCCGCTGCAGTATTGGCTAGAGCCCGCCGGTGAGGACGTGGCAGCCGCGTCGCCGTCACCCGGCCATGCGGTCGGAGAACTTGATTCACGGTACTCGGAAATCGCCAGTTTCGGCACAGCGGCACCATTGACACATTCGCCAACCTTGGTGCGAACCGTGTAGTCCTTGTAGGCCGGTACGGCCAGTGCGACGAGAATGGCGACGATCGCGATTACGATCATCAGTTCGATCAAGGTAAAACCTTCAGTTCGTTTCATGTTTAACATAATTATCTACCCTCCAATGGTAATGTGCCAAATAAAGATACCTGGCTGTTCAATCCCCCATGAAACTTGGGATGCGTTTGATTAATGCAATAGTTGTGCCACAATTTATTTTATCGATAAATCAATAGTTTATAATACAGCACAGTTCGCTTGAGGCCCTGCTTCATGCCTCAATTTGTCACAAACTGACAAAAATTGTCACTTCACTGCACCACGCATGATCAAATGGGCAGTGAGTTCCGGTCAATTCTTAGCTGGGCTTGCGGCTTTTCGCAGTCAGTGAGTCGATTGACTTTTTATAAGGATTGGTTTCGATGACTGCAAGCCTCTACAATCGCGGTTGCATGCGCACACCAATCCATCGCGTTCAATCGCGGTATCGAGAAAGGGCAGTCCAGGCTTATGATCCATCTTAGTACCGTCACACCCGTGTACCGCGGCCAGGAGTTTCTGCCCGAATTGGTGGCGCGCCTCGACCAGGTCAGAACGCGCCTCACAGAGGAGACGGATGCGCTACAAATCGCTGAGGCGATTTTTGTGCTGGATAATCCCGAGGACGCCTCCGAGCAGGTCATCAACCAGCTTGCGCGGCAATTTCCATGGGTCAGGGTGGTGACGTTGTCACGAAACTTTGGCCAGCACAATGCAACAGTGGCCGGCATCCTGCACAGTTCCGGTGATTGGGTCGTGACGCTTGATGAGGACCTGCAACACCCTCCCGAAGCCATGTTGGATATGTTGGCCTTGGCGGTTGAAGGGAAATCAGACGTGGTCATCGCGGTGCCGGAAGAGGGCTCACACGGACGGGCTTATCGTGATGCAACTTCACAACTGTCAAAGCGGCTGATCGGCGCCTTGTCGAGAAACCAGTTCGTATCTTCGTTCGGAAGTTTCCGCCTGATCCGTGGCCAGGTTGCCAGGGCGGCCGCCAGCGTGTGCTCGCACCAGACCTATTTCGATGTCGCATTGGTCTGGTTTACGACCCGCATCGCAACGATGCCGATGAAGCTTAAAGACGAGCGATTTCGCAAACACGGTACGAGCGGTTATTCCCTGCATGGCCTGCTTAGCCATGCCAAGCGGCTGGTGATCAGTTCCGATATCAAGTTTCTGAACATTTCATTCCTGATTACCGGCCTCGCGTTCATCGTGGCCGTGTTGCTCGAATCATGGGTGTTGATCAACTACCTCGTTAATCCCGAGGTGTCGGATACCCGGGGCTGGGCGTCGCTGATCAGCGTCAACCTGTTCTTTGGCGGGGTTTTGTCGCTGTTGCTGGGCTTTGTACTCGAAATTTCCAAGATCAACATGTTCCAGGGCCAGGGCAAACCTACATTTTTTACCGTCGACCGGGGTGGTGATGAACAGCTGGGCAAGGTTCTGCAGGCCGTGCTGTCTTCCGGGCAACAGCCCGATGACGCCAATGAACAGGACTAGCTGCGCACGGCATGGCTGAATTCGACGAGTTCGGGAGCGATTACCGGCAGCGCCTGGAGCGCTCGGTTGGCCCTCTCGGCTCGGTGGACAGTGCTCTGACCTCCAAGCTCCGGGTACTGCAACGCCTGGCCGGCGACATCAATGGCCTGGAACGACTGCCGATACTTGACTTTGGATGTGGCGCGGGCCTGCTCACTGGCCTGCTTAAACAGCTCTCGCCCATCGCACTGGGTGCGGATGTTTCACTCGTTTCACTGAAGCATGCCGAACCGCGTACCGGCAACCTCGTGCAATTTGACGGATTGAGGCTACCATTACGCGACAACGCTATTGCTATGGTTGTCGCCAGTTGCGTTTTTCATCACATTCTGCCCGAGGAAAGGCCATCCATTGTGGGCGAGATTTCCCGGGTACTGATGCCGCGAGGCCGCCTGGTCATCATTGAGCATAACCCGTTCAACCCGGTTACACGCTGGGTGGTCAATCGCTGCGAATTTGATGAAGACGCGCAGCTGCTGAGCCTCGCTGAAACACGCCGTTTGCTCAGCGCCGGAGGATTACAGGCCGATCGTGACGGCTACTTCTATGCAGTCCCACCGGTGCGGCCCTTGCTGGCGAACATTGACCACGGCTTGCGCCGTCTGCCGCTCGGGGCCCAGTATTTCTGCGCTTTCGCCAAGCCGCCACCCGGCGCAAGCGCGCATCCGGCCCGGGAGCACCATTGAAAGTCCTGCTGATTGCTCCCACCGGCATGTCCGAGGGCAGCGTTGTCGTCGTATTCGGCTGTGGGCTGATCGGCAGCCGCATTTTGAAGGAATTCGAAGGCCGCCAGGCCGAGTGCTTGCTCGACCTCAAAGCGTCATGGAAAGACGAGAGCGTATTCAGGAGACAATGTATCGAGGTGGTGCAGCTGATCAAGGATTTGGATACAACGGCTGCGATGCGAGTGCATTTCGTGTGGAGCGCCGGATCCGGCAGCTTTGCGAGTGACGAAAAGAGCCTGGTTGATGAACGCCGTGCATTTGAATGCACGCTGCACGCGATGCAGTCCGTTGCCGCAGCGCATCGCGCCTGTTTCCATTTCACCAGTTCGGCTGGTGGCTTGTTCGAAGGTCAGAAACTGATCGGGCGCGAGACCATGCCCAGCCCGCTCAGGGCTTACGGAGTGATGAAGCTGAACCAGGAAAACGCCCTGGTACAGCTTGCCGGTGAGGCTGGGTTCAAGGTTCGGATCTACCGGCCAAGCACCGTCTACGGAACCCGCGAATTTGGATTCAGAACGGGCTTGGTCAGCCATTTGTTCTGGAATGCATTGCGCAACACGCCCACCACGCTGGAAGCCAATTTTCATGCCTTGCGAGACTATGTGCACGCCGGCGACGTGGCGGCTTATATCGCAAACAGGGTGGCGCCATTCGAGGCGGACGACCAGGAAGTTCATTTCCTGGTCAGTGGCAAGCCGTCCTCGATATTCGAGATAGCTGGCCTGGTCGAAAGAATGTTGGGCAGGACATTGGTCTTGCGGTATTCGGATCGCACCCAGAACGACCGGGATATCACCTTCCGTTCGGAAGTCATGCCGCCCTCCTGGCGGCCGCATGATCTGGAAACCGGATTGCGTGCCGTGTACCGCAACACCTCGTTCCTGTATTTGCGGGATGTTCCATTCGATCTGGCTGTGCGTTCATGAATGCCGCACCGGCATCTTGCTGACCACGCGTGCGGGGACCGGAGTAACCCAATGAACTGGCTGACTGGATTACAAAAAAGGCGATCCCTGTGTGTCGGCGGCATATTGTTTGTCAGCCTGCTCGCATTCGCCGTGTCCCTTCAGCGCAACCCGATTTCATTTGACGCATTCTGGCACCTAAAGACCGGGAGTGACTGGCTCAGAAATGGTCTCAGCCCCTGGGTTGACCACTACAGTTTCACATTCCAGGGCGCTGCTATCCAGAACCCCCCGGTTGTGTTTCAGGCCCTGTTGCACCTGGCGGTGTCTGCATTCGGGATTTTTGCCGGCTTCCTTTTTGTCAAGGCGCTGGCGCAGCTTTTGACGCTGCTTGCAGCCTTCCTGTTCCTCAAGCTTGTCAAAGCCCGGGCCTTGCTGATCGCCATGGTCATTCCAAGCCTGGTGGTGGTGCTGCAAATGAGGTCAATGGTCAGGCCAGAGTTATTCAGCTACGCCTTTTCGGTGCTCGCGATGCTGCTCTATTTCAGGGCCCGGGAACGGGCGTCCGCGGCCAGCGTATTGCCAATGGTGGTGCTGATGATTGCATGGACAAATTATCATGCTTCGATCATAGGCTACGTTATTTTCGCCGGATTCTTCGTGGACTGCGCAGTTCGCCAGTTAAACGACCGTGAAAATGCGGCAACCTGGTTCAGGTGGCTGGCCTGGGGAGTGGTATTGCTACTCGCAGGGTTTCTCAATCACGACCTGGTGCATCCCGTGGTCGAGGCGCTGACATTCCCACAGGAATGGAAAACCCTGATTTTCGAGTATTTCGCGCCATGGCCTTACATCAAGGAAAGCCCCGGCCTGGTAATTCTTTTACTGGTAACGGCGGTCACGCCTTTGTTGGCAATACGGCAGAAAAAATTTGGCTTGCTGCTGGTTTGGGCGGTGCTGGTTTACACCGCGGTCAGTATGCAGAGAATGGTTGCGCCTGCCGGCATCGTGATCGTCATTTCGCTGGCCGGTTTGCTGGCAGCCGAGGGTTATCCTGACCGGCTTCTCGGCACGGGCCGGCGTGGCCTTGTGCTCAGCGGCATGTTGTGGTTTTCGGTCACTGGCGCCGCCCTGTTTGCCAATGTTGCACTCTCGCTGGACATCCTCGAGGAGAATCGCAACACGTACACCCGCTACCCTGAAGCGCTGACACGGTATATGCGCGAGGAACAGCTGCGCGGACCGGTGTTCAATGATTATGGGATCGGCGGATACCTGGTCTACCGGCTCGCGCCGCACAACCAGGTGTATATCGACGGCCGGACCCATATCCTTTACCCGGTGGAGCATTTGCAAAAGTTCGAGACCATCCAGCAATCCCCGCAGATGCTCGCCGCTGAAGGCAGGGCATACGGCATTGACTTCGTCATTGAGCCGTTCAACCAGGCAAAACACGACCTGGTGACCGATACCGGGGAGTTCACGCTGGACTTCGTGGACGCCGCATACAGCCTCTATCGCAGGCATAGAGGGCGCTTTCCATTGCATGGCCTGTTGTTGTCCAGGCCAGCGTGCTGGAATGAGCACATGGCCGGGGAACTGGCCAGGGAAAGCGAATTGATCGAGGCGGGTTTGCCTTTTTATTCAGGCCTGGCCGAATATTCGAATTTTATTGACGGTTACGTCCGGGCAAACGACAAGGGCGCTTATTTTGACCAGTCTTTCGAGTCCGGGGAATGGACAGATTTCATTCGCAGATTCGTCGCTTATCGCGTTTTCGAAACAGGCGACTACGACCTGGCGAGAATTCTGCTTGCCAACGTCCAGGAATTGCGCATCGAGGATTACCTGGCTTCGGCCATGGCCATGATTCTGTCAGAGAATGAGGCCCTGGCGCTGCAGATTCTTCGTTCCCTGGCGGGGGACCACTGGATGTCCGCCAATGAGCCGCAGTTGGCTATGTTTCTGTGGCTATGGAATTCCATGTCGGAAAATCCGGGCCTCGAAGCCGGGGACAAGCACTTCATTGAAGGACTTGAAAAGAGAGTGGAGGCGTCCGGACTAGAGAGCCGGGATAGCAGTTTCGAAATGCATTCCAGAGAATTTTGCGAACTTGCCCGCCTGCAAACTGCCAGGCTTGGCGAGCAACTAGGTCAATAGCCGGCGTAAAGGCAGGCCCTGCCATGCTGCCAGTACCGCGGTTGAACCGGCCCGGCCTTGACGAGCTCCGCGATTCTGGCCTCGTATTGACGCAACTCAGAAACATTAAATTTCGTCAAAGCAATACAGGCGACCAGTCCTGCCACCATGATCACCGACGTCAGCCTGGTCAGTCCTGGCTTATCGAGCGCCTCTCGGTGTGATGGTAAATTTCCAGAGGTCAGGCCCAGCAGCCAGCCGCACATGACGACCGCCATCATCTGGCTGGCCGGCATCATCAGCACACCACTGAGGCATGCATGCAGTGCGGCTGCCAGTATTCCTGCTGCGAGCAGGCTGCTCAGGCCACGCTCCGCACCAGGCCGGGTTCGTCCGCTGAACAAAAATTTTGCAACTCTCCAGGCCAACCAGGCAAACAGACCTGCGGTGATCAGGAAGGCCGGGATGCCCCACTCCGAAAGCAGTTGCATCGGAAAGCTATGCGGGTGCGCGGGCCGGGTGCCGGGCCCTTCGCAGTCAAAGCGCATTGGGCCGGCGCCCAGCCATGGGTTGGCCATCGCATCCTTTGCGGCCAGCTCCCATAAATAGGTTCTACCGGTGCTGTGTGTCATCGAACGGCCAACGGAGGTCTCGACGAAATTACCGCCCGAAGGCGCAAGTAAAGCATGGCCGCCCAAAACCCCGGAAAAAATCAATATGCCAATCAGCGCCCCGAGCAAGTGGGTGCGCGGCCAGCTTTTAAACGCGGGCCGGGCGAGGGCCGCAACGATTATTAGCCCCAGGAGCAGGGCAATAAAGGTTCCGCGCCCACCCGCCATCAATACAATGGCCCATTGAATTCCCACCAGCGTGGCGGCCAGCACCAGCCGCTTCCTGACACTTCCGAATAGCAGGGGAATCGCAGCCAGGACCGGCAATGTCCAGCTCTGCAGCTGATTGTAGAAACGAGGGTGGGCGAAGCGCACCAGCATTTCCTCGAACCCGAATTCCGTGCCCAGCGCCCAGCCGGCCACCAGGCCGGTGAGTTCGGTAAAGGCGACCACCAATCCCAGCGAAGCGATCATGAACAGGGCTAATCGGTCGAACGCCGTACCCGCAACCGATCGACACGCGGCCAGAACCGGAACGAGGATCAAAACAAGTCCCAACAAGGCGATTTCAGCCAAGCCGTATTCCGGGTTGGCGAAACGCAATACGGATGTCACGCCCAGCAGAAACACGACAGCGCAGCATATCGAGACAAGGCCAGGAACTCTCGCGCACTGTTCGGCGAAAGCGATGCGCAACGGTCGGTTAAGCAGGCAAATGATCAGTGACGCGCCAAAAACAAGCGGTTGCAATAGCCGCTTGGCGTTGAACACCCCCAGTTCCGGAATCAGGTCAAAACCCGAACTGGCCAGCACGAGCCCGAGGATGAGGACCGGTACACACAGGGCTGCCAGGGGCAGATCTGTCAATCTCTGGCTAGCTGGCATTAATGAAGCGAGATGAGGCCGCAGGCAGCAGACATTTCATTCGATCTCGAATTTCTTGAGTTTGTAACGCAGCGAACGAAAACTGATTCCGAGCAGCTCGGCAGCGCGGGTCTTGTTGTACCGCGCTTTGCGCAACGCGTCTTCGAGCATTTGTTTTTCGATATCTTCGATATAGGTGTCGAGCGATTGCTCCTCGTCGATGTCGTGCTTGACTGAACCCTGGTCGTGAACGCTGACCTGTTCAAGCATCAGGTCTGCAGGCTCGATGCGCTGGCCGTCGCACATCGTGACGGCTCGCTGCAGGATGTTAATCAGTTCACGTACATTGCCCGTGTAGTAGTGGCCGATCAGCGCTTCCATGGCTTGCGGAGAAATTTCCGGGGTTTCACTGGCCGACCATTGTTCGGTGATTTCATTCAGGAAGCGTTTGGCCAGCATGGGAATGTCTTCACGCCGCTCGCGGAGACTGGGCATGGGCAGCTCGATCACATTGAGCCGGAAAAACAGGTCGCTTCGAAACTTGCCTGATTCCACCAGTGGTCTAAGGGCCTGGTGCGTGGCGCTCAGAATTCGGACATCAACGGTGTCTTCGCTGCGGGCGCCGATCGGACGCACCGCTTTTTCCTGGATCGCTCGCAGTAATTTGACTTGCATGTGCAGCGGCAGGTCGGCGACCTCGTCAAGCATCAGCGTGCCGCCATCGGCGGCCTGGAACAACCCCTCCTTGTCCGCGTTGGCCCCGGTAAAACTGCCTTTGCGATGTCCGAAAAACTCACTTTCCATTAACTCGGTGGGTATGGCGCCACAGTTGACCGGCACGAAAGGCTGATCGGCGCGTGGTCCGAGGTCGTGAATCAATCGTGCTGCCAATTCCTTGCCGGAACCGGACTCACCGCTGATCAGGACAGGTGCCTGGCTGCGCGCCAGGCGGCGGATCATTTCCCGGGTGTGCTGGATCGCTTCCGATTCACCGGTCAGCTTTTTCAGCAGGCTGCTGTCTTGCGGGGCTTCGGTGGTGCTGGATTCGGGAACCGCCCCGTCGCCTCGCAGTTTCAGCGCGGTATTGACGAGCCGGCGCAGGATATTCAGGTCCACCGGCTTGGAAACAAAGTCGAAAGCACCGATCTTCAGGGCCTTGACCGCGTCTTCGATTTTGCCGTGGGCTGTAATCACGGCGGCAGGTAAATTTGGGTAGGTACTGGAAATCTCCTGGACCAGGTCCAGGCCGTTACCGTCGGGCAATCTCATGTCGGTCAGGCAGAAGCTGAAAGACTTGTCCGACAGGGCTCGCCGCGCTGCGGCCAGATCTTCAGCTGCGGTTACATCCAGGCCCATGCGTGTCAGGGTCAACGTCAATAATTCCCGGATATCAGGTTCATCATCGACAATCAATACCTGTTGCTTACTCATGATTCCTGCTGCTCTTCGAGCGCGTCTTCGAGTTGATCCTTCGCATGGTTCTTGGTCGTCGCCAACCTGAGGTGAAACCGTGTCCCCTGCTGCGCCGAAGAGTCTACCGTAAGTTCAGCCTGGTTTGCCTCGCAAAGTTGTCGTGCCACGTACAAACCCAGGCCGGAACCTTGCTGGCGGGTTGTATAAAACGGCTCAAAAATGTTGCCAATCCGGTCTTCGGGAATCCCGGCGCCATTGTCCTCAACGGTGATGACGGCGTAGCCGGTATCAACCTGGCGATTCAGGTGAACCGTAATTCGGGGCGCGCGGTCCTCCCTGCCTGCGTGTTCCACCGCGTTGTCCAGCAGCTTCCACAATGCCTGATGCAGCTGGCTTCTGTCGAACATGACCGTGGACGGTTCTTCCTGGCTTGCGCTGAATACCAGCTCAATATCCTCCCTGGCGAGTGACTGGTCGAATTCTTCAACGGTCTGTTCTAGCCAATCATTCAATTCGAACATTTCGGGGCGCGACTTTTCGCGGCGCGACAGTTGCAGGATGTTCTCTACAATTCCATTCATGCGGCGTGACTGGTTCTGAATGATGTCCAGCAGGCGCATGTCCTGATCAGAAATCTGTTCAGACTCAGCCAGCAACTGGGCGGCATGACTCACTGCCGAAAGGGGGTTACGTATTTCGTGCGCAATGCTTCCGGAAAGCTTGGCCAGTGAATTGGCAGACAGTTCCAGCGCGCGCTGCGCCACGACATCGTTATCTTCAAGAAAAATCAGCACGCGAATATCACGGTCACCAGGCAAGGAGACAAACTTCGGTACCACCTGGGCCTGGCTGGCCTGCAAAGTTAGCGCCGGCGTATCCGCGGTCGGATTCTCACGCCAGTCGATCATGGCCTGGTAAAGTTCGGAGGAAATTTCAGGCAGTTCCCGCTCGAGCGCCGGCGGACTGCCCAGCAAAAACCAGGCAGATTCATTCATCATCTGGATTTCAGACTGTGCATCCACCGCCAGGACACCGCTGCGCATGCGGCGAATGATCAGTTCATTAATCTGTTCCAGGCGGGTCAGCGTTTGCTGTTGGCGTTCGGCGATGAGGCGGTAATCGCGAACCGAATATGCCAGCAGGTGAGCCAGTACCGCGGTGATCAGAATGGTCAGGCAGTACAGCCCGGAGCGAATCAGGTTATCCGGCTGGCCAGAACGGAATACACCACCGAAAATGGCCTCGCAAATGATGGCCAGCGCGGCCATCGAGGCAAGAAACAGGGCAACGCGCAAGGGCAGGAGAATGGCCGCGCAGGCGGTGATGAAGACCAGCAGCAGTGCAAGACCGCTGCCCAGTCCGCCAAAAATGATGAACATCAGTCCCAGGAAACCGATGTCTACGGCCAGTGTAATCCTGGCCAACAGGTAAAAATCTGTTTCCGGTTTGCGGGCTTCGTACACAAAGTAAGCGGCGAGCACCAAGTATGAGCCCAGTGCGGTGCCAGCCAGCGTCGGCCCGCTCAGCAGGTCTCCCTGGACCAGGCTTCCAAAATTGAAAGCGAAAATCAGTGATGAGCTGATAATTAACCTGAAAATAATCAGGTACTTGACAATTCTTGCTGTCAGAGCGGCCGTGAGCGGATATCCCAAACCAGCCCTTGGCGGGCGCGGGTCTTTCCCTGCGTGTCGGGAGTTACTGGAAGCCATGGATTTCTGAGCCGAATCGCATGAACTGGCAGTATAACACCCGGATAATTGTCCGCGCCCACACTTTGCTTTGGCGCCTGAATAAAGCGAAAATAGCGCCTTTGCCGCGACGGTGCCCGGTGGCCCCTGGGCGCTCGCCGGTGCAATTCCAGACTTAATCTCCAGGAGAGAGTATGAATTTTCATGAGTACCAGGCCAAAGAGCTGTTTTCAGCTTATGGCATACCCGTGCCGCCAGGCATCATGGCGCGCAGCCCGGACGGAGCCGTGGCTGCGGCCAGGGAACTCGGCGGTTCACAGTGGGTCGTCAAGGCGCAGGTGCATGCAGGGGGACGCGGCAAGGCGGGTGGCGTGAAGCTGGTCAGTAGTCTCGACGCTGTCAAGAGTGAATCCGAGCGCATGCTGAATATGAAAATCAGCACCTACCAGACAGGTGGCCGGGCATTGCCCGTGGATTCGGTCCTGGTGGCGGAGGCAACCGACATTGAAACGGAGATTTACCTGTCCGTACTGGTCGACCGCGTCAACCGCTGCGTGATGTTTATGGGTTCGGCCGCTGGCGGCGTTGATATTGAACAGGTCGCTCAGACCGATCCGGACAAGATTGTGACCGTGCAAGTGGATAACACATCCGGGTTCCAGCCATTCCAGGCACGCCAGATGGGCTTTGGAATGGGCTTGTCTGCGCATCACGTCAAACAGCTCCAGAAAATCATGCAGGGCTTGTACCGGCTTTTTGTGGACAAGGACTTGAGCCTGGTCGAAGTTAACCCGCTGATCATCGACGGCGACAATAACCTCGTAGCGCTGGATGCCAAGATCAACGCTGATGACAACGCCCTGTTCCGGCATCCGGACCTGGCGTCCATGCGCGACGAATCGCAGGAAGACCCGACAGAGGTAGCGGCCAGCCGCCACGACCTCAACTACGTGACCCTGGACGGCAACATCGCATGCATGGTCAACGGGGCAGGGCTGGCCATGGCGACCATGGACGTTATCAAGCTCAATGGCGGCGAGCCCGCTAATTTCCTGGATGTGGGTGGTGGCACCAATGCTGAGCGCGTTGAAGAAGCATTCAAGTTGATTCTTTCCAGCGACCGGGTCGAAGCGATCCTGGTCAACATTTTTGGTGGAATCGTGCGTTGCGACCTGATTGCCGAAGGCATCATCAACGCGGTTCAGGAAGTGGGCGTCAGTGTACCGGTGGTCGTCAGGCTGGAAGGCACCAATGTCGACCAGGGCCGCCAGATGCTGGATGAAAGTGGCCTGGCATTGATCTCCGCCAAAGATCTCAACGACGCCGCACAGAAAGTGGTTGCCGCGGCAAAAGGCGCCAATGGGGGTGAGCAATGAGCGTTCTGGTCGACAGGAATACGAAGGTAATTTGCCAGGGGTTCACCGGAAACCAGGGCACTTTTCATTCACAGCAGGCACTGGAATACGGAACACGGCTGGTGGGTGGCGTGACGCCGGGTAAAGGCGGTCAGCAACACCTTGGCTTGCCGGTTTTCGATACGGTTGCCGAGGCGGTGGCCGAAACCGGAGCGGACGCATCAGTTATCTACGTGCCGCCTCCGTTCGCCGCCGACGCAATACTCGAGGCGGCTGATGCCGGCATTGGCCTGATTGTCACGATTACCGAAGGTATCCCGGTTCACGACATGATGAAGGTCAAGGCGGTTCTGACGCAGCGCAATGTGCGCATGGTCGGGCCAAACTGTCCGGGTGTCATCACACCAGGCGAATGCAAAATTGGCATCATGCCCGGGAGAATTCATGCCAAGGGCAAAGTGGGCGTGGTTTCGCGTTCAGGCACGCTGACGTACGAGGCGGTATACCAGACCACGCTGGCGGGACTCGGCCAGAGCACCTGCATCGGAATTGGAGGCGACCCGATCCAGGGCATGAGTTTTATCGATGCGCTGAAGTTATTCCAGGATGACGAAGAAACCGAGGGCATCATCATGGTCGGTGAAATTGGCGGTTCAGCAGAGGAAGACGCGGCCGAATTCATCGCAGACCACGTTGACAAGCCAGTGGTCGCTTACATTGCAGGCGTAACGGCGCCGCCCGGCAAACGCATGGGTCACGCCGGGGCAATCATCGCCGGTGGCAAGGGCACGGCGGAAGCCAAGTTTGCTGCACTGGAGGAAGCCGGGGTTCGTACCGTTCCATCACCGGCGGACCTGGGTTCGGCAATCAGTGAATCCCTCGCAGGTTGATAAAACACTGAGCCTGCCCCGAACAGGGCAGGTCTCGTGAAACTGGCATTTGCCCAGCATGACTTTGCAGTTGGCGCATTGAGCGCCAACCTGCGCCTGGCCATTGATTGCGTCGGCAGAGCGCGACAGGAGTCGGTTTCCCTGGTCATTTTTCCCGAGCTGGCCATTACCGGTTACCCACCCGAAGACTTGCTTTTGAGGCCGGGGTTCATGCGCCAGACGCACGATGCCCTCGAGGCGCTGCTGCCACACGTGACGGGTATCGATGTGTTGATCGGCCACCCCTGGATGGAAGAAGGCAAGCGGTTCAATGCCGCCAGCTGGATCCGTGACGGCCAGGTCATCGGTCGATATTACAAGCAGTGCCTGCCCAACTATGCCGTTTTCGATGAACGGCGATATTTCAGCCCGGGTGCGAGTCCCCTCGTGCAGGAGCTTGGCGGTGTTCATTTTGGGGTCATCATTTGCGAAGACGCCTGGGAGCGTGGGCCGGCACAACAGGCCCTCGGCGCCGGCGCCCAGTGCCTGCTGGTGCCCAACGCTTCGCCTTACCGGGACGACAAGCACGCGGCGCGGCTTTCAATGCTGCAGCAGCGTCATGCAGACTGTGGTTTGCCGTTGGCGTATTGCAACCTCGTCGGCGGCCAGGATGAACTGGTGTTTGATGGCCGTTCGCTGGTCATGAACGCCGACGGGTCGGTGGCGGGCGCCGGACCGGTTTGTAAGGAGGCCCTGCTGCGGTTTTCCTTTGTTGCAGATGAAGGTCGTTTCGAGTGCCACGACTGGCCGCAAGAGACGCTGTCCCTGGAAGCTGAAATTTACCGCGCCCTGGTCCAGGGCTTGAGAGACTACACACTGAAGAACGGATTCAGGGAAGTGGTGTTGGGTTTGTCCGGTGGTGTTGATTCTGCATTGACGCTGGCCATTGCCGTGGACGCGCTGGGCGCTGCTCAAGTGCATGCTGTCATGTTGCCCTCTGCCCATACTTCTGACATGAGCCTGGAACTGGCGCGGCAACAGGCCGAACTACTCGATGTTGACTATCGAATCATCGAAATAGGCGCTGTTTGCGAGGCACTGGAACAGGGTTTATCCGCGTCGTTCGGAGGCGTTGCGCCTGATGTCACGGAAGAAAACCTGCAGGCGCGCGTACGCGGCAACTTCATCATGGCCCTGTCCAACAAGTTTGGCTGGCTGCCCCTGGCAACCAGCAACAAGAGCGAACTGGCGGTGGGCTACAGCACGATCTATGGCGACATGTGCGGCGGATTCTCGCCCATCAAGGACTGCCTGAAGACACGGGTCTACGATTTGTGCCATTACCGCAACACGGTATCGCCGGCGATTCCCGAACAGGTCATCAGCCGCGCGCCTACCGCGGAACTGGCGCCCGGGCAGACCGACCAGGATTCATTGCCGCCGTACAGCGAGCTTGACGATATCCTCAGGCGATTCGTGGACCTGGACCAGTCAATCGCCGACATCGTGGCATCGGGTCACGACGAAGAGGTGGTTCGCAAAGTCGCCGGCATGGTTCTGAGAAACGAGTACAAGCGGCGCCAGGGGGCACCCGGCACAAGAATCACTTCGCGTGGTTTTGGCAGGGACCGGCGTTACCCGATTACATCGGGCTGGCGTGAGTCAGGCTCGTCGATCAACCCTAATCGTTGAATGGCCATAGCCGGCTGAAAAAACTCTCGCCCCGGTTGCCGGTCAGGTAGGGGTGCTCCGGGTAGTTCATTTTCAGGACGCGCATGGCGTCTTCGGCCAGGTCAGGCATGTCCAGCGCGGTATATGCGGTGTGCATAATTTCCAGCGCATCGCCGTTTTCCGGTGTATCCGGGTAAGTCTCCAGCAGGTAGCGAGCGCGATTGGCGGCAGCGATATATGCCTTGCGCCGCAGGTAATACCGGGCTACGTCAATTTCATATGCAGACAGGTTATTGCGCAGGAAAACCATGCGCTGGCGCGCATCAGGTGCATAACGGCTGTCAGGGAAACGGCGGCACAATTCGTCGAAATCATTAAATGCTTCAACAGCGGCCGTCTGGTCACGATCGCGCAAACGGGTAGGCATCATTCGTTCCAACATGCCAACCCGTTGGTCATAGTTCGTCAGGCCACGGATGTAATAGGCGTAGTCCACGTTCGGGTGGCTGGGATAGGTGCGGATAAACCGATCAGCCGTCGACAGGGCCAGTTCCGGTTTGCCGGCCTTGTAGAAGGCGTAGGTCATTTCGAGCTGGGCCTGCTCTGCGTAGCGGCCAAAGGGATAGCGGGTCTGCAATTGCTTGTAAGAGCGAACGGCAGCCTCGTAAGCCGAATGTTCGAGGTGATTCTTGGCTTCGCCGTACAGTTGCTCGGCGGACTTGCCGTCTTCGCGCTCAAGGTCATCCTTGCCACAAGCGCCCAGCAACAGCGCCAGCAGGAGGATGGCCAGCATCCTGGCCGGGCTTATCGTGGTGTGGTTTTGGCCGTGTACTTCTGATTGCATGTTCTGTGCCGCCTTGCGCAGGTTGCGGAATGATATCGGAATCGCCATTCTTTCACTAGGGCTCGTCTTGGTTAAAGTCCTTAGATCAATCTGGCCATAAAGGTTCCAACGTGTCGCAAACCATTCGCCTAAGCAGGCAGGCAGGATCAAAATATGCCGGTCAGCGCATAGACCAGGCAGCCACCGAGCTGTTCGGGGGTTATTCCCGCGCGCGCCTGCAGGCCTGGATCAGCGACGGCATCCTGACCATGGATGACCGACGCGTCAAGCCCAAACAGCGCCTGGCCGGGGGGAATGGCTGAAGCTGGAGGCGGATATCGAGGCTGACGGGGATGCGCAGGCGCAACCCCTGGAGCTGGAAGTTATCGCCGCGGACGATGACATTATCGTTATCAACAAGCCGCCGGGCCTGGTGGTTCATCCGGCCGCGGGGCATCCTGACGGCACCCTGCTCAATGGCCTGTTGCACTTTGACCGCGCACTGGCCAGCCTGCCCAGGGCCGGCATTGTGCACCGGTTGGATAAAGACACCAGCGGTATCATGGTGGTCGCCCGCAACCTCAAAGCGCATGCAAGCCTCGTGGCGCAACTGCAGAAACGAGAGGTCAGCCGCATCTACGAGGCCCTGGTTTGTGGCCAGGCAAATGTATCGGGCACGGTCGATGCGCCCATCGGGCGAAATTCCCGCGACCGAAAAAAGATGGCGGTCGTCAGCAACGGGAAACCGGCCGTCACGCATTATCGTCAACTGTTTGTAAAAGCCGGGGTAAGCCACCTCGAACTGGCGCTGGAGTCAGGCCGGACGCACCAGATCCGGGTTCACATGCAGCACATCGGACTCCCTTTGCTCGGTGATCCCCAGTATGGGCCGCCGCGCGGCGCTACCCGCTTGTGGCCGGATTGGCTGGTGGCGGCAGTTGATCTCTTTGGCCGACAGGCCCTTCATGCCCGGCACCTGCGTTTCACTCATCCCGGGTCCGGTACGCTGTGCGGGTTCGAAGCGCCGTTGGCTACGGATTTCGCTGACCTGCTGCGTTCAATTCGGGAATCTTCTGGGTCATGACGCAATACCTGGAAGCCGATTGGCCGGCGCATTCGCGCGTCAGGACCCTGGTGTCAACGCGGGCTGGTGGCGTCAGCACAGGGGCATGGGCGTCGTTCAACCTTGGCCTGCAGTGCGGAGACAAGGAACAGTCGGTGCTGGAAAACCGGCGCCGTCTGCGAACCCGACTGCCGGCCGAGCCAGCGTGGCTCAGGCAGGTGCATGGCAGGGACGTGGCTTCCTGGACCGACGCACAGGCCGGCGTGGAGGCTGACGCCATTATCACCGGTCAAAGCAAGCAGGTTTGCGTGATTTTGACGGCGGACTGCCTGCCGGTCCTTGTCGCGGATGTCGATGGGCGCCAGGTGGCTGCCATCCATGCCGGATGGCGCGGGCTTGCGGCCGGAATTATTGAACACACCATCAAGTCCATGCCGGTTGCGCCGGACAGGCTGATGGCCTGGCTGGGGCCGGCCATTTCCAGCCGGCATTACCAGGTGGGTGAAGAAGTCAGGGCCGCGTTCCTCGAAAGAAGTGTGAATTTTTCCTCCGCTTTTGTGCCCGACGGAGACCGCTGGAAGGCAGATTTGTATCAACTGGCGCGACAGCAACTGCAGCTTGCCGGTGTGAAATCGGTGCATGGCGGGAATTATTGTACTTTTGGCGAACCCGACAGGTTCTACTCCTATCGGCGGGATGGCCAGACCGGCCGCATGGCGAGCCTTGTTTGGCTGAGCGGTGAATAGCATGCTGCGCCGGGCCTGGTATGTTTTTGCATTTGGTAAGCTTTACGCACGGTTTCTGTTCCTTACAGATACACGCAGGCGATAACGGTAACGCAGGAGACAACCCATGCCAGGACTTCCGCCAATTGTAATGACAGCCCTGGAATTCATGGCGACCCTGTTCGTGTTTGCCGTGGGCACGGCGCTGGTCGTGATTGTTGTTCTTTTTGTCTACGACAAGTACCAGACAGCCAACTCCGTGCGCCGCAATTACCCCGTGGTGGGGCGATTCCGGACATTTTTCGAGCACCTGGGGGAATTTTTCCGGCAATATTTTTTCGCCATGGATCGCGAGGAACTGCCGTTCAACCGGGCGCAACGGGGTTGGGCTGATCGCGCCTCGAAAGACGTCAAGAACACCTCTGCTTTCGGGTCGACGAAGAACCTGATGGTCGAGGGTACGGTCATGTTCGCTAACTGCATGTTCCCGCAGCTCGAGGAAGAGATGAACGAGCCGTCGCCCATCGTGTTTGGCCCCCATTCGCGCAAGCCTTATGAAACCCGTTCATTCTTCAATATTTCAGCCATGAGCTATGGTTCACTGTCGAAGCCGGCCGTTCGCGCCCTGTCGCGTGGCGCAAAGCTTGCCAATATCTGGCTGAATACGGGTGAGGGCGGCATTGCACCGTGGCACCTGGAAGGCGGTTGTGACGTGGTGTTTCAAATTGGTACGGCCAAGTATGGCGCGCGTGATGCTGCCGGCAACCTATCCGACTCAAAGCTGCGCGAGATTGGTGCCAACCCGCAGGTCCGGATGATCGAATTGAAGTTGTCGCAGGGCGCCAAGCCGGGTAAGGGCGGTATTCTGCCGGCCGTCAAGGTCACCGAGGAGATCGCCGAAATTCGAGGTATACCGGTCGGCCAGGCCTCGATCAGCCCTAACCGTCACCCGGAAATTGACAGCCTCTCGGATCTGCTCGACATGATTAACAGGATCCGCGATGTCAGTGGACTGCCAACCGGGTTCAAGGCTGTGATCGGAGCCTATGGTTGGCTCGATGAGTTCTGCAGGTTGATCCATGAGCGGGGGATCGAGTCGGCTCCGGATTTCATCACCGTCGACAGCGGCGACGGGGGAACAGGCGCGGCACCGTTACCGCTGATGGATGAAATGGGCCTGCCGATTCGTGAATCCTTGCCGATGGTCGTGGACAAGCTCACTGAATACGGCCTCAGACCCCGAATTCGCGTGATTGCCTCGGGTAAACGCATCACGCCTTCTGAAGTTGCCTGGGCCCTGTGTGTCGGGGCGGACTCGGTCAACAGTGCGCGCGGTTTCATGTTCGCGCTGGGTTGTATCCAGGCCATGAAATGCAATCGCAACACCTGCCCTACCGGTGTTACAACCCACAACAAGCGCTTGCAACGCGGGCTGGACCCGCAAGACAAGTCTGTGCGGGTAGCCAATTACGCTAAAAACATGATGAAAGAAGTGGCCATGATTTCACATTCCTGCGGCGTGCCGGAACCGCGACGGCTGAAACGCTTCCATGCCCGCGTAGTTGTCAATAACGGGCTGTCAGTGCCTCTGAATGAACTGCATCCGGTAGTCGAGACCCTGCCCGAGTATCAATGAGAAATTCATTCGATCTCGAATATCCACAGGGAATAGCCAACCCTGGCGACGGGCTCAAAACGGCTGAGCCAGTCGGTGTTAAGACCATGATACTGGCTGTAGTATCGGCCACGGACCAGGATATTGGTGCCGAAAGCATACAGTCCCGGCGCAGGGTCGTGCATCCACTCGTCGTTGGTAACGGCTTGTGCATTAATTCCGTAGGTTTGCGGTGATACATTATTGCCGTAATGCAGGCGGACAGAATCAACGCCATTTTCATCCATGTACCGTTTCAGTTTTACCAGGTCCTGGCCCCAGTCAATATTCGAGTCGTCGAGGTACAGGTGACCGCTGGATGCACCGCCGGTGAATTCATTGAAATAGGACAGTTGGTCCGGAAATATCGCCACGCTGTTGGCGGTGTACCAGGTCAACAAAATTCCGACCGTAGCTTTCGCGGCCCTGCTGTTTTTCATCCACCGGGCGAGCCGGCTGATGTAAACAAACATCAGTGGAAGAACTGGTATCAGGTACCTGACGCCCAGGTTATCGGCAAAGGCGCTGGTCACGGCGAAAATGAACAGTACGGGGACAAGCAGGAACAGGTCGTCCGTTCCCTTGGCGGGCGGAAATCGCTTGCTGAGCAAAAAGGCCAATATCGCGAGTAGCAAGGTCGTGGCCGGCGTTTTGAGCAAAAAGGCCAGCGGATGGTAATACCACCAACCGCCTTCGCGGAACTGGCCCATCAGGTAATACGGGTAGTTGTCAAAATGGTCCTGTTGAATCCTGGCCAGGCCTTTCCAGTAGATCAGCAAATCACTGCTGAAAAAGTAGCTTGCCTGGATAATGACCAGGGCAATGGCAAAAATAACTGCCGATGATGTCAGAAACAGGAAAATTGGTTTTCGGTTGATATTTTCGCTGCCCTGGTCACCGCGAAACAATTCAAGGCCAAGCAGTAAAACAACAATGGGTACCAGCATCAGCCCGGAGTATTTGCTAGCCAGCGCCAACCCGAGTGCAGTCCCGGTCAGAAGCAGGTGAGATGGCGTTCTGTCCTCGCAGTATCGCCACAGGTGGTAGAGCGTGGCGGTCATGAAACATGCCAGCGGGACGTCAAAGGTCACCAGGCGTCCGTGACCGATGATGGTCGGTGAAAACGCGCACAAGGCCAGTGCGAGTAAGCCGCCGACCGCGCCGCCGGACTTGCTCGCCCAGGCAAAAACGTATACTGAAAGCAGCACCGCAAGCAACGCAACGCTCACCCGCCCCCATAGCAATAAAGACTCTGTATCATTGCCATACAGGAACTGGTAGCCGATCGCCCACTCATTCGGGTTCGGCTGGCCCAGGCCCGTGTTACTGAAGTCGGTATCGCGCTTCAAGAAGTATCTTGGTCCGGCTGCCAGCAGTTTGATCAGTGGCGGATGCTGTGCATTGAGTCCGAAATCTCCGGTCTCCAGGTAACTGTATCCACTGGGTAAGTGGGTGGTTTCGTCGTAAGTCGTGCTCAGTTCCGGGATGCCGGCGACGAGTTGCACAAGCAGGGCGGTGACGAGAATGGTGGCAATTCCGTAGGGGATCATCCACCGTGGGAGGAAGGCGCTGGGATTCACACCACGATTATATGTCGATTTCCCGGACCATGACGTTGTCCTTGCGCGCGCCGGGCCTGGTGGGCCTGTTGCGGCGCCGGGCACCGGGGCATGCCTGTTGTTCGCTGTTGGCGGAGGAAGTTTCAGGTGGGGGAATTGAAAACCAGTCAAGTCTCCGGGTCGAAGTTCAGGCCTCTAAATGCGATTGCCGTGGTTGGACTGTTATTGGCCAGCTTGTGGGTTTACGCCGGAACCGTGGCCAATGAATTCGTTTGGGACACGGTGTTCTATCTGCAGGTTCACGAGCAACGAATTGCACAGCTGAACCTTGAGAATTTCATTTGGATGCTGACCAGCGCCGAGGCATTCTACTGGCACCCGGTCACCTGGTGGTCCTGGGCAGCGGATTACAAGCTGTACGGCGGCCTGGACGCCGGCGGTTTTCACCTGACCAACGTGGTCATTCATGGCCTGAACAGTGGCTTATTGTTTTTGTTGCTGTTGAAGGTGTTGGGCTTTACCCGAAACAGGCTGCCTGTTGCCGAAACCATCACCGGCCAACACGCCATTTTGCCCGCCTTCATTGCCGCCCTGGTTTTCGCCGTTCACCCACAGCACGTGGAATCGGTTGCCTGGGTCGCTGAACGCAAGGATCTCTTGTGCCAGTTTTTCCTGCTGCTGGCCCTCATCACTTATTTCGACCAGCATTCGCAGAACAGGAAAGCACGCTGGTCCGGTTCAGGCCTGACGCTGGTTTTTTTCCTGCTGGCCCTGATGTCCAAGCCGATGGCGGTCACCTTTCCACTGCTGCTCCTGCTGCTTGATGTATATCCGCTGGGGCGTTCGCGTTATTACCAACCCGGCACCGAATCTGCCGGGCCCACGCCGGTGACCCGCCTGTTGTGGGAAAAATGGCCGTATATTCTAGCCGCGCTGCTGGTCGCCGTCGCCACGATCGCCGCATCACAAGGCGCGATCACGCAAGTTCCGGTCGGCATTAAGTTGCTCAATGCATTCAACAGCATCGTGGCGTATATCAGCAAATTCCTGATACCCGTCAGCTTTACACCCCACTATCCCTATTTCACGACTCCCGCGAAAGGGGTCGAACTCCAGCACTTCATACCCGTAATCGGTTTCCTGGCCATCAGCGCATCGGTCGTCGTGGCCTGGATAAAGGGCCACCGGGGCTGGCTGATCGGCTGGTTGTTTTACCTGGTCAGCCTGTTGCCGGTACTGGGGCTGATTTCTGCCGGGACCCAGGGCATGGCCGACCGTTTCAGTTACTTTCCAACCCTGCCGTTCTACCTGGCGATCGCAATCGGCGTGAAAAAAATTGGTGACCGGTTTTCCGCCAGTTTCCAGAGAATGGCCTTGATTGCTGGCCTGGGCGTGGTTTTGCTGCTGGGTTTCAAGACCGCGAACCAGGTCAAGGTGTGGAGAAATGAGCTGACACTGTTTCAGAGCATTATCGATATCTACCCGGATAACTACACAGCCCGCGACAACATGGGCATCCTGTTGCTGCGGGCCGGAGCATACGATGCAGCCATCAGGCAATTCAATGCGATTGAGCAGATGCCGGTTGACCAGACTTCCATGCTGTCATGGCGCGTTATCGCGCATCTTGAAACCGGCAATCTCGATGGAGCCTTGCGTGACCTCGTACAACTGAAAAACTATGCAGAGGGCCACCCGCGCCTGCGCCTGGACCTGGACTGTTATCACTATGACCTGGGCTGGATTCATGCTCAGCTGGGGAGCCCGGACCGGGCCGTAGAGCAGTTTTTATTGCTCGGCCCTGATTCGTCGCTTGCATACCAGGCCAGCCAATGGCTGGACTCAATCGCCGCCGGGGAAGCTGAGGCCGCTGCCGTGGAACGCGCCCCGGCACTGCCGGGTTACTGCCCGGCCCTGTTTCCGCAAAACTGGCGATAATGGCCTGGTTTGAACACCAGCCACGCCGCGCTCAGTTTTCGGTCGGCGCCATCTCGATGCGGGTCACACGCTGAAATCCACGTGGAAGTTTACGGCCGCGCTTGGCGCGCTCACCGCTGTAGTGTTCCAGGTCCTTGTCGCTCATCCTGAGATAACGCTGTCCCGCCCAGACCAGGATTTCTTCACTCGCTGACTTAACCACCAGTCCGACCATGTGCTCATCACCTGCTTTCAGGCGCTTGGGGGGAATGTTGATCAGCTTGTTGCCCTTGCCCTTGGCCAGCTCAGGCAGTTCCGAAAGCGGAAAGGCCAGCAAATACCCGTCGGAAGTGGCACACACCACTGTAGTGGCTTCCTCGTGACTTAATACAGCAGGCGCCACCGGTTCTGCTCCGTTGGGGATCGAAATCATGGCCTTGCCCGCTTTCATCCGGCTGTGCAGGTTCTCGGTCAGCGTCACGAAGCCGTAGCCGAACGAACTGGCGAGCACCAGTTTCTGCTGCGATTCTCCGCACACCGCGTGCAGGAATCGCGCACCGTCGGGCGTATTGAAGCGGCTGGTCAGCGGTTCGCCAAGACTGCGGGCTGATGGCAGCGAATGGGCCGGCAGGGCATAACTACGGCCACTGGAATCCAGAAAAACGGCGAACTGGTTGCTGCGGCCCCTGGCCGCGGACTGAAACTCGTCGCCGGCCTTGAAGTTGAGGCTTTCAGGGTCGATGTCGTAACCCTTGGCCGCCCGCACCCAGCCGGACTTTGAAAGAACGATCGTGACCGGTTCTGACGGAACGAGGTCCTCTTCCTTGAGCGCCTGCGCGGCGTCGCGCTGGGTGAGCTTGGAACGCCGCTCGTCACCATATTTTTCGGCATCCGCGACCAACTCTTTCTTGACCAGGGTCTTCAGTCGATTTTTCGACCCGAGCAGTTTTTCCAGCGATTGACGCTCTTCTTCCAGTTCCTCCTGTTCGCCCTTGATTTTCATTTCTTCGAGACGGGCCAGGTTGCGCAGTTTCAGTTCGAGGATGGCCTCGGCCTGCGTGCCGGTCAGCTCGAAGCGTTTCATCAACGCCGCCTTGGGCGTCTCCTCGTTACGGATGATGGCAATCACCTCGTCAATGTTCAGGTATGCCACCAACAAGCCTTCGAGAATGTGCAGCCGGTCCACGACCTGGTCCAGGCGGTGCTCGAGGCGTCGCGTGACAATCGCGAGGCGAAAGTCCAGCCACTGTTTCAGCAGGCTGCGCAGGTTCAGGACCTGCGGTTTGCCGTTGTTGCCGATGATATTGAAATTCGCCCGGTAATTGCGTTCCAGGTCGGTGGTCGCAAACAAATGGTTCATCAATTGTTCAATATCAACCCGGTTCGAGCGCGGCACGATGACCAGTCGCGTGGGGTTCTCGTGGTCAGACTCATCGCGCAGGTCTTCGACCATAGGCAGTTTCTTGGCCCTCATCTGTGCGGCGATCTGCTCGAGCACCTTGGCTGGTGATACCTGGTGGGGCAGCGCCGTTACCACGATATCGCTGCTTTCCTTTTCCCACACGGCACGCATCTTGACCGAGCCGTGGCCGGTCTCGTAAAGCTTCAACAACTCTTCACGGGGTGTGATGATCTCGGCAGCAGTTGGGTAGTCCGGCCCCAGCACGTGCTCACACAGGTCAGAAACAGTGGCGCTCGGCTGTTCCAGCAGTCGAATGCAGGCGCTGACCACCTCCCTGAGATTGTGTGGCGGTATATCAGTGGCCATACCGACCGCGATGCCTGTGCTGCCGTTGAGCAGAACATTGGGTAAGCGGGCCGGCAGCATGGTGGGTTCATTGAGTGTGCCGTCAAAGTTCGGCTGCCACTCAACGGTGCCCATGGCCAGTTCCGAGAGCAGCGTCCTGGCGTAGGGCGCCAGTCTTGATTCGGTATAACGCATGGCCGCAAACGACTTGGGATCATCGGGCGAGCCGAAGTTGCCCTGGCCGTCAATCAACGGATAGCGATAGGAAAATGGCTGGGCCATCAGCACCATGGCCTCATAGCACGCCGAATCTCCGTGCGGGTGATACTTGCCCAGCACATCACCCACGGTGCGTGCCGATTTCTTGTGCTTGGAAGCGGCACTCAGGCCCAGTTCGCTCATCGCGTAGACGATGCGGCGCTGTACCGGTTTCAGGCCATCGCCGATGTGTGGCAATGCCCTGTCCAGCACCACGTACATCGAGTAATCGAGGTAGGCCTTCTCGGCATAATCGCCCAGTGGCACTTTTTCAAAATCGGAAAAACTTTGCGTAATTTCAGTCATATGTTTGAGTCTTTCGTTTAGTGCAGCAGCTCCTTGACGCGTGCAATCCGAGGCCCGGAAGTCGCCCGGAACTAAATTGTTGCCAGGTCGCCCTTTGTTTCGAGCCACTTCTTACGGTCTGCAGCGCGCTTCTTGGCCAGCAGCATGTCCATGGTCTTGCACGTTGCCGATTCATTCTCGATCGTCAGCTGCACCAGGCGCCGGGTGTCCGGATCAATGGTGCTCTCACGCAGCTGGAGAGGGTTCATTTCGCCCAGCCCCTTGAAACGTGTTTCGGTAACCTTGCCCTTTTTCTTTTCCGCAGCAATGCGTTCCATCACGCCTGCGCGCTCGTCCGCATCCAGGGCATAGAAAGTTTCCTTGCCGACATCAATCCGGTACAGCGGCGGCATGGCAACGAAGATGTGACCGGTCTCCACCAGCGGCCGGAAGTGCTTCATGAACAGCGCGGCCAGCAGGGTGGCAATGTGCAATCCATCGGAATCGGCGTCTGCAAGGATAATGACTTTGCCGTAGCGCAGGTCCGAAATTTTGTCCGAACCCGGGTCCACGCCAATGGCAATCGAAATATCGTGCACTTCCTGGTTGGAAAGCACCGCGTCGGATTCCACCTCCCAGGTGTTCAGTATCTTGCCGCGCAGCGGAAGGATGGCCTGGTATTCGCGATTGCGCGCCTGCTTGGCGCTGCCGCCGGCTGAATCACCCTCGACCAGGAACAGTTCTGTCATCGCGAGGTCCTGGCTGCTGCAATCGGCCAGCTTGCCCGGCAGCGCCGGACCGGACGTGACCTTCTTGCGGGCCACCTTGCGGCTCTTTTTCATGCGACGATGCGCATTGGCAATGGCCAGTGCCGCGATTTCCTCACCGTCATTGACGTGCTGGTTCAGCCACAGGCTGAAGGCATCCTTGACGACCCCGGAAACGAAAGTCGCGGCAGACCTTGAAGACAGGCGTTCCTTGGTCTGACCACTGAATTGCGGATCGCCAAGACGCACCGAGAGAATAAAGCCGATGCGGTCCCAGATATCGTCGGGTGCGAGCCGCACACCGCGCGGCAGCAGGTTGTGTAACTCGCAGAATTCGCGCAAGGCTTCCACGAGGCCGGTACGCAGGCCGTTGACGTGGGTTCCACCCTGCGATGTCGGGATCAGGTTGACATAACTTTCCTGCAGGGTATTACCACCGGGCAGCCAGCAAAGGGCCCAGTTGACCTCTGAATCGGTGCCCTTCATTTCACCGGTAAATGGCTGTTCCGGCAGACGGACCTCGTCCTCCAGTTCGGAGCAGAGGTACTCGGCCAGGCCCTGTTCAAATTGCCAGGTTTCGGTTTCACCGGACTTGGCATGGATCAGTTTGACTTCCAGCCCGGGGCACAGCACCGCCTTGGCCCGTAACAAGTGGCGCAGGCGATTGACGGAAATCCTGGGCGAGTCGAAATACTTCGGGTCAGGCCAGAATCGCAGCCGCGTGCCGGTGTTCCGGCGGCCGACCGTACTGACGGTTTCCAGCTCCGAGGCCTTGTCACCATCCCTGAATGTCATGTGGTGTTCCTTGCCGTCGCGCTTGATCCAGACTTCCAGGTCGGTGGACAGCGCATTGACCACTGAAACGCCAACACCGTGAAGTCCGCCCGAATACTGGTAGTTCTTGTCGTCGAATTTGCCACCGGCATGCAGGCGCGTCAGGATCAGCTCGACACCGGGAATCTGGTGCTCAGGGTGGAGGTCCACCGGCATGCCGCGGCCGTCGTCGGTGACTTCGACTGAGCCATCCTCGTGCAGCGTCACGGATATGCTTTTGCAATGATTGGCCAGTGCCTCGTCGACGCTGTTATCGACCACTTCCTGGACCAGGTGGTTGGGTCTCGAGGTATCGGTGTACATGCCGGGGCGGCGTTGCACCGGCTCAAGGCCGGATAGGACTTCAATATCCCGGGCCTGGTATTGGCTGCTCATGAGTCTCCGGAAAAGATCAGGATTTGGGGGCGTTCGCCGCAGCAGATTCTACACCCACAGTGCATGGACCGTCGCCTAAAACCGGTAAATTTCAACTCAGGGTTTCCTTAACGCGGAATGCGTAAACCAGCAGCGCCCGTTTTTTCGCGGAATTGCGATGGACTGCAAGCACCTTTGCAAAAAATCCAGACACGCCAGTCGCGGCTCCGGTAGAATGTCCTTCCAGAACTTAAACACGGAATTCTGCAGGTTCTGGTTATGACATCACTCGTTTTTGTTACCGGTGGCGTGGTCTCTTCGCTGGGCAAGGGGCTTTCCTCTGCCTCGCTGGCGGCCATCCTCGAATCGCGCGGCCTCAGCGTCACGCTGGTTAAACTCGACCCCTATATCAATGTCGATCCCGGCACCATGAGCCCGTTCCAGCATGGCGAGGTTTTTGTCACCGAAGATGGCGCCGAGACCGATCTCGACCTGGGTCACTATGAGCGCTTCGTGCGCACCCGCATGACGCAGCTGAACAACTTCACCACCGGCCGCATTTACAACAACGTCATCGCCAAGGAGCGCCGCGGTGATTACCTCGGTGGCACGGTGCAGGTCATTCCGCACATCACCGATGAAATCAAGGAGTCCATTCTCAAGGCCGCCGAAGGGTTCGATGTGGCGATGATTGAGATCGGGGGCACGGTCGGTGATATCGAGTCGCTGCCATTCCTCGAAGCGATCAGGCAACTGGGTGTCGAATACGAAGACAGCACGCTGTTCATACACCTGACCCTGATCCCGTACCTCAAAGCGGCCAATGAGACCAAGACCAAGCCGACGCAACACTCGGTCAAGGAATTGCGTTCGATCGGCATCCAGGCCGACATCCTGATGTGCCGCTGCGAAAATGAAATTTCCGAGGAAGAGCGCGCCAAGATCGCACTGTTCACCAATGTGCCGAAAAAGGCTGTCATTTCGGCCCTTGATGCGCGTAAGGGCATATACGAAATTCCCATGCTGCTGCACGAACAGGCCCTTGACGACATCGTCGTTGAAAAACTGGGCCTGGAAACCACCGGGCCGGCGGACCTTTCCGACTGGCGGGAAGTGGTAGACCGCATGAACAACACCCGCTTCGAGGTCAATGTCGCCATGGTCGGCAAATACGTCAACCACGCCGATGCCTACAAATCATTGACCGAGGCGTTGCAGCACGGCGGTTTACGACAGCGAATCAAGGTCAACATCCTCAGCGTCGAGTCTGAGGATATCGAGGAAAATGGCGTGGCCTGCCTGGAAGGTGCTGATGCCATCCTGGTGCCAGGGGGATTCGGTGAGCGCGGCTTCGAGGGCAAGGTTACTGCGATCAGGTATGCGCGGGAAAATCGGGTCCCTTATCTCGGTATTTGCTACGGCATGCAGGCCGCGGTGGTGGAGTACGCAAGAAACGTCTGCGGCCTGGAGGGCGCAAACAGCACCGAGATCGACCGGCAGACGCCACACCCGGTGATCGGCCTGATTACCGAATGGCTAGATGCATCCGGTAGCGTCGAGACCCGCAGCGAAGAATCTGACCTTGGCGGCACGATGCGCCTCGGCAGCCAGCGCTGCCGCTTGAGGGAAGGCAGCCTTGCGAGAGTACTCTATGGCCAGGAAATTATCCGCGAACGCCACCGCCACCGTTACGAGTTCAACAATCACTACCGCGACACCCTGCAAAAGCATGGCATGATGCTGTCTGGCCACTCGATGGATGAAACGCTGGTTGAGATGATTGAGATTCCCGGCCATCCGTGGTTCCTCGGCTGCCAGTTCCATCCCGAATTCACATCAGGCCCACGTGACGGACACCCCTTGTTTACCGGTTTTATCGAGGCAGCGTTGAAATCCCGCCAGGGTGAGTTGCCGGCAGGAGTGGCAAGCCTGTGAAACTGTGTCATTTCGAGGCCGGCCTCGACCAGCCCCTGTTCCTGATTGCCGGGCCGTGCGTTATCGAATCAGAACAGTTGGCAATTGATACGTCCGGGCGCTTGAAGGAGATCACTTCAAAGCTGGGCGTGCCATTTATATTCAAGTCATCCTTTGACAAGGCAAACCGCTCTTCAGGCCAGAGTTTTCGTGGCCTGGGCGTGGACCAGGGCCTTAGCATCCTTGCGGAGGTCAGGCGGCAGGTGGGTGTGCCGGTGTTGACTGATGTCCATGAAGACACCGATATTGACCAGGTGGCAGCCGTTGTCGATGTGCTGCAAACCCCGGCGTTCCTGTGCCGTCAGACCAATTTCATACACCGTGTTTGCGCTGCCGGCAAACCGGTCAATATCAAGAAAGGCCAGTTCCTTTCACCCTGGGATATGAAAAACGTGGTCGACAAGGCGCACGATGCCGGCAACAACCAGGTCATGGTTTGTGAGCGCGGCGCGAGCTTTGGCTATGGCAACCTGGTATCGGACATGCGTTCACTGGCGATCATGCGTAACACCGGTTGCCCGGTGGTCTTCGACGCGACCCATTCCGTACAGTTGCCCGGCGGCAAGGGCACCAGTTCTGGCGGACAACGCGAATTCATACCAGTCCTGGCGCGCGCCGCCGTGGCAACCGGCGTTTCCGGGTTGTTCATGGAGACGCACCCTGATCCCGAAAATGCACTCAGCGACGGGCCCAATGCCTGGCCCCTGGAGCTGATGGAGGGACTGCTGGAAACCCTGTCGGTGCTTGACACCACCGTCAAGGCACAGCCCCTGCACGAAGACCTCGTCTGAGTTATTGGCATCACGAACTACAGGCCCAGATCAAGGAGTACCGATGGCCCTCATCCAGACCATTCATGCACGCGAAATTCTCGACTCTCGCGGTAACCCCACCCTTGAGGCTGAAGTACGGCTTGATTCGGGCGCTTTCGGTCGTGCGGCCGTGCCCTCGGGTGCTTCAACCGGCGCGCGCGAGGCGATTGAACTGCGCGACGGTGATCGCAGCCGGTACATGGGCAAGGGCGTGCTCAAAGCGGTGGCCCATGTCAACGAAAAAATCGCGGACGCGATGCGTGGCTTCGACGCCTCGGACCAGGCAGGCCTCGACCGTGCGCTGATTGAACTCGATGGGACAGCCAACAAGGGGCGCCTCGGCGCCAATGCCCTGCTCGGCGTGTCGCTGGCCTCTGCCCACGCCGCCGCGGCCGACAGCGGAAAACCGCTATGGGCATCACTGGCCCGGTCAGAATCACTGTCCCTGCCGGTGCCGATGATGAACATCATCAATGGCGGTGCGCATGCCGACAACAGCGTAGATATGCAGGAGTTCATGATATTACCGATCGGCTTCGACCGGTTTTCGGATGCCTTGCGTTGCGGTACCGAAATTTTTCACGCCCTCAAGTCGGTGCTGTCGGCAAAGGGAATGAACACGGCGGTCGGAGATGAAGGCGGATTTGCGCCGGACCTGCCTTCCAACGAATCGGCGGTAGAGGTCATCCTCGAGGCGGTCGAAAAGGCCGGCTTCGCGGTGGGCGGGGAGGTGTGTCTTGGCCTGGATGTCGCGTCATCGGAGTTCCACCGGGACGGACGCTATCACCTGGCTTCGGAAGGCCTGAGTTTCGATTCGGGCGAGTTTGCTGAATATCTTGATGACTGGGTGCGGCAGTATCCCATCGTCAGCATCGAAGACGGTATGGCCGAGGATGACTGGGAGGGGTGGGCCAGGCATTCCGAGTTGTCCGGCGGGCGATGCCAGTTGGTCGGGGACGACCTGTTCGTTACCAACACCAAGATCCTGTCGCGTGGCATTGAGCAGGGCATCGGAAACTCGATCCTGATCAAGCTCAACCAGATTGGCACGCTGAGCGAAACGCTTGAAGCCATCGACATGGCGGCGCATGCCGGTTACGGCGCTGTGATTTCGCACCGTTCCGGTGAAACTGAAGATACGACCATTGCCGACCTTGCCGTTGCGACCAGCGCAACGCAGATCAAGACCGGCTCCCTGTGCCGCTCCGACCGGGTCGCCAAGTACAACCAGTTACTGCGTATCGAGGAGGCTCTGGGACCGAAGGGTTCATACCCCGGAAGAGCCGCCTTCAGCAATGCCCCGGGGATTGAATTTGACAGGACGTGAGAGCGCTGATTGCCATTTTGGTTTTGGTCTTTATTCTGCTCCAGTTCAAGCTGTGGTTCGGAGCGGGTGGTTTTCGTGATGTTGCGCGCCTCGAACAGCGAGTCACCGAGCAGGCGCGCAGAAATGAAGAACTGATGCAACTGAACAACGAACTCGAGGCCGAGGTGGATGACCTGCGGGTTCGCCTCGATGCGGTCGAGGAACGGGCGCGCAGTGAATTGGGCCTGATCAAGCAGGACGAGGAGTTCTACCAGGTGGTACCACCGCCTCCGGACGGGGGTAATTAAGTGTCAGTCAGCTTCCATGCGCTGATCGTTGCGGCAGGTAAAGCCCAGCGTTTTGGCGGCGCTCTGCCCAAGCAATATGTACCGCTGATGGGCAAGCCCGTACTGGCTTACTCCATCGACGCTTTGCGCCAGGTGCCGGGTCTGCGAGGCATCACCGTTGTGCTGGCCACGGATGATGCGGATTTCGAAGTGCTGATCGGGTCGCGGCACGGCAGGATTGCTACAACGGAAGGAGGCGAAACCCGCGCAGAGTCAGTGCTGAAAGGGCTCGACGCTATCCGCCAGGCCGATCCTGAAACTTCCTGGGTCATGGTCCACGACGGGGCAAGGCCCTGCATCGAAGCCGAGCAGGTGATTGAATTGACCAGGGTGGCTAACGACCACGAAGACGGCGCCATCCTGGCGATACCGGTCAGCGATACGCTAAAGCGTGCCGATCAATGCGGTTTGATCCGCTCTGATGTTGACCGGGACGGTCTTTGGGCCGCGCAGACGCCGCAGTTGTTCCAGGCCGATCGCCTTGCCGGCGCCTTGCGGCACATGTTGAATTCAGAACGGCAGCCAACCGATGAGGCCTCTGCCATGCAACTGGCCGGCGCCCGCCCGCGCCTGGTCAGGGGTTCGTCGCATAACATCAAGATCACCTGGCCGGCCGATGTCGCGCTGGCCGAGGCCGTCCTTGCTGCCCGCAGGAACCCGGAATCCAGGATATGACCAGGGACAAACTTTCATTCAGGGTTGGACAGGGCTTTGATGTCCACGCCTTTGGCGCAGGGGACCACGTGGTCCTTTGCGGCGTGGAAATTCCGCATTCCGCGGGCTTGCGGGCGCATTCTGATGGTGATGTCGGCATTCACGCCCTGTGCGATGCCTTGCTGGGCGCCGCCGGGCTGGGTGATATCGGGCACCACTTCCCACCTTCCGACCCACGGTGGAAGGGGGCGGACAGCCGCAAATTATTGCGCCTCGTCAGTGGTTTGTTGAAGGCGCAGGGCTGGGAGGTCAACAACGTGGATGTCACGCTGATTTGCGAGACGCCACGGCTCGCGCCGCATATTGCCGGCATGCGTGCCAGGCTCGCTGATGACCTGGGGATCCCGGGTGAAGCGGTTTCGGTCAAGGCAACGACCACCGAGGGCCTCGGTTTTTGTGGCCGTGGCGAAGGTATCGCAGCTATGGCCATTGCCTCCATTGGCGACGCCTGAGCATCCAGGGGTGCCGATGCAGATGGCGAAGTACCGTATCAAGGGCACTTCCGGAGCGACGGCCAACGAGGTTTACGAACTGGTGGACCGCCTGCTGATTGGCCGTGCAGATGATTGCAATGTGCGGATTGCCAATGATGCCGTCTCTCCCCGGCACTGCGAGCTGCTTGTATCTGAGCAGGGTGATGTATTGCTGACGGACCTGGAGTCCGGGTCCGGGACCCGGGTCAATGGTGTGGCCGTGCAAAAAGCATCGTTGAACAGTGGCGATGAAATCAGCGTGGCGAACTGCCGGTTTCTGCTACAGGCGCCCGGTCTGCGTCCGCAACGGGTGCTTACTGAAGAGGCCGTGCGAAAAACGCGAAGCCACCTGCCATGGTTGTTGCCCACGGCCGTGATACTGGCAGTGGCGCTGGCCTGGCAACGAGGCTGGCTGAGCCCGATAATTGGCTGAATCAGTCCTGCCGGCCCCGCTCCCAGCAAGGCTTGATCAATCCCAGCATAACGCTGTCCTGCCACTGGTCGTAAACGAACCAGCGGTCGCGAAACAGGCCCTCCTTTTCAAAGCCCAGCTTGCCCAGAAGCCTGAGGCTTGCCAGGTTCTTTGGGTCGGTATCGGCTTCAAGGCGATGCAGTTCCAGGTCCTCGAATGCATGCCGAATGACCTCGGCCAGGGCCTCGCTCATCAAGCCCTGGCCCCAGAATGATCTGCGCAGGACGTAACCGAGCTCCGCTCGCTTGTTGCGGAGGCTGAACTGGAACAAAACACATTTTCCGATCACCTCCTCGCCAAAACAGACTGACCAGAACAGCATTTTTCCCTTGGCCATGGCTTCAACGTCTTCGCGAACCCGCTTTTCGGATTCTTCGATGTCAAGTGCAGGTTTGTCCGACCAGTACTTCATGGTCTCGGGATCGGAATAAATCGCGTGGAAGTCCGCGGCATCTTCGAGGCGCATTGCACGCAAAAGCAGCCGCCCGGTGCGCAGTGTCCTGGCGTTCAGTGAAATGCTCATACACCTGCGCCATGAGCGTGCGGCAGATTCAAGCGGCCATCTTTGGCCACGAGGCCACGCCCGACCAGCCATTGCCTTGCGTCCGCAGCATCGTGCTCGAACCACCGTTTTGCCGAGCCGAGCCGGAAACTGTAGCCCCAACGATCCATGTCGGCGAACATGCGCTCGCGGCCCATCACTTCAATCTTGTCTGAAAGCAGTACCTGGAGATAACAGACTGCATTTTCCTCGTCGTAATCCCCCCCTGCGTTGGTGTGCAGGAATTCACGGCGGCCGCTATCCATGCACAGGTAATGGCAAGCTTCATGCAATACCGAATGCACCGGCGTGTCGTCACGGGCCAGCAACCGGTTACCGATCAGGCCTGCTTCTTCATCGCCCCAGTAGCTCCCCGGAATTCTCGTCTGCCCTTCGAGGCGCACAAAGTGCATGCCCAGTGCAGACAGCAGTTCAATCACATCTGCGCAACAGTCATGGCTCATTCTGAGAACATCCGGTGGGGCGACTTTGCCCATTACGGGCATCGATCGGGTCATATTGTCTGTATTATTCATGCCACTGCCGACTGCGGGATCAGGTCCAGGATGGGCTATTATCCCCCTGCCGGAGACAGCCGCAAGTCAAGCATGCATTCATGAAGCTTTTCGATGGTAAATACCGACCGTTGGACCTGATGCGACACGCAGGCATGTTCACGTGGTTTTGCACCACCATTCCGCTGTTTTTCATTCCATTCCTGCGTGAAACGCCGTTGCCCGAGGTCCAGTACACCGCCTGGTGGCTGTTGCAGTTATTCTTCGGGCTTATTTACTGGCAACTGGCCCGGCACCTTGCACGCTCCGATGCCGTGCCGATGCGCCTGGTTTACCTGTTGCTGCTGTCCGGCAGCGCGCTGGCGATCAGCGCCGCCAGCGAGTCGGCACTCGGAGGTATATTGCTGTTGATCGTGGCCGGGTTGTTGCCGTGGGCGGTGGAACCGGTGCTCGCCAGTGCGTGGCTCATTTTCCAGAACGTGCTGCTGGCATGGATCGTCAGCCGGATTCCAACCATCGAATTCACCGATGCTGCGCTGACCGCCGGTGTGTTCCTGGGCATATCCCTGTTCGTTTTTGTCGGCTCCGTGGCCACCCTGCGGCAGAACGATGCGCGCGACCAGTTGCGCAAAATGAATTCCGAGTTGCGCGCCACCCAGGCGCTGTTGACCGAAAACACCCGGATGGCAGAGCGCCTCAGGATCGCCCGGGAACTGCACGACCTCGTGGGCCACCACCTGACAGCCCTGACCCTGAATCTCGAAGTCGTTACCCACCTGGTTGACGGCAAGGTGCTGGAGCATGTGCAGCAGGCCAGGTCACTGGCCAAGATGTTGTTGGCAGATGTGCGCGAGGTGGTCAGTGACATGCGCCGTGGTGACCAGGTGGACCTCGGCAGGGCGCTCAAGACCCTGGTAGAAGGCGTCCCGGAACCGCGCATTCATCTCGATCTGCCGTCCGACCTGATCATGATCGACCCGCACCAGGCGCACATCCTGTTACGGTGCGTACAGGAAATCATCACTAACAGCGTGCGGCATGCCAACGCCAGCAACCTGTGGATACGGCTTTCCATGTCCCGCGATGGTGTTGCCATGAGCGCCAGGGACGATGGGCGCGGCGTGAGCCGGGTCCAGGCGGGCAACGGTTTGCGCGGAATGCAGGAACGCCTGACTCAACTTGGTGGCAAACTGGAAGTAGAATCACAAAAGGGCGCCGGGTTTACGCTCCATGCGTGGGTGCCTGCGGAAGCTTGAAGCCGGCAGACCCGCGACGGTCAGCTTCGCAGAACAGATGAGAATGGAGAGTTAAGAAATGATCAAGGTAATGCTGGTCGATGACCAGAACCTGGTTCGAAAAGGGGTTCGCAGCCTGCTCGATTTATCCGAGGAAATCGAGGTCATCGCGGAGGCCAATGATGGCGCCGAGGCGATCGCACTGCTGCCTGAGACAAGCCCTGATGTCATCTTGCTGGATATGCGGATGCCCGGAATGTCGGGTGTCGATGTGCTTCGTCACCTCAAGGAACGCGAACAGCTGCCTCCGACGATCATCCTGACAACGTTTGATGACGACGACCTGGTCCTGGCGGGCATCAGGAATGGTGCCAAGGGATACTTGCTCAAGGACGTGTCGCTCGAGGAGCTGGTTAACGCGGTCAAAACCGTTGCTACGGGCGGGTCGATCGTAAAGCCGGCCGTGACAGAACGCTTGAAACGGGGCCTTGAAAACATGCAAACGGATTTTTCGAGCCTGGACCGGCCCGATCCATTGACCGAGCGTGAAACCGAGATCCTGAGGCTGATGGCTGGAGGATACAGTAACAAGGAAATAGCCAATTCACTGGGCGTGGCTGAGGGTACGGTGAAAAATCACGTCTCGAACATACTTTCGAAAATGGGCGTACGGGACCGCACGCGGGCGGTCCTGAAAGCATTTGAACTGGGGTTTATCTGAGCCTGGCCCGGGCTGGATCGCCGTGTGACGTATCGCCGGCCAGGTCCGCCGCTTGCGCCAAGCGGGCTCGCAGCCCGCGAAGGCCGATCCACGCATAAAAAACGCCAGTAGGTAAAAGCGCCGGTATCCCGGTAAATGCCATCACGGCAAAGCCGATGCCAATGCCCAACATCAGCACCGACAGGAATATTTCCTGCTTGTTCCTGGACCCCTTGGTCACGCTGGCTTTGGTCAGGAAGCCTTGTCGAGGTGGTCGAACTGGCGTTTCAGATCTTCCTGGCGGTCAGTCACGATCCGCTCCAGTGTTTCAACGCGCTGGCGCAAGTCGGCGTCCAGCTTGTCGATCTTGTGATTCAGTTCGTCAAGTTGCTCGCTGGCCGTAACCTCTCCTTTGTTTTCATGCTTTTTGCGGTAAGCTTCACCGGCAATGCCTGCAATGCAGATCAATGCAATGGCTGTCCACATGCTCATAGTGTGTTTTCTCCTGCTGACCTATGAACTTAACATAGAAGTCATGCGCCCGGATTTCCAGTGACATTAGTCACACGATTTTCAGGCTGAACAGCGAACATGGGGGAACTTGGCTGCGTAAAAGCGGTCATTTTCACCGCCGGGCGCATTAATCGAGCACAAGAGCCCCAGGACTTGAAAATCCCGGACGAATGAAGAAAATATCGGGTGCCCGTTCAGGGCTTGGACACGCCGCACGGGTTTGTCGATGGAAAACCAGGGAAAAACGCATGATCGAAGCACAGTCTTTGCGTAAGGATTTCGGAAGTTTTACGGCCGTAAAAGACCTCAGTTTTACCGTGGAGCCGGGCCAGGTTCTGGGCTTTCTCGGGCCCAACGGCGCCGGAAAATCGACCACCATGAAAATGCTGACCGGCTTCCTGGCACCGACATCCGGCACGGCGAGAGTCAACGGACACGATCTTGTTGACGACTCCCTCGCTGCGCGGCGCTGCATGGGCTATCTGCCCGAGGGCGCCCCAAGCTATGGAGAGATGACCGTGCTGCAGTTTCTGCAGTTCATCGCCCGGGCACGTGAAATTCTGCCTGCTTCTCGTGACAGTGCCGTCAACGATTGCGTCGAAAAGCTTCAGCTAAAGGGCGTATTGCACCAACCTGTCGACACGCTTTCCAAGGGCTTCAGGCGGCGCGTGGGACTGGCCCAGGCAATCATGCACGATCCGCCCATTTTGATCCTGGATGAGCCCACGGACGGGCTTGACCCCAACCAGAAGCACGAGGTCAGGCAATTGATTGACCAGATGGCCTCGGACAAGATCATCATCATTTCCACGCACATCCTCGAGGAGGTCGAAGCGGTTTGTAATCGCGTCATGATCATTGCTGATGGCGAACTCAAGGTAGACGATTCGCCGCAGGGCCTGGTTGCCCGGTCGCGATACCACAACGCCGTGAGCATGGTGCTCGACGAAGCACAAAAAGCGGCCAGTGTCCTCAGTGACCTGCCGGAAGTCGCTGGTGCCGAAGTATCGGGCCGGGAGTTGACGGTGTTCCCGGCCTCCGACCAACTGTTCAGTGCGGTCAGCAATGCCATTTCCCAGCATGACTGGAAGGTGCATGAACTGAAACTGGAAGCAGGCCGCTTCGACGAGGTGTTTCGCGAAATCACGCGTGGAGGGATGAGCTGATGTCTGCGGTTACCACGGTCCTGAGGCGTGAACTGGCGGGTTATTTCGCCACGCCGGTCGCGTACGTCTTTATCATCATATTTCTCGTCATGTCAGGCGTGTTTACGTTCTACCTGGGTAGTTTTTTCGAACGCGGCATCGCTGACCTCGACCCCTTCTTCCGCTTCCATCCCTGGTTATACCTGTTCCTGGTGCCGGCAATATCCATGCGTTTGTGGGCGGAGGAACGCAAGTCCGGCACCATTGAATTGTTGCTGACATTGCCGATCAGCACTTTCCAGGCCGTAATGGGCAAATACCTGGCAGCATGGTTGTTTCTCGGCATTGCCCTGGCGCTGACTTTTCCGGTATGGATCACGGTCAATTACCTGGGCTCACCCGACAATGGCGCCATTTTGGCAGCTTACCTTGGTAGCTGGTTGATGGCCGGTGGATTCCTCGCCATTGGCTCCTGCCTGTCCGCGGTGAACCGCAACCAGGTCGTGGCTTTCATTCTCAGCGTAGTCGTTTGTTTCGGATTCCTGCTCAGCGGCCTGCCCATGATCACGAACCTGTTCAGCGGCTGGGCGCCACAGGCGCTGCTGGATGCAGTTTCCAGCCTCAGTTTCCTGTCTCACTACGCTGACATATCCCGTGGCGTGGTGGATTTTCGTGACTTGCTGTATTTCGTTCTGGTGGCTGGTTTCTGGCTGGCCGCCAATGTCATCGTTCTCGAACAGAAAAAGGCCGACTGATGGATCAACGCACTCGAAACTGGTATTCCGCCGGGTCACTGGCATTGCTGGCAATACTGTTCATGGCGCTGGTGATACTGACAGAAAGCCTGTTCAGCGGCTGGCGCGTGGATCTGACCGCCAACAAGCAATACACGCTGAGCGAAGGCACCAGGAATATTCTGAAGAACCTCGAAGAGCCGGTGAACCTGTACCTGTTTTTCTCCGAGGAAACCAGTCGCGATCTGCCCCAGATCAGGCGATACGCGCAATGGGTCGGAGAACTGCTTGAAGAAATGGAAGTACTCGGGGGCACCAAGCTGACCTTGCACCGTGTCAACCCGGAACCGTTTTCCACTGACGAAGACAGGGCTGGGCAGTTTGGTCTGCAAGCTGTCCCGGTCGGCGCAACGGGTGATTCACTGTATTTCGGGCTTGCCGCCACCAATTCCCTGGATGACGTCCAGGCGATGCCGTTTCTGCAGCCAAGCAAGGAACAGTTCCTGGAATACGACGTGGCCAAGATGGTCTCCAGCCTTTCTCACCCGAAGCGCAGCAAGGTGGGCTTGCTGGCAGGGCTCGACATGAAACCCGGCTACGACCCGGCACGCCAGGCAATGCGCCCGGCGTGGACGATTTACGAACAACTTCAGCAGGCGTTCGAAGTGGTCGAGATATTGCCGGAGTCCGGTGAACTACCTGAAGACCTGGACTTGCTGTTCCTCGTTCACCCGAAAAACCTCGACGATCAAATGACTTATGCCATCGACCAGTTCGTTCTGAACGGTGGCCGGCTGGTGGCGTTCATGGACCCGTTCGCCGAGGCCGACCAGGGTGGCGCGCCGGGCGATCCGATGGCGCCCCTGAATGCCGGCAGCAGCTCATCGCTGGGTGCATTGCTGGAAGCCTGGGGCGTAAACTTCGATGCAACCAAAATGATCGGTGACGCCCTGTATGCGCTCCAGGTTGGCATGGGAGGCGGTTCACAGCCTGTACGCCACCTGGCGATCCTGTCGGTACCGCGGGACGGACTCAACCAGGAAGACATCGTCAGCGCCGACCTGGAAGCGGTGAATTTCTCCTCTTCCGGGTTCCTCGAGGCGGTCGAAGGCGCCAGCACGACCCTGACACCGCTGGCCCGAACCAGCCAGAACGCGGCGCCGATTGATGCGCAGCGCATGAGGTTTCTGACCGATCCTCGCGACCTGATGAACGGGTTCCAGTCGACCGGCGACCTCTATACCCTGGCGGCGCGCGTCAGCGGGCCAGCGTCGTCGGCCTTCGACTCCGCGCCCGGGGCTTCGGATAATGAACACATGGCACAATCATCTGAACAGGGCATCCAGGTGCTGTTGTTTGCCGATACCGACATCCTGACTGACCGCCTGTGGGTGCAAAAGCAGAACTTTCTCGGTCAGACCATCGCCAGCTCATTTGCCGATAACGGCAACCTGGTCATTAATGCCGTGGACCACCTCTTGGGTTCACCCGACCTGATCAGTGTCCGGACCCGGGCGACCACCAGCCGCCCGTTCGACCGGGTCGAGAGGCTGCGCCTGGCCGCGGAGACCCGCTTCCGGGCCACCGAGGAACGACTCCAGCAGGAACTGGAAGATACGGAGCAAAAACTTGCTGAACTGCAATCCAGCCGTGACGACGGAAACCTCGATGTATTCTCAGACGAGCAGCGCGAGGCGGTGGACCGGTTCATGCAACAGCGATTGCAGATTCGCAGTGATTTGCGCGCCGTACGGCATGACCTGGAGCGCGATATCGACGCCCTGGGTACCCGCCTGAAGTTGGCCAATATCGCGCTGATGCCCCTGTTGGTAGCTGTTGCGGCATTGGTTTATGTCCGCTCGCGCCGCAAGCGTCGCGAGGAGGCTGCCTGATGAACCGTAAACCGTTCCTGATGCTTGCCGCCCTGACCGCGGTGGCCGTCGTGTTAACGGTCATGATGGACCGGGAAGGGCGCGAGGATGAACCGGCCGGGCAAAAGTTTATTCCCGGGCTGGCCGAACAGGTCAATGATGTAACCAGCCTCGTGCACCGCAGTGCCGGTGAGACCATAGCGACACTTTCGCGGGGCGATTCGAATTGGACTGTTGGAGAGCTCGATGGTTATCCGGCTGACTGGCAGCGTGTGCGTGCGACCTTGTCCGCGCTGGCAGAAGCCACGATCGTGGAATTCAAAACCGCCAATCCGGACTACTTTGAGCGGCTTGGCGTCGAGGACCCGGGGGCTTCCGGGTCACAAGCGGCAGTGCTCGATGTAGGCACAGGGGAGCAGGCCTGGAGCATCATTGCCGGTGATATTCCCGACTTGCAGTTCGGACAATATGTACGCCGCGCCGACGCGGGCCAGGTGGTGTTGATTGACCAGGAATTCGACCTGCCGGACGAAACCATTGACTGGGCGGACAGGCAGTTACTCGATCTTGGCGCGGGCCTGGTCGCAAGTGTTTCAATCATGCACGCCGACGGCGAGGTCGTTACGTTGAGCAAAGCATCTGCCGATGACAGCGATTTCAGCCTCAAAACCCTGCCGGAAGGACGTGAACTTCAGTCTGTCTATACTTTGAATTCCGCAGCCGGAATGTTTTCGATGCTCGAGATAGATGATGTGCAGCGTGATGAGATCGAGGCGGCGAATGTGCTGGCTGAATCAACGGTGACCCTGTTCAACGGAGCCAGGGTTAACGCTGAAGTACTAACCGTCGAAGCGGTGCAAGATGACTCTGCAGCAGGTGAATCGGAAGTAACACGGTGGGTGCGCATCAGCACTGACCTGGTCGACCCCGATCTGGCCGAGGAGCAGGCAATGGAACAGGTCGAAGGTATCCGGCAACGTACCGAGGGCTGGCTCTACCAGGTATCTTCGACGCGCATGGACAACCTGCTGCGCCGCAATGAAAACTTTCTCAAACCGCTGGACGACCAGTAAGCAGCCGATGGCGTGAATACCCTTCGCCAATCGATCCTCGCAGTGGCTGCCGTGCTGGGTTTCGCGGGCGTGTTGTTTGCAGCCGCCGGCAGTCACTGGGTAGATGGCCTTGACGACCCCGGCCGCTATCGGCAGTGGCAGGCGGCCGTACTGGTGAATCTGGTTCATGCGCCTGCGCTGTTGGCCATGGCTTCGCTGAGCAATGTTCACCGCCACTTGCTCGCTCTTTCAGCGTTGCTGATAGCGGGCGGCGTGGCGCTTTTCAGTGGCACGATTTACTTTGCGATGATCACTGGTGGCACGGGTCCCGGCCCGGCCGCACCCGTGGGCGGCATGGGATTATTGCTTGGCTGGGTCCTGCTGTTCGTCGCAGGCTTCGGCAAACCCGGTCACCCAGAGAGCCCGTCCAGTTGAACCGGCGTAAATTCCAGTGGAACGAAGCCGTGGATCATCTGCATGGCCGGTGTGAGCGCCTGTCGGCATTCATCCACGAATTCGGCAAGCAACGCCTGCCGCTACGCCGCGAAGGTAGCCTGTTCGCTGCGCTATCCCGGGCCGTGGCCTACCAGCAACTTTCAGGCAAGGCGGCCGGAACAATACACGGCCGTTTTCTCGATTTGTTTCCCGGTCGCGAGCCTGATCCGGAATTGCTGGTGACGATGCCGGTGGAACAGTTGCGGGCCGTGGGTCTTTCACAGGCCAAGTCACTTTCGATCCAGGATCTTGCACGCCACGCGGTTGACGGGTCACTGCCCAACCCGTGGCAGATGGCTCGCATGACGGACGAGGAAATCACTGACCGGCTTTGCGAGGTTCGGGGTATCGGACCGTGGACCGCGCAAATGTACCTGATTTTTAACCTTGGGCGGCCGGACGTAATGCCGGCCACGGACCTGGCGATCCAAAAAGGCGTTCAGAATATTTACCGGATGAGGGCCTTGCCCAAGCCTGAGAAAGTACACCTCCGTACGCGCCACCTTGCGCCATATCGCTCGGTGGCCAGTTGGTATTTCTGGCGGGCTTCAGAACTGTAAACGCAAATCCGGGTTCGCCCCGCTTGAATACAGCCACTTCAAGCGCCATGTAAAACGGGTCAGGATGTGGGTTTAATTCATGAATTTACTTCAGCAGTTCGTACTACAGCATGTGCAGGCGTCCGTATTCCACGCCGAGTTATTACGCGCCAACAAGAACCCCGGTATGCAGGAAGCAAAGGTCGAACTCAACCTGACACCGCGCATCGTCGAATCCGAGGACAAGTCGGCATTACCTGCCTACCAGGTGACAGCACGGCTGGATTGCAACGGTGGGTCCGACGGAAACAAGGGCCCGGCTTTCAAGGCCCTGGTCGGCATGGAGGCGGTTTATCAGCAGATCGCCGGCGAGGCGATGGACATGGCAACATTTACCGGCAGCCATTCTGAACTGGCGCGCCAGCTTTATCCCATGTTGCAACTGGAAATGCGTCACCTCTTATCGCGTTTGGGGCTGAGCCAGATCCAGCTTCCGTTCGATCTTGCTCCGCGACCACACGAACCGGAAGGCGGCAGCGTCGAGTTGTCAGGAAGCGTCCACTAAAACCGGGTCAGCTGCTGTTACGCCATGCCCAGTGCCAGGGTTCATAGGCAATCCGGTGAATATTGTTGCGTGGGTAGGACATGGAAAACCCAAAGCGGTGGGCCGAGTCTGTGAGCCATTCAAATGCTTCGGTATTTTCGAAACATTCCTCCAGTGGTGGCATTGACGGGCAGCAGATATCAATCGCCCGGCCCGTGTGGTGCTCGCTATAACCTGGCGCGGCGGAAACCTTCAGGATTTCATCCATGTCCTGGCCGGCCTGTTTTTTCCGTTCGATAATGGTCACCTGGTAACCCACCGACCTGAAAGCAGAGGCCACATTCAGCTCAATGCCGTCAGATAGGGCCGCATTGCGCATTTCATACCAGGCCATGGCCGCCTTTGGCTGCATCAATTGTTCTCTGCCCCGCAGATCAGTGCCAATGGTGGCCAGTTGCTGGCATTCCGCTTGCAACTTGAGGCGCCGCTCGCGGCCGTAGTCAGGCGGGATTCCGATTTGCTCGAGTAGCCGGCGAATGCGGGCGCCATAGCGGGTCTGGCGCCTGGGGAACCGGCGGGACATCCTGATCGACAGGATGCGCGTACGCGGGTCTGGTTCGTGCGATGCGCCGGGCCGCACCTGGTAGCCGCAGGCATTGAAAAAACCGATCCGGGGCTGTGCCGCTTCAGTGATCAGTTCCCTCATGCCGTACTGCACGGCCAGCCGTTCAATTTCGGTCACCATGCGTTTCCCCAGGCCCTGGCCGCGATGACCTTCCTTGACAACCGGCCCGACCATTTCGCCTTCATCGAGGTCGAGACAATTGCAGGAGATTACCTCGCCCGAGGTTTCGGCGACCAACAGGCATTGCTCGGCGATACGCCTCAGCGTACGTTCCTCGGACAGCACAGCCCCCCACTGAATCAGGTGTTCCCGTGGCTCGTCTTGTTGTGGAGATTCCAGTATGGCCTGCTTACGCAGCCGGGTGATGGCTTCGAGGTCTTCCTTGACGGCCGGCCTGATTCTGACTCTTGAGCTCACGCCCGTGGCCTCGGTTTGCTGTTGATACAAGGTTATCACAGGGCGTTACTGCTCTGATGCTCGCCGGGCCAGCAAGGGCTTGCCGGGAACTCAGTTCATAAAGATTCCCTTGAACAGGAAGAAGAACAGGATCGCAAGTATTCCGCCAGCCGGCAATGTCACGATCCACGACAGCATAATGTTCCGGACCACGCGCAGATTCAGCGCCCCGATACCGCGCGCGACCCCAACACCGAGTACCGCACCGACCAGGGTGTGGGTGGTCGAAATGGGAATGCCGGTTCCGGATGCGATGACCACGGTGGATGCCGCTGCAAGTTCAGCGGCGAACCCGCGCGACGGTGTCAATTCAGTGATTTTTTGACCCACGGTTCGAATGACCCGCCAACCGTACGTGGCCAGTCCAAGCACGATGCCGATGGCACCCAGCAACAGGATCCAGGTGGCCAATGCTGATTCTTGTGCAACAGCGCCCGTCTTGACAATGCTCACCACTGCCGCGACCGGACCAACCGCATTGGCGACATCATTTGAACCATGGGCGAACGCCATGCCACAGGCGGTAAAAATCATCAGGACCCCGAATATCTTCTCGACATTGGTAAACCTGAATTCCTCATCGTCGTGGGGGTCGAACTTGATTCGCCTGATCAGCACGATACCAATAAACATCGTGATCAGGCCGCTGATGACTGCCACAACGAAAGACTGGGTGGTGCTCAAATCAAGACCGACGTGTTTGAGTCCCTTGAGCAATGTCACCAGGGCCATGACAAAACCCACTGCAAATATGTAAATCGGTACATATTTACGTGCACTAACGAATGGATCTTTGGTTCCAAGAATCAGCTTTTGCACGCTCATGAATATGAAATAGGCGATAAACCCTGAAAGCATCGGTGAGACCACCCACGAGGCGGCAATGGTGCCGACCTTGCTCCAGTGCACCGAGTTTACGCCGATGCCGACAGCTGCAAACCCTACAATTGCGCCGACTATTGAATGGGTGGTTGACACCGGCCAACCGCGCTTGGAAGCAATCAACAACCAGATCGCAGCAGCCAGGAGTGCAGCAAGCATGCCAAATACTAGCAGTTCCGGCTGGTTTTCCACGGTACTGGCATCGATGATGCCCTTGCGTATGGTCGAGGTTACCTGCCCACCGGCTAAAAACGCCCCGGTAAACTCGAATATTGCCGCGACCAGGATGGCTTGCTTGATCGTCAGGGCCTTTGAGCCCACCGACGTGGCCATAGCATTGGCGACATCGTTGGCGCCAATGCCCCAGGCCATGAAGAGACCGAACGCGGCAGCGAGGCCCAGGTACCACATCGAAAATTCCATGCTGACCTCCCGCTTAACGAGCCAGCATCAACTGCAGACGGCTTCCGACCCGCTGGGCCCGGTCTGCAATAGCGCTGGTCTTGTCGATGATCCGGTAGAGGAACATGACATTGACGGGTTTGAGATCATCCTCGATCTCATAAAGCTTGTGACTCAATTCGATGGACTGTTCGTCCGTTAATTGCTCGGTTGCGTCCAGCTTTGTCAGCAACATACCAACGCGTTCACGTTCATTGTCCCCGAAGCCGGTTTCAATGAGTTCATCGAGTTCGCAAATGGCGTCGTTGGCCTCTTCAACCGATTTGACGCAGGTCACGACCAATTCCCGAAATTTTACGGACATTTCAGCAGGAATCTGAATGTCGCGGCCGACAATGATGCCCGCGACGTCCCGCACGGCCCCTGCCACGCGGTCCTGCATGGTCAGCACTTCGAGCACGTCTCGCCGATCAATAGGCATAAACAGGGAAGAGGGCAAGTGCAGTCGAAGTTCCTTTTTCAGGTCATCTGCCTTGTGTTCGAGGTCAACTATTTTTTCATGGTGCTGATTGCGCCTTTCGATGTTACCTTCCAGTACCGAGTCTACATAAGGCACCAGTTCGCGAACACAGGCAACAATTTGTTCCATGTGTTTCTGAAGTGGGCGTACCGGTGAAGAACCGAAGATTCCGCTGAGGTAACTGCCTGCCATGCTTGTTTCTCCTCAAGGCTTCCCAGAGATTTTGCAAACCGCCATAGCCTACCAGTTTTTACAGAGCCGTTCTCTGACTTGTAACAATACTGTCATACTTCCTGAATAACATGCTGCCATGAGTGCATTCCCCCGCTCCGAAGGCCTCGCCGGCAGCGGCCGCTCGGAGCGATTCCATCGCTGGCGAAAACTGCTGGATTCCATCACCCGGCGCCTCATTTCTGTGGGCGGAATCTCGGTGATTGTTGCCGTTGTCCTGATCCTTTTTTACCTGGTTTACGTCGTATTCCCCCTGTTCTTGCCTGCCACCTCAGAGTACGAGTCTCTGGGGCACAATCCGGCGTGGCAAAATACTGAGCCCTTGTACGTAGGTGTCGAGGAACAGATCGAGGTCGGCTTCAGCATTGGGCGCAATGGCCGCATAGGATTTTTTGACATCGACGGGCTGGCCCAGATCGAGATGACACAACTTGAACCGCCGGGTGGAGAACTACAGGCGGTTGCAGAGGCCATACAGGATCCGGGCGCGGTCGCCGTTATGGATGTCAGTGGAAATGTCTTGCTGTTGCAGCATCGTTATGAAACCAGCTTTGCCGATGGTGTTGAAAACCGCAGGGTCATCCCCTCGATTGAATATCCGTACGGAGCGCAATGGCGCGCGCTGAGTAACGGTCAAGCTGCCCGCTTGCTCGCCTACTCTGAAGACGATACACGCCTGGTTTTGGCTTCGGCGGGCGCGAGTTCGCTATTCGTTGAGCTGAGCAGCAAGCAGCAAAACTTTTTAACCGGTGAATTCAGCCTGGATTCCCGGTCGATGCAACGCGAGATTGACCCGGGCATCACGGCACTGGCGATCAGCGGCAACGGCCGCTGGCTTTATGCCACCAATACCGACGGCCAGGTGCTGGTTTATTCGCTCAATGATCTGTCCTTGCTTCAAACGGTAAAGGTCAGTGGGGAACCAATTACCGAGGCGAGCATGCTGCTGGGCGGGATTTCGCTGTTGGCCGGCGACTCCGAAGGCCTGGTTTCCCAGCTTTTCCCGGTACGCGATGAAAACAACCAGACGACGTTACAACTGATCAGGCAGTTTGAAGGCCTGGGTGGCGCTGTCCGGCATATCAAGCCCGAGTATCGGCGCAAAGGGTTTGCTGCTGTTGATGAAATCGGCAACCTGGCTTTGTTTCATACCACGGCGGGGCAGATGGTACTGAATGAAGCGCTGCCGGCCGGCACACCTGCGGCCCTGGCGTTTGCGCCGCGAGCAAATGGCCTGATTTCGCTTTACAAGGGCGGCGAAGCCGCGCTGATGCGTCTTGAAAACGAACACCCTGAAGTATCGATCAGCTCGTTGTGGCGCAAAGTCTGGTACGAAAATTATTCCGAACCCGAATTTGTCTGGCAGTCATCGGCTGCAACCAACGAGTTTGAGCCTAAATTCAGCCTGACCCCGCTTGCATTTGGCACACTCAAGGCGGCGTTGTTTGCGATGCTGTTCGCGGTACCCCTGTCACTGATGGGCGCTGCATACACGGCATATTTCATGGCGCCAAGCCTCCGCGAGTTGGTAAAACCGACCATTGAAATCATGGCTGCACTGCCAACCGTTATTCTCGGATTCCTGGCGGGCCTTTGGTTTGCACCCTTTATCGAGGACAACCTCGCGGCCGTAGTCTCGATGTTGTTGGTGCTGCCCGTGGGACTTTTGCTGTTCGCTTATTGGTGGAGCCACTACACGGGACCCTTCAAAAGCTGGGTCAGGGAGGGCTGGGAACCTGCGCTGTTGCTGCCCGTAATCGTGGCATTGGTGTACTTGTCTCTATTGCTTGCGGAACCGTTACAGGTGGTATTTTTCGGCGGCGATATGCGCACCTGGTTGAGCCAGGAAATGGGTGTTTCCTACGACCAGCGCAACGCGTTGGTGGTGGGGTTCGCGATGGGTTTTGCCGTAATTCCAACAATTTTTTCAATGGCAGAAGACGCCGTGTTTGGCGTGCCGAAGTCATTATCCGACGGCTCGCTGGCGCTTGGCGCGACGACCTGGCAAACCCTGGTCAGGGTGATCCTTCCGACCGCCAGCCCAGCCATATTCTCGGCACTGATGATCGGTCTGGGCCGGGCCGTCGGCGAAACCATGATTGTGCTGATGGCGACTGGCAACACACCGGTGATGGACTGGAGCATTTTCGAGGGCATGCGCACATTGGCCGCCAACATCGCGGTCGAGATGCCCGAGTCAGAGGTAGACAGCTCTCACTACCGGATCCTGTTCCTGGCGGCCCTCGTCCTGTTCCTGTTCACATTTGTCGTCAATACCGGTGCGGAAATTATCCGGCAGCGATTGAGAGAGCGGTACAGCTCACTGTAGGCCGAATTAGATGAGCAAGGTAAATTCATGGATCAAGAGCGGCGCACCCTGGGTGTGGCTCAATGCCGCAGCAGTGAGTTGCTGCATTTTGCTGGTGCTCGGCCTGATGCTGATGATCGCGGTGCCGGGATTCGGGCACTTCTGGCCATCGAAAATTCATGAAATCGTCACGCAGGATGACCAGTCGCGCACGGTGTTGGCGGGACAGATCCAGGACCGCGAAGAAGTCAGTGCTCAGCGATTGAGGGAGTCCGGGCTGTCCGTGCCGGAAAGTTATGACTCCGTGCGCCGCTACCTGATCAAGGTCGGCAATCGTGACCTGAGCGGCCAGGATTTTGTGTGGGTGCCTGAACTGATCATCGCACAACGCAGCCAACCGTTGGCCCTGGTGGTCTTGGAGCGCGAGGAGTGGGGGAATTTTTACGGTTACCTGCTCGGGCTGAAAGAAGACAACTCGTTGATCACGATGGCCACTGCGTGGGAAGACTTTGAGCAAAGACTGGAGAGAACATCCTCCTTGCGCGACCAGATTTCTGACCTTGAGAAGGGACGCATCGGCAGCATCAACTACCGGCTCGAACGTCTGCGCCTGCGGGAACGCAGGCTTGAGCTGAAGGGCGAACAGGATCCTCGCGCTTTCGCAGAAATCGAAGAGGAACGGGTGGCACTGGGCGAGGAATACGAGTTGCTCGAGCAGGATCTGCTGGCACTCAACGAGGAAATTCGCCGGGATGCGGCACTAATGCGTACGGCCAGTGGTGAAGAAGTCGAGATTCCGCTGTACACCATTCTCGATGCGTTCAAGCCAAACACGATGGGCTTGTGGGGAAGCGTGGGCCATTTTTTCAAGAAGAGCTGGCAATTTATCGTTGAAGACCCGCGTGAGGCAAACACCGAGGGGGGAATTTTTCCGGCCATTTACGGCACCGTCATGATGGTCCTGCTGATGTCCGTCTTCGTGACACCTTTTGGCGTAGTCGCCGCCGTGTACCTCAAGGAATACGCCAGGCAGGGCTTGTTGACCCGTATCATACGCGTCGCCGTGAACAACCTGGCCGGTGTGCCATCCATCGTCTATGGCGTATTTGGGCTTGGGTTTTTCATCTACACTCTCGGCGGCAGCCTGGACCGCCTGTTTTTTCCCGAAGCGTTGCCGTCGCCAACATTCGGCACCGGGGGCCTGTTCTGGGCATCCCTGACCCTGGCATTGCTGACTTTGCCGGTGGTGATCGTTTCGACCGAGGAAGGCCTGGCGAGGATTCCCCGCACCATCAGGGAAGGCAGCCTGGCGCTCGGCGCAACACGCTGGGAAACCCTGTGGCGCACCGTGCTGCCCATGGCGAGTCCAGGAATCATGACCGGCATGATCCTGGCGGTGGCTCGCGCTGCCGGAGAGGTGGCGCCGCTGATGCTGGTCGGCGTGGTCAAGCTGGCGCCTTCGCTGCCGCTTGACGGCAATTATCCCTTCCTGCACCCCGAGCGGAAGTTTATGCACCTGGGCTTTCACATTTATGATGTCGGTTTTCAGAGTCCGAATGTAGAAGCGGCCCGGCCGCTGGTTTATGCGACGGCCCTGTTACTGGTTTGCGTCACGGTTTTGCTAAACCTGACCGCAATCAGGGTCAGAAACCGCTTGCGCGAAAAATATCGTGGACTTGAAACATGAACAATGAATCAACATTGCTGCTGGATGAGAATGTGCCCAGCGAGGATCGCGACGCCATGCAACCGGCGGTACCCGAAGATCTCAATATCGGAAAAGTCGCCGTGCGTGTCGACAAGCTGAACCTGTGGTACGACACCGCGCAGGCCCTGGTCGATATCGACCTGGATATTGCCGAGAAAAAAGTCACCGCGTTCATTGGGCCTTCGGGCTGTGGCAAGTCCACACTGCTGCGCTGTTTTAACCGGCTCAATGACTTGATCGATATCTGCAGGATCGAGGGAAGCATCCATTTACAGGGCCGCGATATCTGTGCGCCCGGGGTGGATGTGGCTGCTCTGCGCCGTGAGGTCGGCATGGTGTTTCAGAAGCCCAATCCATTTCCCAAGTCAATTTATGAAAACGTCGCTTACGGCCTGCGTATCCAGGGCATCAACAAGCGCCGCCAGCTGGACGACACCGTGGAATGGGCCCTGAAGGGTGCAGCTCTGTGGGATGAAGTCAAAAACAGGCTGCACGAGTCGGCATTCGGCCTTTCCGGGGGACAACAGCAGAGACTGGTCATCGCCAGGGCCATTGCCGTTCAACCGGAGGTCATCCTGCTGGATGAGCCCTGTTCAGCGCTGGATCCCATTTCTACGCTCAAGGTCGAAGAACTGATTAACGAACTCAAACAGGATTACACCATCATCATGGTGACGCACAACATGCAGCAGGCTGCGCGCGTGTCGGATCACACGGCATTCATGTATCTTGGTGAATTGATCGAGTTTGGAGAGACCGACCAGGTATTCACCAATCCACGGTTGAAGAAAACCGAGGATTACATAACCGGCCGCTACGGCTGATGACGGAAAACACCATGGACAAGCTGAACCTAAACCAGCATATCTCGCAACAGTACAACGAAGAGCTCGAAGACGTTCGCGCCAGTGTTCTGAAGATGGGGGGCGTGGTCGAAGAGCAGTTGGCCAATGCAGTCCGGGCACTGATTCACTGCGATGCCGTTCTCGGGCGCACAGTGGTCAAGAACGACGCCAGCGTTAATTCTCTGGAGATTGAAATTGACGAAGAATGCACCCGTATCATGGCCCGCCGCCAGCCCGCGGCGTCGGACCTCAGGCTGATCGTCGCGGTCATTAAAACGATCAATGACCTTGAACGCATCGGCGATGAGGTCAAGCGTGTTGGCAAAATGGTCAGCGAAGAAATGGACGGTGCGCTGGATGAGGAAATCCGTCACGAACTGGAACACATGGGTGAGCTGGTACTTAAAATGCTCGGCCAGGTACTTGATGCGTTCGCCAGGACGGATGTCCAGACTTCGCTGGATGTCGTCAAGGCGGACCGCAAGGTGGACGTCAAGTACAAGTCAATTATCCGTCAGCTGATGACATTCATGGCCAGCGATGCCACGTCGATTCCTACCATCATGAAAGTTTTATGGGCGGCACGCGCCATGGAGCGCATGGGTGATCGCTGCCAGAATATTGCCGAGTACGTGATTTACCTGGTGCTGGGTAAGGATGTGCGGCACGGGGGTATTGATGACCTGATGGCGGAGCTTGCAAAGGAATCCTGACTGATTGTCAAAAAAAGGGCCGGCGAAAACCGGCCCTTTTGCTTTTGAGCTGTCCTGCTCGGGTCTATCCGTCACCATCCTTGTTCCGGTATGCCCGGCGGTGATCACGATGGGCCCTGATGCGGTCCCTCATTTCCTCCCGGTGGGCCATTCTGTCCGCGCGCATCGCGTCAAGCTCCGCGCGCTGTTCATCATTCAGGTGATCCAGCATGCGCGCCACCGTGGCGCTGGTCAGCAGCGCAATTTCTGCCGTCAGCGCACCCTGGTGTTCGGCAATTTCAGCAGCCTGCTGTTCATCGTATTCTCCATCCAACACCAACTCCTGCATGGATTTACGGTTTTGGTGAAATTCAGTCGCCAGCGGCTTCAGTGATTCGCGCATGGCGGTCATTTCAGCCCGTACCGCAGCGACTTGTTCTTCATCAAGATCCAGGCGCCGAAATGCCCTGGAAAGATGCCTGACGGCTTCAACGCCCTCGATGCCGGCCCGATCGTGCTTTGGCGGGCCCCGTCGTTCATCGTGTTCGCCCGCAACAGCACCGGCCGAACAGGCCAGGACTGCACAGGTCATCACCAAAATCTGGGTCGCTTTCATATCTTCTCCTTGTTCGTGGTCAAGCGGCATGAATGCCTGGCTTGCAAATTGTTTCCTTGCGATGAATGAGACCACGATTTGGCGTTGAGTTTTGTAGTGGAGACGTAAAAGTACGTAAATGGGCAGCCACGGGCCGTAGTTTGGATACAATCGCCAGTGTAAAAACCCGGAGCCGCAATGCCTGAAACCGTATTACTTGCCGATGATGATGTCGAGCTTTGCGAGCTGCTGAAGGAGTACCTGCAGCAGGAAGGCTTCGATGTGCTGCTCGCCCATGATGGCGAGAAGGCACTGTCCGAGGCCGCAACACCATTGGTGGACGCCATGGTGCTCGACATCATGATGCCGAAAATGAACGGTATCGAAGTGCTAAAACATCTGCGCAAGGAACATGACCTCCCGGTCATCATGTTGACCGCCCGCGGGGATGACCTTGATCGGATACTTGGCCTGGAACTGGGCGCCGACGACTACCTGCCCAAACCCTGCAATCCCCGTGAACTGGTGGCCAGATTGCGGGCGGTGCTACGGCGCACTGCCGGCCAGGTGGTGGCCGGGGTGATCCAGGTCGAAGACCTGGCCGTGGACCAGGGAACCCGCCAGGCCTGGCTTGACAGACAAGAGCTGGACCTGACCAGCACCGAGTTCAGCGTGCTTCACGCGCTGGTGCAGAAGCCGGGCCATGTCATCAGCAAGCGGGATCTCTACCTCGCTGCGCTGGGTCGTGAGCCGGTGCGCTATGACCGGAGCATTGACATGCATGTCAGCAATCTGCGCCGTAAGCTCGGCTTGAAGTCGGATGGCGAAACCCGTATCGAGACCGTGCGCGGCCTGGGGTACCAATACCGGGTCAAAGCGGAAACCCCTGCATGAGCCGCTTGTTCTGGAAATTGTTCCTCGCCTTGTGGCTGAGCATCATGGGCTTTGCCGTGATCATGGCCATGGTCAACAACTACCTGTCCAGGCCGGAGGTTTTCCAGGAACAGAACGATCGTGTGGGCCGCGAAATAGAAGCACTGAGCAATCGCCTGACGGCCGCGCTGAATCGCCAGGGAGAGCAGGGTGCACGCAGGCTGATGCGCCAGCTGCCACGCCGTTTCAGCAGCCAGATATTCCTGTTCAACGAGCAAGGACAAGAAGTAGCGGGTCGTGAAAACGCCGCGCAACGCCTGCAGGCGGCTGGTGTGCAGCAGGTCAGCCGCGAGTTGGTCACACAGCGCGGCCAGCGCTACCGCCTGGTCGTGGCAAGGCGCCCGACACCGCCGCCGGTGCTGGAACCCGGCCAGCGCGGCGTAATGATTCGCCTGCTGATTGCGGCATTCGTCAGCGGCCTGGTCAGTTTTCTGCTGGCCCGCCATCTTGCTTCGCCCTTGAGCCAGCTCGGCGCTGCCAGCCGCAGCCTCGCTGGAGGCGACCTGTCAACACGTATCGGGTTGCCCTTGACGAAGCGCAAGGACGAGTTCGGTGGCCTGGCGCTTGATTTTGACCGCATGGCGGTGCGACTCGAGGAACTGCAAACCGCCAACCGCAGGTTGCTGCGTGATGTCAGTCACGAGCTGCGCTCTCCACTGGCGCGCCTGAGCGTGGCGCTTGAAATTGCCCGCAATCGCGATTGCGAGCCGGTACAGGGAGAGCTGGATCGAATTGCACTGGAAGCTGAACGCCTCGAGTCCCTGATCAACGAAGTGCTGGACCTGTTACGCGAAACCTCGGAAACGCGCCCGCTACACACCGAGCGATTCAGCATCAGGGAACTGCTGGCTGACCTGCAGGGCATTGTCAGTTACGAAGCGCCCGAGTCATCGCCCGGAATCGTGTTGCATGACGGGCAGGATGTGGAAATCTCGGCCAACCGGGAGCTGGTGTGGCGTGCGCTGGAAAACCTGGTTCGCAACGCCCTGATACACAGCGACCCGGCGTCAGGTGTTGAGATTTCCCTGGCTTCCGAAGCGGGTGATCCAACGGCCGTAATTAAGGTCAGCGACCGGGGCCCAGGCTTGGCCGAGCAGCACCTTGAAAAGATCTTTGAGCCCTTTTACCGGGCCCAGGAAGCGCGCGACCGGAAATCCGGCGGGCACGGCCTTGGCCTGGCCATCGCCGCGGCCGCGATCCGGCGTCACGGGGGTACGTTAACGGCATTGAACAGGGAAGGCGGCGGACTGGAAATGGTCGTCAAGCTGCCATTAAGCTGATCCAATTCATGCGCGCTGGCTGGTGAATGGAATCACCTGGTCGAGATCGTCAACACCCAATAATCGCATCAGCAAACGGTCGAATCCAAGCGCGACACCGCAGCAATCAGGCAAGCCGGCCTGCAGCGCACCGAGCAGGTTCTGGTCAATCGGTGCCGCATCCCGACCACTTTCGCCGCGCCGCCTGTTTTCCAGTTCGAAGCGCTGCCGCTGTTCCCCGGCATCGGCCAGTTCATGGTAGCCATTGGCCAGTTCGATACCATCGAGAAACAATTCAAATCGTTCCGCAACCGCCGGGTCGCCTTCGCGAATCTGTGCCAGTGCCGCCTGCGATGGTGGGTAATCATGAACAAAAACCATGCCTTGCGTTTTCATTTTGGGCTGAATAACGTGGCTCAACAGGAGGTCCAGCAACCCGTCGCGGTCAAGGCCCGGAACGTCCAGGCCAAATTCGGTTGCACGTTCACCCAGTTCGGCGGTGCTGCAGAGCAGGGGGTCGGTCCCGGTGTAGGCCAGGAACAGGTCGCGGTATGAAATGCGCGTTTCTGTCAGGGGCTCGTCACAGAATACGGCCCGCACCAGTTGCCCGACTTCGTCCATCAACTGGAAAAGCGTCCAGCCACATCGATACCATTCGAGCATCGTGAATTCACGGTTATGGTGGCGGCCCTGCTCACCGTCACGAAAGACCCGTCCCAGCTCAAAGATATCGCCGCTGCCAGCGGCCAGCAATCTCTTCATCGCGTATTCCGGGGAAGTACGCAGCCAAGCGACACCCGCCTCAAGGGCAAACTGTTCAATTCCCGGATCACTGTTGCCCGCCCCGGACAGCAGAGGCGTTTCGACTTCCATTACACCACGCTCGAGAAAGAAGGCGCGGATTTGCTGCAGCAGTTCGTTACGGCGCTCCAGCATTTCCAGGCTTGCTCCGGGCTTCCAGTCGTGGTTCGTCAAGCCGGGCGCTCCCGCTGCCTGATTTCGAGTTGAATTCCAACGGTATCGAGTTGCACGCGCTCCAACTCCAGGTCAGTCATCGTCAGGGGGTGCAACTCCACCCACTGCTGATCCAGGCTGACGACAATCTGCTCGTTGGTGAAGTTGAGGTCAAATACGGGCACCGCGTTGTCATCGCGGGTACGGCTCAGTATCCAGGCGAAGCGAATCATAAACAGCGTGTACCTCAGGGGTCTGCGCAAACGTGCCGGCAGGCCAGCGGCATAATGCGCGGGAATCGCACGGCGATGGTGCCGCACAAGCGCGGCCAGGAATGCCTGCTCCTGCCGCGAGAAACCGGCCATGTCGGATTCCTGCACCAGGTAGCCCGAGTGCTGTTGATAGTGGCTATGGGAAATGCCAAGTCCTGTCTCGTGAAGATACGCCGCCCACGTCAGCAGCGACAGGTGCCCCTGGTGTAAATCCAGGTCTTGCTGAAGGGCCCTGAATGCCTTCAGTGCGACCCGCGCGACGCGCTTTGCCTGCGCATCATCGACACTGTAGCGGGCCATGAACGCCTCGACGGTTTTGTCGCGCGGATCACGATTCTCCTGTCTTCCCAGCAGGTCGTGCAATACACCCTCGCGCAGTGCGAATGGCGATACCGTCAGTCCCTCGAGTTTCAAAGCCTCGAAACAGGCCGACAGCATCACCAGCCCACCGGCAATCACCGACCTGCGCCGTTCGCTCATGGAGGGAAAATCGATATCCTCGATGCGCCGGAACGATAAAAACTCATCAACCAGCTTTTGCAGGGCTTCAACGGTTATGTCGCGTTCAGTCCAGCCGCGTTCGAGGCAGATCGCCCCAATGGCCCTGATGGTCCCGGAGGAGCCAATGGCGGTTTCCCAACCAGTCTCGCGATAGCGATTCTGGATTTCCTGCAATTCAGCGAGCACCTCGCGCCGCGCTTTCTGCCAGCGTTCGCGGCTGATACTTCCATCGCCAAAGTGCCACCGGGTCAGGCTTACGCAGCCAAACTGCAGACTTTCGAGTTCAATGGTTGCAAGGCCTTCCCCGATCACCAGCTCCGTGCTTCCGCCACCGATATCGATAACCAGCCGCCGGTCGGTGTGACCTGACACGCCTTGTGACACACCAAGATAGATCAGCCTTGCTTCTTCACGTCCAGCAATGATGTCGACCGGGCAACCCAGGGCCGTCTCGGCGACCAGCAGGAAGGCGTTGGCGTTTTTCAACCTCCTGAAAGTCTGGGTGCCAACGGCGCGGATGTTTTCGGCGGGAATGCCGCGCAAACGCTGCCCGAAGCGGGCCAGGGACTCCAGGGCCGCATCGCGGGTTAACGGGTCGAGATTTCCGTCCTGGTCTAGGCCACCGCCGAGGCGCACCGTGTCCTTGATGCGGTCAAGAACCCGCAGTTCACCATGCGTTCTGCGTGCTACCAGCAGGTGAAAGCTGTTGCTGCCCAGATCCACGGCGGCATAAGTCTTGGCTCGCTCAGGAGGCGCCATGTGAAGGAGTTCCCTGTTGTGGCGGCGGGACCGGGATCAGCGCCCTAATTCCGGAGCAGTTTGTAAATACGTTTTTGGGGGTGATGCATTTTTCCTTCGTGCCCCTCGAGTGTGGACACGTACTGGCCGTCGGCCTGCATATCCCAGGCTTCCATGTTTTCATTCCAGGGCAGTTCAATGGCTTCATCAACGATGCGGGACTGTATTTCCGGGTCAAGAATGGGGAAAGCCACTTCCACCCGCTGGTGGAGGTTACGCTCCATCCAGTCTGCACTGGAGCACCAGGTTTCGGGATCGCCCCCATTGTGAAAATGGTACACGCGAGAGTGCTCGAGAAACCGCCCGAGTATCGAACGAACCCTGATGTTTTCAGAGAAGCCCGGAATACCGGGGCGCAGGCAACACACGCCCCGGATCAGCAAACGGATCTGCACACCTGCCTGCGAAGCGTTATACAGCGCCTTGATCACCTTGGGGTCTGTCAGTGAATTGAGCTTGGCGTCAATGGCCGCCGGCCTGCCAGCCCGGGCCTCGGCAGCTTCAAACTTGATTTTGCTCACCAGTTGTTTGAACAGGGTAAATGGCGAATGCAGCAAGTGCGTCATTTTCAGCACTTTGCCGAGGCCGGAAAGTTCCTGGAACACGCGGTGCACGTCTTCGCCAATGTCAGGGTTCGCCGTCAACAGGCCAAAGTCCGTATAAAGCGTCGCGGTTCCGGAATGATAATTACCGGTGCCCAGGTGCACATAGCGCCTGATCACCCTTCTCTCGCGACGCACAATCATCAACATCTTGGCGTGAGCCTTGTAACCCACGATGCCATATACGACCTGCACGCCCGCTTCCTGTAGGCGAGCTGCGAGGCTGATATTGGCTTCCTCGTCGAATCGTGCGCGCAATTCCACCACGGCAGTTACGTCTTTACCGGCGCGTGCCGCTTCGACCAGCAAATTGACAATATGCGAGTTGATGCCCGTTCGATACAGCGTCTGCTTGATGGCCAACACGTCAGGATCCACTGCGGCCTGGCGCAACAAATCCAGCACTGGTGCGAAGCTTTCATAGGGGTGATGCAACAACACGTCGTGCCGGCGAATAACGCTGAACAGGTCAGAGTCGCCGGTTAGTGTTCTCGGTACGCTGGGGTTCAGCACCGGATACTTGAGATCAGGACGGTCAATATTATCGATCGCCTCGACAATTCTCGACAGGTTGACCGGCCCATCACAGGGATACACGTCGTTGGGTGTGAGCTCAAATTGCGCGGCCAGGTACTTCTGGACATTGGACGGGCAGCTGGCGCGGGTTTCAATGCGCACGGCCTTGGCGTAGCCGCGATCCATGAGCTCGCCTCGCAGCGCGCTGGCGAGGTCTTCAATTTCCTCCTCGTCAATCAGCAGCTCGGAGTCACGCGTCACGCGGAACTGGTGGCTCGCAACCACCTCCATTCCCGGAAACAGTTCTGCCATGAAGTTCTGCAGGACCGACGACAGGAATACGAAATCATCGGGGCCGCGGGTGTAGGAACGTGGAATGCGAATCAGGCGTGGCAGGGATCGTGGCGCGCGAACCAGCGCCATCGAACCCTCACGGCCAAACGCGTCCTTGCCGCGCAGTTCTACGGCAAAATTCAGGCTCTTGGTCAAAATCCTTGGAAATGGATGTGCAGGGTCAAGGCCCAGCGGGCTGAGCACCGGCATCAGTTCACGCAAAAAATAGGAGTGCAACCAGCGGGTTTGGCGCTGGGTCCAGTTGCGGGATTCGAGAAACCGGATTCCCTGCTCTTCCAGGGTCGGCTTCAGGTTCTTGTGGAAAACCTGGTATTGCCCCTCGATCAGTTTGAGGGTTGACTCCCGGATTCGCGCCAGGGTCATGCGCGGGGTAATCCCGTCAGGGCCGGGTTTGGCAGCGCCGTGGGCGATGCGCTGTTTGAGGGCGGCTACCCGGACTTCGAAAAATTCGTCGAGCAAATGCCTTGAAATACACAGGAAACGCAAGCGTTCAAGTATTCGAAGTCGCGGATTGGTTGCCTGTGCCAGCACGCGTTCATTGAATTCCAGCAGGCTGAGTTCGCGATTGACGTAAAGCCGCCGGTCACGCAAGCTTTTCGGCGGCCTGTTCTCCAGGTCGCGAAGGTGGTTTTCATTGACGGGCAGCTGAACTACAGCGGAATCCATATATCCCTGGCTCTCCTTTGCTTGTATACAGTATACGTGCAGAAAACAGTGCTTTGCTGAAGCTTAAGGTAGCCTGGGATCAAAAATATTGATCTGAAACAAGTCCGGGTACCTGGGTACCCGGAGCGCGATGGAGAAACCTGGGTCCCGGTCAGTATTTGAAAGCCAAATCCAGTTGCAGGCGGTCGTAGTCCCTGGCGCGGCCTGCGTTGGCATCTCTTTCCGTAATAAAGTAAGTCAGGTTGGCATTGACATTCTCGCGCACTGCATAGCCTCCCTTGAGAATATGTCCCTTCCCATCTGAGCCGCCACCAGCAAAGTCCGAGTCGGTCAGCAGCCCAAACACGGCGTCCGCTTCGATGTCTTCAAAAATGTAAGCAAACTCCCATTCGCCTTCAGACTTGGCGCTGCCGTACTTGAAGCCTGCCGAGTAACCAGAGTCGAACTGGTCAGCGTCGAGGTTCCGGACGTAGTCAACGAACACATTCGCTGGCCGGCCATTGAGCGAGAAGCCCAGGTTGGCAAATAGCTCCAGTTCCTCGTAATCATGGATATAAGTATTGCTGACCGGGTTGAAGCTGTTACCGAAAAAATCATCATTGTCGCCAAAGAAAGTACCCTTTCCGGCTGTGCCAAACTGGTAATAGCCAAAGCCTGCGGTCAGTTTCATACCGTCACCAATTGTGAGCTCCGTACCGGCCTGAAAGCCATAGGCAAACTCGGTTTCCTTGTTGCTGTCGCTTTCCAGCCAGGTGCCGATGCCGTTGAAAAAGTAGTTGCCGTATTCCCAGGCGATCCCAATGCCTTCCGGGGTCCAGTCACCATCCCACAACATGCCGTGTTTGCCGGGCTTATAGAGGTGGTTTTTGAATTTACCGCCGTAAAGCGTGGTATTGCCCAGCCCGGACCACTTAACGTAGGCGAGGTCCAGATTTAGGCCCTTGGTCGAACCGCCGCCGCCGAGGGTCTGGTTGGTCGAAACCGGGTCATCACTACCGCTGGCCATTCCGAGTCCGACCTCGATCTCGTCGGAGACCTTGGCAACGATTGAGGCCCGAGCGCGAACACGGTTGCGATTACGGTCGCTCTTGCCCTGTTCGGCGATGTTTTCATAGCGACCACGAAAGTCGCCTTTGAGTGAGATTCGGTCAGCCCATGACGCCTCGGAAGCAACGGTGGCCTTTTTAACAGCCTCGTGACTCTCCCTGAGGCGATGATTGTCGGCCTTCAATTCCTGGTTGGTGTGTTCAAGGGCATCGAGGCGATCACTGAGCGCGAGCAATTGCTGTCGTAACACAGAAATTTCATTGTCGTGGTCGTTTGCCAGTGCCGATGCAGTGGTCAGCATGAAGCAGGCAGACATCAGAACGGGCAGAATCTTGTTACTCATGAACTGGCTCCTGAAACTGGAAAAATAAAAAGCAGCTAGCGGGTAAGTTTAGGAATGATATGTGACAGTACTATGACGAAACGATGAGAGTCACGGGGCCGTAAGGGTAAAAATCAATCCTTGAGAATTTGCCGATGTTGCGGGCAAAAGAAACCCCGCAGGAGCGGGGTTAAAAGTAGCCACCTGACGGTAAGGCTTTACTGCAACTTGGCAAGTTCCCGCCCGGCCACTGCAGCCGGAAGCGGTATGTAACCATCCTTGACGACCACTTCCTGGCCCTGCCTGGACAACACGAGCTTCAGGAATTCCAGCGTGACGGGTGGAATCGGTTTATTGGGCTCCTTGTTGACATAAACATAGAGCAGCCGGGACAGTGGATAAGCGCCCTGGATTGCGTTGTCCGGCGTCGCCGCGACAAAATCTGAACCTTCGGTTCGCGCTACTGGCACCGCGCGCACAGATGAAGTGGTGTAACCGATACCTGAATAACCGACGCCATTGAGTGAACTGCTGACCGACTGGACCACCGAGGCGGAACCGGGCTGTTCATTCACGGTATTCTTGAAGTCGCCCTTGCACAGGCCGTTGTCCTTGAAATATCCGTAGGTGCCCGACACGGAGTTGCGACCGTAGAGTTGAATCTCGCGGTTCGTCCATGCCCCTTCCAGGCCCAACTGGCCCCAAACATCGATATTTTCCGGTCCGCCACAGGTGCGCGTCGATGAGAATATGGCATCGATCTGGGCGATGGTCAGGCCATTGATCGGGTTGTCCTTGTGAACAAATACCGCCAGGGCGTCAATGGCCACGGCGACCGGCGTTGGCTTGTAGCCAAACTTCTTCTCAAAAGCCTCGATTTCCTTGTCCTTCATCAGGCGGCTCATGGGTCCGAGGTTTGAGGTGTTTTCAGTCAAAGCAGGTGGCGCCGTGCTTGAGCCCGCAGCCTGTATCTGAACGTTGACACTGGGGTACTGGCGCTTGAACTCTTCAGCCCAGAGGGTCATCAGATTGGCCAGGGTGTCTGATCCAACGCTGGACAGGTTGCCGGATATTCCGCTGGTTTTTTGATACGTGGTCAGGCCCGGGTCAACCTCGGTTTGAGCGAGCAGGTTTCCGCTAAATACCATGCCTGCGATCAGGGCAGCCGAAAATATGCTTTTTTTCACAAAAGTCTCCATCAAATGCTGAGTTTGGTCAGTGCGAATGTTAAGCAGCGGATATGACAAGGTGATGACAGACGAAATCCTGTCGTGCGAGGATGTTTTCGAAAACCGTCGAGCGCTTAAAATCAGGTCTTTTGGACGTTGCGGCTTGAAGGAAACACGCAACTGAACGTGCTGCCTTCACCAAGTTCACTGTTGATCTGCAAACGCGCCTGGTGCGCATTAAGCACGTGCTTGACAATGGAAAGGCCCAGGCCCGTTCCACCGCGCTCGCGCGAACGGTCCGACCCGACGCGGTAAAAGCGCTCAGTCAGGCGCGGAATGTCCCGGTGAGGAACCCCATGCCCGGTATCCTGCACGGAAAATACAGGATTCTTGTCCACCAGAGACCATCGCACGGTCACTTCTCCACCTTCAGGGGTGTAATAGATTGCATTTTGAATCAGGTTTCTGAACGCGCTTTCAATATCGGCTGGGTTGCCGCGTAACCAAAGCGCGGTATCCACGTCAAATTGAACCTGGTGCGCGCCCTGGCTCAGTTCCAGCGCGAGCTCCTGCAGTTGTGCAAGCATCGCAGGAACATCAAGATCCTGGTCAATGGGTGAATGCTCTTCACTCTGCAAACGGGACAGTTCGAGCAGGTCATTGAGCAGGGCATGCATCTGGTCCGCCTGTCCGCGCATCTTGTTGATGGCAGGCAGCAGGTCCTCCGGGCACTGGCCCTGCATGGATTCAAGGTAACCCAGCAATACCGTCAAAGGCGTGCGCAATTCATGTGAAACATTGGCCACAAAATCACGCCTGATTTTTTCCAGGTTATAAATGTCCGTGACGTCCCTGAAGACAATTAGCCGCTGTCCTTCCCGGTAACGCACCGCGCTGACCGCCAGGTGGATGTTCTGGTCGTGCGGGCAAGGCATTTCGAGCTGGCTGTTAATGTGGTCCTGAACGGCGAGCCAGTTGGCAAAGTCGGGATCACGTACCAGGTTGGTTACGGGCTGCCCCTGGTCGGTTGAATTGCGAAGTCTCAACAGTTCCCTGGCTGCATCGTTAAACCACGTGATGGAATCCTTGTCATCGATGACCAGGCTCGCATCGGGAAAGGCGTTGGTGACGCCCATGAACTCATCAATTGTCGCTTTTTGCATTGCCCTGTGATTCTTATTTTGCTTCTGAAGGCGATCGATCTGGTCAAAAATATCAGACCAGATACCCAGGCTTTCGGGCGGAGTTCGCTCGGAGTTCGCAAGCCATTGGTGCAGTTTCCAGTTGTTGTAAATCTGCCAGGCGACGAATGCAAATAGCGTCAACATGGTCACCGCCAGCCATTGGCCCGTAACCAGCCCCAGGAATAGTACGACCAGGACCAGCAGCACCAGCCTTGCGACAAACCTGCTCCAGGAGCGATACAGCATGAACGGCTCAGGCCTCCGGGAGAAAACGGTAGCCGTGACCTCTTACGGTCTGGACATAGTCACTCAGGTTTGAATGCTCCAGCGCCTTTCTCAGTCTTCGGATATGAACATCCACGGTTCGTTCTTCGAGGTACACGTTGGTTCCCCATACGTGATCGAGAATCTGTGACCTGCTGTATGCGCGGCCCTGGTTGGACATGAAAAACTCCAGCAAACGGTATTCGGTTGGGCCGAGTCGAATTTCGACTTCACCCGCCATTACCTTCCTGGAGACAGTGTTCATGACAAGGTCGCCCGCCTCAATCATTCCACTCTCGTCGGCAGCGCTGGTGCGTCGCAGCACCGCCTTGATTCGTGCGATCAGTTCGCGGGGTGAGAACGGTTTGAGGACGTAGTCGTCACA
>JABDJL010000136.1 GCA_013002505.1 Lysobacterales bacterium | reverse complement strand
CTATGGAAGGGCTCGAACACGTGCTTCAGCAGTTGCTCATCCATTCCCGGGCCACGATCCCGGACCTCGACCAGGCCTGGCGCCACGCGTACCGAAACGTTGTCATCACCCGAATAACGCACAGCGTTGCGGATAATATTGTCAAAAATGATGGCCAGCACGCGTGTCGGCGCATGAATTTGCAGCAGGCATTCGGCGTGCAGGTTTATCCTGGCGCCCTCGTCACCCATGGCACGTCCAAGCTGTGAAATCCTCTCGCTTAGCAGGTCGTTGATGATGACGCCTTCACGTGGCAGCCTGGATTCATCTTCACGCGCCAGGATCAACAGGGTTTCCAGCAGTTTTTCCATGTCACCGACGGTGCGCCGAATTCGTTCAAGCGGCACAGCCAGTTCGGAATCTTCCCCCGCGCGTCGTTCCAGTGAATCGAGATTGGCGCGCATGACCGCCAGTGGCGTGCGCAATTCATGGCTGGCATTGCGGGTAAAGTTGCGTTCGCGTTGAACAAACTCTCCAATTCGCGACATGAATTCCTGGATCGTAGCGGCCAGGATCTGCACCTCGCTGTCAGCCGGCGCCTTGACTTCAAGGTCCGGTATGACCAGTTCTGAAGCCCGGGCGTCAATCGCTTCTACCTTCGCTGCCAGTTGCACTAGTGGCGAGACGGCAGTCCGGGACAGGCGGTAGCCGATGTATGTCAAGGTATAAACCAGTAGCAGCACCAGGCTCAGTGGCGCCACGCCGAAAAAGAACCCCAGCCGCGAAACCTGGATTTCATCGAAAACCAGGTATAGCCGGGCTTGACCGCGGTCGCTGACATGCACCAGGGGTTCACCCTCGATGGTTTCCACGCGCTGAAAGCCAGGTTCGAGATCGGCAAGCCAGAGCGGAATATTGTCGCCGTGTTGCGGATGGCGAAGAAATCCGAGCAGGTTTCGGGTGTTGGGGCGGGAAAACTCCGGGTCCTGGTCATATAAAGCCCAGAAATGTTCGGCTTCACCGTCCAGAGCTTCGTTGACCAGCATGTGTTCGACAACCTTGGCTGCAGCAAACACGCCAACCACCACGGCCACCGATATCGCCAATGCCTGCAGCAGGAAGACGCGTACCAGGTTGGTACCTAATGTGCCGGATTTGCCTCGCATATCGAAGAGCATGAACGAGCAGCGGGGTGCAAGTAAAGCCTCCGTGACGGTGGCTCGGTTGTTGCCGGCGCTCAGTCAGTCCTGTTTAGAACCCTCATCGTCCTTTGCTTCAGCCTCTTCGCGGGCTGTTGCCTCCAGGAATGTCTGCTGGTCACCATAAAAGTCGTCCAGTGCATGTTCTGAAGCGAGCGGGCTCAGGTAGTGTTTCGCGTCGAGCCCTTCACGGTTCATGGCCAGCCCCGTCAGGCAGGCCTTGATGATGTGGGCGCTGTTCAGGGTGGTCTTGTAGGTGGGGTCCAGCGCCGGGTGAAGCTCAACCAGGTCGAAACTCACCACGTTTGATTCGGCGCACAAGCGGCGCACGATGGTAATGGCCTCGCGCATGTTCAATCCGCCGGGTACCGGCGTACCGGTCGCCACGGTGAACGCCGGGTCGAGCACATCGATATCGAAGGAAATATGCAGTTTTCGTCCTTCTTCGCTGGCTTCGGCCACGATCCGGTCGAGGACCGCATCCCAGCCGCGTTGCTCGACTTCCGCCATGGTGTGATAGCGCATGCCCTGCTCACGCATCCATTCGAAGCCTGACTTATCCGGCCCGCTGGAGCGCAGGCCAACCTGGATATAGTCGGCTGCCCGCACGTGTCCCTCGTTGATCAGCCGGTAAACCGGGTAACCGTGACTGATCAGGTGACTGCCGCCCCACCAGGCATCGTAATGCGAGTCGAAATGGATAACCGAGATTTTTTCCTTGCCATACACGTCAGCCAGGGCCGCCACATTGGGATACTCGAGCGAATGATCGCCCCCTACCACCATTGGGATGGCGCCGGTTTCAGCGATTTCCCGCACGATCTCGCGTACATGACGCATCGACCGCTCTGTGCTGTTGTTGTCAACGGCGACGTCGCCGTAATCAACGATTTTCAGTACCTTGGAGGCGTCAATCTGGACATACTGGTCCATGCCGCCCATCGGCCATCCCAAAAGGCGCAAGTCTATGGTGGCCTGCTCCCCCGAATCACGCCAGCCCGAACCCATGTTCAAGGGTGCGCCCAGGATCGCCACATCCACCTCGCCGGCGACCAGGTCCGCCTTGGTCAGCGCGAGCGGATGGCCGCCAAAAGTGGGCGGCCCGCCGTCGCCGTTATATCGCCCAAGCGCTATCGGCCCGTCTTCGCGAGGCGGGTCCATCGAACGCGGGCGCTGCAGACGCCAGGCGTTGAATTTGGGGGATTCGGTGTTGAAGGGAATGCCGGGGTTGTCGCGGCCTTCCTGGAATCGGCTGTGACTGACTACGTGCTGCATGGCGTGCACCCAGGCCTTGACCTCCTGCGGTGTGCGCTCTTCGAGGGCCTCGATGGTGTCATCGAGAGAGCCTGCAAATCGCCTGGCCTCGCCGCTTTCCAGGAAGGCCCGCTCACCAGGTGTCAACAACCCGAGTTTTGGCGCGACGCTTTCGGGCAGCTCGATGCCCGGTTTTTCCTCGATGCGCGGGTCGTGGGTATCGAATGGATAGCGCTGGTCGCCGACCACGTGTTCCGGGGTTTCGACCGGTTTAGTGTCGGGTACTTCTGGTGCTACATCGCGGGCCCATACCTGCGCTGCCAGCAGTACGGCGCCCGAAACCAGGGTGATAGGACAGGCGGGAAAAAATCGGCTCATCAAACTCGTTCCGGATTGCTTCAGTTTACTGGCCATGGCTCAGTACCAATGGGTGGACGTAATCGGGCTTGAGCCCGGACTTGCGAACCGCCATGCCCACCAGGCAGGCGTTCAGCAGTGCGTTGGCGTTGATCACAGAGAGCCGTGACAAGTCCAGCATCGGCGCCATGTCTGTAATTTCGAAACCGACGATTTCCCGGGCCGCGCAGACATGCCTGATCGCCTGGGCAGCCTGTCGTACACGCAGTCCGTTGGCTTCAATGCGGCCGGCTGAAACCATCTCGGCCGGATCAATGACACTGACATCGATGGATACAAAAAATGCATCGGGCCCGTTTTCGACTTCCCTGATCACTTCTTCGAGCACGGGCCTGAAGCCGCGCTGTTGAATCTCGGCCATGGTGTGATAGCGCACTTTCTGCTTACGAAGCCAGCCCAGGGTTCGCGCATCCACGGCCGCACCGCGCATGCCGACCTGGATCGTATTACTTCCCTCGACAATGCCTTCATTGATCAACAGGTAGAGCGCCTGCCGGTCGGAAATCGTTTGGACCTCAAAAGATTCCACATCCGGGTGGGCGCTCAGATGCAACAGGCCGAAAGAGCCCTTGCCGCGCGCCATTGCAACACCCTTGACGCCTGGGTAGAGCATCGAGGTATCGCCGCCGACCATCATCGGTACCGCGCCTGT
>JABDJL010000114.1 GCA_013002505.1 Lysobacterales bacterium | reverse complement strand
CCAGGCCAGTGCGACGGTCAACAAATTGGCCTGACCGATCACCATGTGCGCCACGCAGCCGATCATGAACAGCATCGGCACCTGGAAACTGTTGGTGTAGTGATTGCTCCAGACGATGACCTTCTCGGAAGGTGGGAACTTGGCCGCGTCGTATGCGAAGAAGTACTTGTACGACATGTCGCCGCTTTTATTGACCCTCACCCGCATCCGGTATTGCAGGATCATGAACACGAATATGTACAGCACAAACACGCTCATGGGATACACAAGCAACTGGGAATACTCATTCATTGGGTTCTAAGCCTCTATTAAGTCTGGGGCATGTGCGTGTGCAACCAGGATCGCCGAGATATTGTCGGTACCTCCCCGCTCCATGGCCAAGTCAAACAAGCCGTTAACTGCTGCCTGCAGGCCATCGCTTTCTTGAATAATTTCGCGCATCTCATCGTCGGTCAACAAGCCATGAAGACCGTCCGACGTCAGCAACAGCTGATGTTCATCAGAAAAGCGGACCCTGGCGCTACCGATCTGGTCGCGGGTCAGCCGCTTGCCGCCCAGCGCGCGGGTAAGCACATTTCGCCTGGGGTGGTTGCGCGCCTCTGCAGCGGCGATGTCACCCTGGTCAACCCATTGCTGAACCACGCTGTGATCCGTGGTCAGTTGCTTGATTTCATGGCCCAGCAGATAGGCCCTGCTGTCTCCGACCCATGCAAGCTCACAAAATTGTCCGGCTATCCGGGCGGCCACCACGGTTGTACCCATGGTACCGAACCTGGCGTGTTCTTCAGACGCCCTGTGCACCTCGGCATTGGCCTGTAAAACGGCATCTGCAGGTTCTGTACCCGATTCCATCGAGCGCATGACGGCATCCACTGCAATCTGGCTGGCCTTACCGCCTCCGTCATGACCACCCATACCGTCAGCAAGCACAAAAAGACCGGCTTTGCTCCGCAGCTCAACCCGGTCTTGGTTTTCAATGCGAAGCTTTCCTACGTGGCAAACCGACGCCGCGGACAGGCGAAGCGTACTGTTAGTCGGGTCATTCAAAGGGGCATCACTTTTCAATCGAACCGGGTCTCGAGTGTCAGCAAAGCATAGTTGGCGCAAATTTCCAGGCGCGCCATGGCCTCCACTCCTGTTGTGTAATGACATCCTGCTACCCGATGTTACCTCAGATCGATCCGGTCGAAATCTTTCCCCGGCCTCGTAGTGTGTCTGGACTTCAACCAGGTGTTACCCTTTCCTTACAAAATACCTTGACATAACATGTTGTTTTATATCTGTATTTTTGGTCATACGTGATGACTATGGCCACGCCAGGGAACATTCACCTCGACACCGGGCGCTTTTCAGAAGCATTGGCCCTGAACCCATTGCACCGAAGGTCTGGTTTCGAGGCGCAAATTGGCAACATGCGGTCGATGGTCGCTGAAGCTGCTGCAGGATTTGCCTGAGCCAATGGCGGCGACCTGCCAGCCTGGGACTGATCACTCTTGAATCGCGAAGTGCTCCCCGGGCGAAAGGTGCCGGAATGCCAGGCCGCGCCGTGAAGCGGCGGCGCGGGCCGTGCCGAGCGGATCATCCGCCTCGATATAGTCTGGCGGCGATGAGTGACCGAAATGAATGGGCACCATCAGTTTCGCTTCCAGCGCAATGGCAGCGTCCACCGCCTGCGCGGGGGTCATGACCGCCGGTGTCTCCTGCAATGGTTCACCGCTGACGCGTACACCGTTGATCGGTAAAAACACCGCGTCGAAAGGACTAAACTGCCCGGCAATCCTGCGCCAGTGCCCATGCCACAAGGTATCGCCCGCGTGCAGGAAGCGCCGCTTGCCAGTGGCGATCACCCAGCTCACCTGGTCATCGCCAAATCCGTCCACTGCTGGCACCGCGGTGAACGTGAAGCCACCGCGCGAAACCGGCACCCAGGATGGCGTGGAAATCACCCGCAAACCGCGCGAAGCGAGGTATGTGGCCATGGACTCATGACAGATCACGTAGCCTCGATCGCCGAGCACTGTTTTGAGCGTTTCGACATCCAGGTGGTCGTTGTGTGCGTGGGTCACCAGCGCATAACGCCTGCCGGTGTCAGCCGTGACGGGCACCAGGCCCCCAGGGGCGCCACCGTCCCACAAGTCAGTCCCCACGGCATCTACAAATACCGTGGTGTCGGCCGTTACGAACTTGACCCCGGCCCATGTCAGTCTCTCGACCCGGACAGGATCCGCGCTGGCGACCTGGGCGGCAAGCGCTGCCACCAGGCCAGGGAGCAATACCCTGTTACGTATTTGATTCATTGCTGCCTCTGTCTCAAATGTGTTGTGTGCTGACCCGTGGAATAAAACGGGCCATGAATTTATTGCCCGTGCTGGGACGGGCAATTCACCCGCCTCGCCACCATGCGCCTTTCCGGGGTCCAGTTCTCTCCATCACCGCTGCGCAGGTCGGTCCTGGTCCAGTTGCCGTCGGCGGCAATTTCAAACTGGGCCTCCCAGGCGGGTGATACCTCGGGAAAAGGTTGCCAGACCCGAACCCTGTTATCGCGACGCCGCGCGCGGCGGTCACGCACGCTGGGCACGTTTGAATGCGTCCATGCAATTACCC
>JABDJL010000107.1 GCA_013002505.1 Lysobacterales bacterium | reverse complement strand
GCGCTATACCACCCTGCGCGCACAGCCATTCAAACGTCGGGCCGACGCCACCAACCATCACGTAAACGCGCGATGGGAAACGGTTTTCATCGATCTTTTTCAAGTAACGTTCGATGACCTTGCGCGGGACACCCGGTTCATGCGTTCCGGTCAGGCCGAGGCTGACCATCTGTTGCAATGCCAGGTCCAGCGCACGTGACATCAGGGCTTCGGTTTCCGGCGGTACCAGGTCCTCCACGATCTGCTCTGCCTGGTTGAGCAGGATTCCGCTCGCTTGTCCGGACGCATCGCGGTGAATGAAGCCGCCCTGCGGTTGCCAACTGCCGGACAGGTCCCTGTCAACCAGGGACAACGCGGCGCTGTTGACCCAGATGGCATGCCCATCCACGCGGTCGAGTAGCACCGGCCGGTCCGGAAAATGCCTGTCGAGGTCGGTCTTGTCCGGAAATTCCTTGTGCGGCCAGTCGTTCTGGTCCCAGCCACGTCCCAGCAGCCAGTCGCCATCAGAGAGGTTTTTCTCGTGTTCTTTCAGGATTCGGACGATGTCGTCAATGTCCCGGGTTCCGCGCAGCTGCGCGCGCGTCTTCGACAGGGCGAGATTGTGCAGATGCCCATGGGAATCAATCAACCCGGGAATCACCACCGCGCCCTCCAGATCACGAGTCTCGGCGCCAGGCCAGGCTGTCCGCAGTGCCGCCGACGTTCCCACTGCCAGGATCACGCCCTGCTCATCGAATACCAGCGCGTCAGCCTGCGGGTTATGCTCGTCGCTGGTGTAAATGAGTCCATTGATCCACAGCTTGACCGGCAGTGGGCCAGGTTTCGCGATCTCGCCCATGGGATCGACAGGGGCCGGCCGGTCACAGCCCGGAAGGCAGAACAACAGCAGGATTGCTACAAGGGTTCTCAAAAATGGCCCCTCGGCTTGAGGATTTTTAACGCAGCCGAGTTTATCATCCACCCATGGATGATTCGCGCACCATTTATACACCCAGCGAACTGAACCGGGAGGCCCGCCTCAGGCTCGAAGCTGGTTTCGGACGCCTGTGGCTGGAAGGGGAAATCAGCAATCTGAGCAGGCCGGCCTCGGGGCACTTGTATTTTTCCCTGAAGGATGACCGCGCCCAGGTCCGCTGCGCCCTGTTCCGCTCCCAGGCCGCCGCCTTGTCCTTTGAGCCGCGCAACGGCCAGCAGGTCCAGGCCCGTGGCCGGGTCAGCATTTACGAGGCACGTGGCGATTTCCAGATGATCGCCGAACACCTCGAAGAGGCCGGCGAAGGCCGCCTGCGGGCCGCATACGAGGCGCTGAAGAACAAACTCAAGGGCGAAGGACTGTTTGACCCTGCAAACAAGCAGGCATTACCACGCTTCCCGGCGCGAGTCGCTGTCATCACCTCGCCAAGCGGCGCCGTTATCCGGGACATCATCAACGTGATGGAAAGGCGCTGGCCATTGGCAAGGCTACGCTTGCACCCGGTGCCCGTGCAGGGAACCGAAGCCCCCTTTGCGATTATCAATGCCCTCGAGGCCGCCAATCGTCACTCATGGGCGGACTGTATCGTCCTGGCGCGCGGCGGCGGTTCACTCGAGGACCTGCACGCCTTTAACGACGAGGCCGTAGCACGCGCTGTTTTCGCTTCCGAAATACCCGTGGTTTCTGCGGTCGGCCATGAAACCGATTTCAGTATCTGTGACTTCGTTTCGGACCTGCGAGCCCCGACTCCGTCGGCTGCGGCAGAACTGATAGGCCCGGATATCGGCCAATTACGCCAGGAATTTATCGCCATGGCGGTGCAACTTCAACGTCGTATATCGGCGCGCCTGCAAGGCTACGGGCAGTCGCACGATCACCTCGCCCTGCGCCTGTTGCGGCAACACCCGGGGCGAAGACTGGAGGAACACCACCGCGCACTCACCCGGCTCAGGAGCCGCATGTCGGCCCATGTCGGCCGCCTGGTCCCTGATGGCGTGCAGCGTGTCGGTGGATTGCGCCAGCGTTTGCTCGCTTCAACAAGACGCCTGGTCCCGGAGCGGGGTTTGCGCCTGCAGCAACTGGCCCGCACCCTGCATGCAGTCAGTCCCTTGCCAACCCTGGAACGGGGTTACGTCATCATGACTGACACCAAGACCGGCAAGGCGCTGAAAAGTATCGCCAAAATCGAAAAACAGCAGGCCGTTTCCGCGCAGCTAAAGGATGGACGCGTTTATGCCAAGGTAGTACGTGTTTCCGACGAGCGCTTGCCGTCATGCAAGGAAGAGCCGGACTAAATCGGCAAGCATAGTCTGCCTCATTGCCTGTCAAACATTCCGCACACAACCTGTCACTTCATGCAGTTACATGGCCTGCCCTGGACTGCAACACTGATATCTCCTGAAAACCGTACTCGATTTCAGGCTGTGCTTGCCAGATTCGGGTACTGATCAAAGGGAGTTGATCATGAAACTGAGAACCTTTTTACTGCCCGCATTCCTGTGCTGCGCTTCACCTGCGCTCCAGGCAAATGATTACGATAGTCCTGCATTTGTAGACAGTTCCGCTGGCAGTTGTGCAATGCGCAATGATGCCGGGGTTATGGTCCATACCACCGATACGAGCATGGTGGTGGCCAACGATCCCTTGTCTGGTGCTGTGCACTTACGTTGCTCATTTGATACGACCCCGACGATTTCAGGCAAGACCTGGAATGAACGCGGATTCCTGTGCATCATGGCGAACCCGTTGGTCGGTGTCCTGATTGGTTTCGATTCCCACATCAGGCAAACGCCCAAGGGAAGGATGACCCTGACCTGTCATTTCAACAACTAGTGCCTCAATATTGATTAGATGCAGGTAGCAGCCCAGCTCCGTGGGTTGCTGCCTGTTTTTTTGCTGGCAGAGACGCCCCTGCCGCCTACTGCGTCAAGCCCACTATAAAACCCAAACGCGGGCGAAGTTTGAATTAACCCCTTTCACCCTTAAGCACCGTTTAGCTTACTACTGGCAATCACACTGAGGCAGCTGCCACAAACATCATCGGCACTGGACATTGCCCTGAACATCATGCTTGGTGTTATCCCGTCCATCGGATACGCTTTTGTCATGCAGGGCGTCAGCGACGAACAACTCATGAAGCAATATGCGGCAGGAAACATGCGAGCTTTTGAGTCCCTATACGAACGTTTCCGGGGCCCACTTTTCCGTTACTTTCAACGCCAGATACGTGACCCGGCTACCGTCAACGATCTTTACCAGGGCAGCTGGGAAAAACTGATCAAGGCCAGAACTTCCTACCGGCCTTCTGTTCCTTTCAGGGCATGGTTGTTTCGAATCGCGCATAACCACATGGTCGATCACTTTCGCGCCAACCGGATCTTCGAGCCCCTGAAACCTGAGCAATTTGCTTCAAGCGAAAACGAGCCAGGTGAACAGATAGACCAGGATCAACAGTTAAAGCGTTTTTACGCTGCGCTGAAGAAGCTTCCGGACGAACAGAAAGATGCCCTGCTACTCAAACTGGAGGCAGGACTTGGACTGCTGGAAATCGGCAGAGTCACAGGCGTGGAATACGAGACCGTCAAAAGTCGCCTTCGTTATGCTGCAGCCAAGCTGAAACGGTCATTGAACACATGAAACCCAGCGACACCACACATCCAGAGCCCGGTCTCGAGCAAGACCTGAAGCACATCGAGCAGCAATATCGCAAGCTCGGAAATGATGAACCACCGGCGATGCTTGACCAGGCCATACTCAACAAGGCCCGCCGGGCCGTCAAATCACACGCGGCCCGGCCCTGGAGTTTTGGCTGGATGCATGCAACGGCAACTGCTGCCCTGCTGGTACTCGGCCTGAGCGTGATTTTGCAACTGCGCAGTCAACTCGAACCCGTGGCGCCACCAGCCACAGTCGCTCCCGAACCCATTGATGCCATCAGCAAAGACACGGATGGGCGCCAGGATGCGGGCGCCAACGCCATGCAGTCCCCCGCTTTTGGGGATCTTGACGCCACCGTGCCGGCCGAAGCCGAGGAAGACATTGCCCGCGGCAGCAAATCCATGCAATCTGATCCCGCGGCACTTCGCGATGAGGCCGACCAGAACAATCAGGCGCTTGAGAAAAACACCGCTGGTGGCTTTCGTCAGCGGCGCGCAGCAACGCCGGCCGGCGCCGAAGTGCCCACCGAGGAAGGTGCCGACCACGAAATGTTCAACTACCCGGCCAGTGATGAAGCGGCACCGGAACCAGGGCGCAAGGCCGAACTGACCCCTGCCCGCAAGCCTGGCATGGCAGGCCAGGCTGAATTGCGCGAGAGCGCAGAGGATTCCCGTACCCAGGCAATGTCTGAATCGGTGATTGACCACGCCAGTCCCGAAGAATGGCTGAACGCCATTGTGGCGATGAAAAATGATGATCCGGACAGCAACTGGCTGGCTGAACTACGGCAATTCATCAAGCAGAATCCGCAGCATCCGCTACCGGAATCCCTGCAGCAAGCGCTCGCAGACAAGAATCCGCCTTGAATACACTGGCCAGCCAGTGCCGCTACGAGGAATTGATCCGTAAAAGCCGCTTCATCGCGTTTGCATCACCTGTCGCCGGCCACAAAGAAACGCTGGATTTTTACACCTCCGTGGCTGACCCGTCTGCCACCCACAATTGCTGGGCCTGGCGTATCGACGGTGCTTACCGCTCCAGTGACGACGGTGAACCCGGAGGATCGGCCGGCCGGCCGATCCTGGCCGCCATTGAAGGCCGTCAACTCAATCGCGTGATGGTGGTTGTAATTCGCCACTATGGCGGCATCAAGCTGGGCGTCGGGGGCTTGATTCGTGCCTACGGGGGTACAGCGGCCCGTTGCCTGGACGGTGGTGAAATCATCATATTGAGACCCCGCCGCCAATGCCTCTTGCAGATCGATTTTGCCCTGGCATCGGCCGCCTACAAACTGCTTGAAACATTTGAATCCAAACGGCAGGAAGAACAGTACGACGAGCGAGGCCTCGAAGTTCGGTTCACCATTCCCAGTGAACACGTTAAGCCGTTGCAGCAGGCGCTCGCAAATATCAGCAAGGGCAAGGCCAGGCTGACGGTCAGGCGATTGACAGGTCCAGCGTGACGCCCGGCAGGCTCTCTGCAAAGGCAGGACCGGCCAGTAACGAGGGGGTGAAGTAACCGCCTTCCGGCGGCCGCTTGTTGAGCAGAAATTCCACCAGGCCAAGGCTGGCGGTCACGGTAAGGTCGTAACCGTTGGGTGTTCGCATATGGCCCGTCACTATGCGGCCATCCGCGCTGCTGGCTTCTCCCCACAACAATGAGCCGGAAGATTGCCGGGTATCATCATCGGGGCCGGAAATCGATTTTTCGATGCGACGCTTCATCAGCGACTGCACCGGCGATAAAGCCAGGATTGGCCTGATCAGCCTCATACGGCGCAGTCGCCGGGAAGTGGATGGCGGGACCGCGAGATAAACCTCGATATTTCCCACACCGGTACTGACCCAGGCTGTGAAAACGTCTCCCCACGGAATGGTCATGGCGTTGAGCGGGCCATCGGCAAACGGAATCGTGCGCGTTTTCCAGGCCAGCGGCACCGCTTCAAGTTTGCCGTCCCGGCGAACGAATCCGCCCCTGGCCAGGCCTTCAACACTGGTCTTCGCGGTGCCCGGGCTGAGGCCTCCATCGGCCCGGAATGCCAGGGTCAGGTGGGTGGCGGCCGGCATTTCCCCAACCAGCCGCGCGGCCAGGCAATCGGTTGGAACCACGTCGAAACCGGCACCAGGACACAACACGATATCGGCCTGGCGCGCTTCTTCTGAGCGCTTCCACGCGCCTTCAAACACCGAGATTTCACCGGTGATATCCAGATAATGTGTGCTGCTCGCCAGGCATGCATCAATCATGGCCTGCGCGGTGGCGGAAAATGGCCCCGCGCAGTGCAACACGACGTCCACGTCCCGCAGGCTTTGCTGCAAGGCTTCGCGGTCGAGTAAATCGACGACCCTGGCCTCGAAACCCAGTTCTGAACCCAGCCCGTTAATGGCTTCAGCATTGCGCCCGGCGATCACCGGTCGCTGACCCCGCCGGGCCGCCTCGTGAGCAATCAAACGGCCGGTATACCCGTTTGCCCCGTAGATCATCCACCGACTCATTGCCGAAATTTCCTTTTTGCACGTCGGGCCATGGCCACCATGGTGCCGTGAAAACGATTCGGAAACCATCGCCGCATTCGCAGTGCCCAGTGAGTGGGCCGGTGTGTCAGCACCAGGAAACGCTTCCTGTCTAGCGCCTTGATCACGCTCAGTGCTACATCATCCGGCGTCACTGACGAACGGTTCATCAATTTTTCTGCCATCAGGCGGGTGTGTAAATCCGGAGCGCGGTAATCATCGAGCAGGCGCGTCTTGACGAACGCCGGGCACAGCAGCGTTACGTTCACGCCACTGCCGTCGAGGTCCACCCGCAGTTGTTCGGACAGGGCCACCACGCCTGCTTTCGCCGTGCCGTATGCGGCCAGTAACGGCACTGGGACCAGGCCGGCAAACGAGGAAACATTGACGATATGGCCACGTGCCTGTTCACGCATCATGGGCAAAAAACGGTGGCAACCCCGCACCACGCCCATCAGGTTGGTGTCCATAATCCACTGCCAGTCCTCGAGCGGGGTGTCCTCGAGACGGCCGCCGCCTGCGACACCGGCATTGTTGACCAGGACATCGACGCATCCCCACTCGGTCAATACCCGCTGGTACAGTGCGTCCCAGTGGGCCTCGGAACAGACGTCGAGGTGCTGGGCGAATGCCTGTCCACCCGCCGCGACAATCTCTCTGGCAACCGAGTCTGCACGAGCCTGCACACTGTCGGTCACGGCCACCCGGTATCCGGCCTTCGAAAATTGTAAAGCCATGGCGCGCCCGAGGCCGCTGCCGGCACCAGTGATCACCGCGGCGGCACATGGAGATTGCGGGGACTGCTTACTCAGAACAAAGAACCCTGCGTGTCATTATCCTTTTTCTTGCCGGCCTTTTTGCGGACTACGCGTTTGGGTTTTTCGGTGACCCCTGCGCCAGCTTCCGGGGCTGAATCCGGCTCTGCTTCAGGTTGCGTTTCAGGCGCTGGCCTCGGCTTTTGCTCGCGTTCTGGCTCTGGTTTGGGCTCGGGTTCTGGCTCTGGCAGTGGTTCCGCTTCTGCTTGCAGCCCGGCTGCCGCCGCGTTCTCATCTGCGACCGGACCGGTGCCGGCACCGGACACGCCGGATCCTGCCATGCGCGGCGATGGCAGGTCACCGTGGACCAGGCGCACCAGTTCGCCGACCGAACAATGAGATTCCAGCTTATGGCGCAGCGCCTTGCGCATCTGCACGCGGTAACGGTTGCGACGGCCCTGCTTGCGCACGGCGACTAAGCCACCGTCCTGCAAATCCTTTATGATCTTTTGCACCGCACGTTCGGTGATGCCTACCTGCTCAGCGATATCCCTGAGCCTGGCCTCCGGTTGTTGCGCGATAAAGAGCAACACGTGACCGTGATTGCTGAAAAGTGTCCACTGGCTCATAAAATGCCCATATCGTGGCTGCTGCACTAGCATGAAGTATATTTCGTGTTTCTGATTTCTTCAATCACTTCGAATATTCAATGGGTTTGAAATATGAAGTTGGTTACATAGCTCACTGTTTTTATTATTTTTTACCTTCCCAACACTGAGTGTTTCTGATACTTACAAGCCAAATATCCAGGTGAAATTGGAGTTGCTGGGAACGGCAACGCCCAATGCCTGCCACGTTCAACAGGCCTGGTCCCTGGACGTCGTGGCCTGGCATTGCCAAAAAAAGATCAAGAGCAAAATCAATAAGTCCACAAATTACGCAAATTACACAAATTAAAAACAAAATTATCTTGGGCTGGCAGCTGCTTGAAGAGAGGCGTTCTACTGATGCAGCGAAGTTTCAAAGGCTCTTGTCTTAATCTTCTGGCGATTCCAACCAAACTTTCTGGGTCTTGACAAAAAGTACTCGACTTCAATTCTAGACACGTCAATCTAATCTTCTTAATTTGTGTCATTTGTGTAATTTGCGTAATTTGTGGATATCTATTTTTTAAAGACTGGCGCCGAGCTCCGAACCCTCGCGGATGGCGCGCTTGGCGTCCAACTCGCCGGCCAGCCGCGCGCCGCCGATCAGGTGTGGTTCTCTGCCCTGCTCCGTCAGTTCATCGGCCAGGCTTCGACTGGAAAGTTGACCGGCGCAGATCACCACGTGGTCAACCTCCAGCAAGCGATCCTCTTGGTCCACGCGGATATGCAGGCCGCGATCATCGATACGGCGGTATTCAACGCCGTTCAGGCTCTCGATACCACGCCTTTTCAGGTTCAGCCGGTGAATCCAGCCCGTGGTCTTGCCCAGGTCCTTGCCCGGCTTGCTGTCCTTGCGCTGAAGCAGGTATATCTCGCGGGCCGGTGGCGCCGGTTGTTGGGGTATCGACCTGACGCCACCCTGGGCTTCAAGGTTCATGTCAATGCCCCAATCGGCGGCGAATGCTTCTGGTGAAGTGCTCGACGCCGGGTGTTCCCTATCGTGCGACAGGAACTCGGCGACATCGAAACCGATGCCACCCGCGCCGATGATCGCCACCGAGGCGCCAACCGGCACGCGCCCCTGGAGCACGTCAGTGTAACTGACCACGCTGGGGTGGTTGATTCCTTCGATGGCCGGAATGCGCGGGGTGACACCGGTCGCCATCACACACTCGTCGAATCGCAACAGGTCTTCGGCCCGGGCGCGCGTATTCAGTCTCACCGATACCCCGCTTTCATCGAGCAGGTTGGCAAAGTAGCGCAGCGTCTCGTAAAACTCTTCTTTGCCGGGAATGCGCTTGGCCATGTTGAACTGGCCGCCGATGTCCGGCGCCTGGTCGAACAGGGTCACGTCATGACCTCGCCCCGCTGCCACGGTCGCGCAGGCCAGGCCTGCGGGCCCTGCCCCGACCACCGCGATGCGGCGACTGGTTGCAGCCTGCTCGTAATTGAGCCTGGTCTCGGCGCAGGCGCGCGGATTCACCAGGCAGGATGCGGTGCGGCCCTTGAACGTGTGGTCGAGGCAGGCCTGGTTACAGGCGATGCAGGTGTTGATGCGCTGCGGCGTACCCGCTGCGGCCTTGGCCACGAATTCCGGATCAGCCAGCAGCGGCCGCGCCATGGAAACCATGTCGGCATCCCCGTCGGCCAGTATTTTTTCCGCCACTTCCGGGGTATTGATGCGGTTGGTGGCTACCAACGGCACTCCAACCTGGCCCATCAGCTTACGCGTGACCCAGCTGAATGCAGCCCGCGGTACCATCGTGGCAATGGTCGGTATGCGCGCCTCGTGCCAGCCAATGCCGGTATTGATGATGCTGGCGCCGGCGCGTTCCACGGCCCGCGCCTGCTCGACGATTTCATCCCACCGGTTTCCATCGGGCAGCAGGTCCAGCATGGACAGCCTGTAGATCAGGATAAAGTCCCTGCCCGCCGCCTCACGGCAGCGCGCGACGATCTCCTCGGCAATTCGGTATCGCTTCGCCGTGGTCCCGCCCCATTCATCGTCGCGGTCGTTGACATGCGGCGCGGTGAACTGGTTGATCAGGTACCCTTCTGAACCCATGATTTCGACACCGTCATAGCCTGCTTCGCGCGCCAGCCGCGTGGCGCGCACGAATCCGCGAATCTCGCGCTCGACACCACGCGCGTTCAAGGCACGGGGCTTGAACGGTGATATCGGTGACTTGATGGCGCTGGACGAAACCACCAGCGGGTGGTAGCCGTAGCGGCCGGCATGCAGAATCTGCATGCAGATACGGCCATCGGCATTGTGCACGGCATCCGTCACGAGCCTGTGACGCGGCAACTGTCGGGGACTGAGCATGCTCGAAGCAAAAGGCGCCAGCCAGCCGCGCCGTGTCGGCGCCATGCCACCGGTTACCATCAGGCCCACGCCACCCTCAGCGCGTTCGGCAAAATAGCGAGCCAGGCGGGGATAATCGCGCGCACGATCTTCGAGGCCCGTGTGCATGGATCCCATCAGAACGCGGTTGCGTAAATGAAGGTGACCCAGTTCGAGGGGCGCAAGCAGGTGTGGAAACGGAGGATTCACCGCAGTAAGCTATCGCATTCAAAGCGTGGCGGCAACGCCAATTCAAACCAAATCAAGAAGGGGATCGTTACCATGAACGGAAAGACTTCCGGGCTGTTTCGCGCCATCGTCCAGTTTCTCGACCCGCACGGCGAACCCTTGCGTGGCGAACAGTGGCAAGCACGTATTTTTGACCAGGATATCCTGGTCGATGACCGGCTTGGCCGCGCAGGCCTCGACGAAGACGGAAAAGCCAGTTTCCTGATACCGGTCAGCGACATCATGTCCGGAGATTCACCGGGCGAGCGTAATCCGGACCTGTACTTTCGCCTGTTTCTCGGCGACCGCGAAGTGTTTCGCAGCGAGGTCATCGAGGACGTTGATTTCGAGTCACTGCACCGGGTTAGCGGTGAACCGACAAAGATCACGCGGCAATTCGGGCCTTACGTGGTGTCGCTAGAGGCCTGAACCGGGCCGTTCAGCATGGTTTGCAACAAGCGGCGAACCTGTTCGGAAGCCGCCGCTGCGCAGCGTTCCACCTCGTCAATGTCAATAACCGAAGCGCCCTTTCCGGCAGCCGGGTTCACCACCATCGAAATGCTCGCGTAGAGCAACCCAAGTTCCGCTGCCAGTGACACCTCGGGCATGGTCGTCATGCCCACCACGTCACAGCCATCGCGCTCCAAGCGGCGAATTTCCGCCGCGGTTTCGAGCCGCGGCCCCTGGGTCACGCCGACGCAGCCACCTTCTATGAGCGGGATGCTGGCAATGCCTGCCACCGATATCAACTCGGCCATCAAGCTGCTGCTGAACGGGCTTGTAAAGTCGATGTGTTGCAGGGCCGAACCAGAACCACCGCTGTAGCTGTGCTGACGCCCCCAGGTGTAGTCAATCACCTGGTCCGGCAATACCAGCGCGCCAGGGTCCAGGCCCGGGCGGATACCACCGACGGCGTTGACGGCGATAATTTCAGTGGCCCCGGCCTGCTTCAGCGCCCAGATATTGGCGCGGTAATTCACTGCGTGCGGTGCGATCTGGTGATCGCGACCGTGACGCGGCAGGAACAACAAGCGGACATGTTCGAAATTGTAGACCTGTATCGGCCCGGAAGGCGCGCCGTAAGGCGTGTCGGCGCTTATCTCCTGGCCCGAAGCCCCCCATTCATCGAGGCCTGTACCGCCGATCAGTCCGAGTGTCCTCACCTGCCGGGCACCGCCTTAACTGTTAAGCACCAGGATTTCATCGAGGTGGCGCCATTCCTCGTAGGCATCCATGCCGCAACCAAAAACGTAAACATCGGGCACGTCGAGCCCGACAAAATCAGCGAAATCCCGAGGCAAGCCCCTGTTGTGCATTTTTCGTGTCAGCACGGCCATGTGAACCGATTCAGCCTTGCGCTGCTCGACAGACCCCTTGATCGCGGCCAGCGTATCGCCTTCATCGAAAATGTCGTCCACGACGAGTACTTTTTTCCCTTCCAGGTCCATGCGCGGCGGTACGCGATACTCCAGTTCGGCCCCATGCAGGCCGCTCTGGTATCTTGTGGCATGAACAAAATCCATCTGCATCGGCATTTTCAACCGCGTCGCCAGCCACGCTGCCGGCATGATGGCGCCGGTCATGACGGCGATCATGACAATCGACTCGTTGCCGTAAAACGCATTGATCTCCTCGGCCATCTTGTCCAGCGCCTCGGAAACCTGCTCGCGCGTGAATAAAACCGTAGATTTTTCGAGCAAGGAATCGGGGTCCGGGTGACCTTGGATTGCGGGTGCTAAGCCCATTGGGATTTCTCCAGGTTTTTCAGTGATTGCTGCCAGTGGCGCCATTCGCCGACACTGGCCAGTTCTTGTTCGGTATGCGGGTTGTGCCCGCGCAGTTTCGCCAGCGGATTAGCCACTGCCTGACCGGTCGCAGGCAGGGCCGAATAAAGCGCCTCGACGTCTCCGGGCTTGCACACCAAAACCGCATCGCAACCGGCCTCCAGCGACAGCCGCATGCGCTCAAACAGTGTACCCGCGAAGGCCGCGGCATGCATGCCAAGATCGTCTGAAAACACCACGCCGCGGTAGTTGAGGCCTTGCCGAAGGTGCTGCCTGATCCAGGTGTCTGCATAGCCGGCGGGGCGCTCATCCACGGCCGGGTAAACCACGTGCGCCATCATGACTGAATCGAGTTGCGGCAACAGTTCTCGAAACGGCCGCAGGTCAAGTGATTCGATATCTGCCAACGGACGTTTATCGCACACATCGGCAACGTGCGAGTCGGCTTCGACCGAGCCGTGGCCGGGAAAATGCTTGCCGCAGGTCTTCATGCCGGCATCATGCATACCCGCCAGGTAGTGGCCGCCAAGGGCACAAACGGCTGCCGGGTCCCTGGCAAAAGCACGGTCGCCGATCACGCAGCTTTCGCGGTCCAGGTCGAGCACCGGCGCAAAGCTCATGTCGATGCCACACAGCAGCAATTCAGTGGCCATTACCCGCCCGTGACGGTAGGCCAGGTCGACGGCGCGTTCCGGGTAGTCGACGTAGATTTTGCCCAGCACGGCCAACGCCGGCAGCCGGGTAAAGCCTTTCTGAAAACGCTGCACGCGGCCGCCTTCGTGATCGACGGTGATCAGGAGTTCACGGTCGCTGGCATCGCGCATGTCTGCGACCAGCTTGCTGATTTGTTCCGGGCTTTGGAAATTACGCGTGAACAACACCACTCCGCCGGTGGCCGGATGCGCCAGGTGCGCCCGGTCGCGCTCGCTGAGATGCGGCCCCTCGGTGCCGATCAAGACCGTATTCTCAATATGGAATTGCTGTGTCACTACTACTGTGTTCCTGTATTAGTCGCGCTCAAACAGCGCCATGGATTCGATGTGCGTGGTATGCGGAAACATGTCCATGACGCCCGCTGCAGCCAGTGTAAACCCATGCTCCCGGACCAGCAGCCCTGCATCGGATGCCAGCGTATCGGGATTGCAGGAAACATAAACGATCCGCCTGGCACCCATAC
>JABDJL010000041.1 GCA_013002505.1 Lysobacterales bacterium | reverse complement strand
CCCTGCAGCAGGGCAACACCGTATCCCTCGTCGGCTTCGGTACCTTCACCGTACGTCACCGCGCTGCCCGTTCCGGCCGCAACCCACGTACCGGCGAAACCATCCAGATCAAGGCATCAAATAACCCTGCGTTCAAGGCTGGTAAAGCCCTTAAGGATGCCGTAAACTAACGCGCCGTTTACGGGTGCTTAGCTCAGTTGGGAGAGCATCGCCCTTACAAGGCGAGGGTCGGCGGTTCGAGCCCGTCAGCACCCACCAAGATTGCTGGGAGTGGTAGTTCAGTTGGTTAGAATACCGGCCTGTCACGCCGGGGGTCGCGGGTTCGAGTCCCGTCCACTCCGCCAGTAAGCAAAGAGAAGGGCGCCGGATTGGCGCCCTTTTCATTACCCGAATCATTATCAATAAAGGTGGTCTGACGTTTCATGGTTTTGCAATCAATCAGAGATAGGTTGTCCGGCATTCTGGCATTTTTCGTACTCGGAATTTTGATCATTCCGTTTGCCTTTGTCGGCGTAAACAGTTACTTCTCTTCCGGCACCGAGAACCTGGTGGCGCGTGTCAACGACACCGACATCACGGTCAACGACTTTACCCAGAGTTTTTCCAATTACCGCAACCGTATGCGTTCCCTGATGGGCCAGTCATTCGACCCTGTTGCATTCGAATCAGTGGTAGAGCGACGGCGACACCTGGATTCGCTGATCGACCAGGAGCTGCTGACCCAGGCTGTTTCTGACATCGGGCTTGACGTCGACGACGAACGCCTCGCGCAGGAGATTCGCGACTTACCCGCATTTCAACTGGACGGAGAGTTCAACCAGGAGGTCTACCTGAACCGTCTTGCCGGCCAGGGCCTGAGCGTCAGCCAGTTCGAACAGCAGATGCGAACCCAATACGTCATGTCGCAATTGCCGACAGGCTTGTTGTCCAGCAGTTTTTCCACTGCCGGCGAATTGCAGAATTTCGTCAGCCTGCAGGATCAAACCCGGAGTTTCCGTTCGGTGATCGTCGACCCGGTCGATTCGACCGATTCGGCGGATCCCGACGATGAACAGATCCAGGCTTATTACGATGCCAATCCGGAAATGTTCCAGTCCGAGGAAATGGTCACCATCGAGTTCCTCGAGCTGGATACCGTCAATATCAACGCGGGTACGGAACCCGACGAAGATTTTCTGAGGTCCCGGTTCGAAGATCAAAAAGGCCGATTTATCAGCCCAGAACAACGCCAGGTGTCGCATATCCTGGTCGAGGCGAGTGCTACCGAGGACGAGGCAGTCATTGAAACCGCCCGCCAGAAAGCACAGGACCTGGCGGACCGCGCGCGCGCCGGTGAGGATTTCGCAGAGCTGGCGCGCAGCAATTCTGATGATGTTGGCTCTGCGGAACTCGGCGGCGACCTGGGCTGGCTCGAACCCGGCATCATGTCCGAGTCATTTGAAAATGCCATGTATCAATTGACCCTTGACAGCCCGATTTCGGATCCCGTCCAGACGTCGTTCGGCTGGCACGTGATTCAACTGCGTGAGATCGAAGCATCGAGCGGCATGAGCTACGAAGAAGCACGGCCGATCTTGATTGAAGAGCACCAGGCCGAAGAGGCCGAGCGTGAATTTATTGACAAGGCGGATCGCCTGATTGACCTGATCTACGAAGACCCGACAACCCTGGAAGCGGCGGCAATGGATCTTGGGCTGGAAGTGCAAGTGGCCGGACCTTTCAGTCGCGCTGGCGGGGAAGGGGTGGCGGCTAATCCGGAAGTGATCAATGCTGCTTTTTCCGAACTCGTGCTGCTCCAGGGATCGGCCAGCGACCCGATTGACCTGGACGTGAATCATCTCCTGGTCTTAAGGGTCAGGGAACATTTTCCGGCCAGCCTGAAACCACTCGAAGCGGTAAGGGAGCAGGTGATTGGTCTGCTGAAACAGGAAGCAGCCCTGGAGGCAGCGCGCCAGGTCGCTCAAGACATTCTTGATGCGGTAAACAACGGATCCTCAAACCTTGAAGAAGCCGCTCAACAAGCGGGCTACGAGGTGGCCGACAACGAAGCGGTGACCCGTCGCAGTTTCGTACCTGACCCGACCCTGGTCCAGAACGTGTTTGGACTGGCGGCCCCACCAGCGGATACAACAGGGCGGGCTTTACTGGAAACTTCGACCGGGTTCGCAGTGGTTGAGCTTTACGATGTGACCGATGGCAGCCTCGCACAGGCGCCCGGCAGTGCTTCGCAACAGTACCGGCGCCAGATCGCCAATGCCACGGCCAGCATCGAAGCCAGGGGATTCATGGAACAGCTGCGATTAGCTGCCCAGGTAGAAGTGTTCGAGGAACAACTGCAATAGCCGTCGATCGAAACCTGGAATCAGGCCGGGTCGTCTCCTGACAATTCGGCCATGCCGAGTATGCTATAGCCGGAATCGACGTAGGTGATTTCACCTGTGACCCCGGACGCCAGGTCTGAGCACAGGAACGCTGCGACGTTTCCCACTTCCTCAATCGTCACGTTACGGCGCATGGGCGCCGTCGATGCGACGTGATCCAGCATGAGTCTGAGCTTGGAAATGCCCGCTGCTGCCAGGGTCTTGATTGGCCCCGCAGATACCGCGTTGACACGGTGACCGTGTGGTCCGAGGCTTTGCGCCATGTATCTGACATTGGCTTCCAGGCTGGCCTTGGCCAGGCCCATGACGTTGTAACTCGGCATCGAGCGTACGGCGCCCATGTAGCTCAGGGTCAGCAAGGCGCCATTTCTTCCCTTCATCATTGCACGGCCGGACTTGGCCAGCGCGGCAAAACTGTAAGAAGATATGTCGTGGGCGATTCGGAAGCCCTCGCGCGTCACCACGTCAAGGTAATCGCCTTCCAGCTGGTCCCTCGGTGCAAACCCCACTGAATGGACGATGATGTCCAGTCCATCCCAGTGCCGGGACAAACCGTCGAACACGTCTTCGATTTGTTCGTCGTACGCGACATCGCATGGCAAAACGATGTTGGAACCACACTGTTCGGCGATCTTGTCGACCCGGCTTTTAAGCTTTTCGGTCTGGTAAGTAAATGCCATTTCAGCGCCCTGTTCATGCATCGCGTTGGCAATACCCCAGGCGATGGAGCGCGGGCTGGCGACACCGACAATCAAGGCTTTTTTACCCTTCAGGAATCCCATTGCTTGTTCTCCAAAACGCAAGCCGCAGATTATAAGGGAAAGGAAGTGATGATTGGCGCTCTGTTATCTAGGCGCGGTTACAAGAAGAGTTTCCGCATTTGCAGGCCAGAATTGCGCGCCGGTAATTACCTATCGGGCACGCCGTGAACCCGTCCCTGGGGGCTCCGATGAAACATCCCTGTTTCATAGGGCCCGATATGCAATCACCGGCACGCCCTCCTGGCTCACGTAAGTCAGAAGGCCTGTGGCACTCTTTTTTCTATGAATCAATTAGAATCTGAAAATATCCTTCCCACCAACCGCGAGGTTGCAGGGTGGCGTGCCAGGTACTGGTATGCCGCCTTTGCCTGTAGCAGATTTTTCCCAGCTGCAATTTGATCTGCGTAGGTCAGGGTACCAGCCTGTCGAATTCCAGGGCTTGCGCAGCACCGTGTTCAATCACTTTGTCACCATCAAAAGCCAGCACACCATTGAGCCAGGTCGATACGATGCGGTGCCTGAAGGTACGCCCTTCGAAGGGCGACCAGGCGCATTTCGACAGCACCCTTTTGGCGGTCACTTCGGTGGTGGCTGCCGGGTCAACCAGGACCAGGTCGGCATGGTATCCCTCGCGCAAAAAGCCGCGCTCGCGCACCTGGAAACGGCGTGCCGGGTTATGGCACATGGTGCGAACCAGGGTCTGAAGACTCATCTTTCCATCCTCCACCAGTTCCAGGGCCGCCAGCAGCGTGTCCTGGACCAGGGGCAGGCCCGACGGCGCCTTACGGTAATCAGTGAGCGCTTTTTCTTCCAACGTGTGGGGCGCGTGGTCAGTAGCAATGATATCCAGGCGGCCGCTTTCGAGCGCGGCAAGCAATGCGTCCCGGTCTTGAGCAGTTTTGACCGAGGGATTGCATTTGATGCGGTTTCCGTAAGCCTCGTAGTCGGCGTCGGTGAAGTGCAGGAAATGAATGCAGGTTTCGGCGGTAATGCGCTTGCCGCCAACCGGGCCTGTCTCGAATAGATCCAATTCGCGCGCCGTGGACAGGTGAAGTACGTGCAGTTGAGCGTCATTTTCGCGTGCCAGCGTGACCGCTTTGAGGGTAGATGCATAGCACGCCTCTTCGCTGCGGATGCGAGGATGCTCGGTGACCGGTATTTCCGCGCCGTAACGATCCAGTGCATCGCGCAGGTTAGCCTCGATCATCGGCGTGGATTCACAATGCGTTGCGATAGGCAGCGGTGCGTCGCGGAAGATGGCGGCCAGCGTGTCGTCGTCGTCAACCAGCATGTTTCCGGTGGATGAGCCCATGAAAACCTTGACGCCACAGCAGATCGTCGTATCGATATTGCGTATGTCCTCGATATTGTCGTTACTGGCACCAAAATAAAAAGCATAGTTGGCCGCCGCGTTGCGCTTTGCGATGCTCAGCTTGTTCATCAATTCGGCATCGTTCAGGGTCGGCGGCCGGGTATTGGGCATGTCCATGAAGCTGGTGACGCCACCGGCAATTGCCGCGCGGGACTCCGTATAGATATCCCCCTTGTGGGTTAGCCCCGGTTCGCGAAAGTGCACCTGGTCATCAATGACACCAGGCAGAAGAAACATACCGGATGCATCGACAATCTTGGCATTGTCTGGTGCGGAGATAGAAGCATCAATGCGCTCGATTCGGCCGGCTTTGAGCATAAGGTCGCTTTCGTAAACCTTGCCTTCGTTGACCAGGGATGCCTGTTTGAAAATTATCGTTTCGCTCATCGAATGGTTGTTCTCTTGAATGACGGGGCAGGGTGCGCGGCATTGTAACTTGATGAGCGCCGCGGGTCAGGTTCATGGCACCGGGTCTTCACCGCCTTCGCAAAAGGGGTTGCAGCGCACGATACGCTTGATGCCTAGCCAGCTGCCGCGGAGCGCACCGTGCCGCCTGATCGCCTCGCTGGTATACGCCGAGCAACTGGGTGTAAAGCGGCAATGCTGACCCATGACGGGTCTCAGCGTGAGCTGGTAAACGCGGATCAGCCATAACAGGAACTTCTCCGCCAATATGCCGGTCTGAATCATGAAATTTTTGACTCTAAAACTTGCCCGGAGGGCAAAGTTCGGCTATAACACTGCATCTTCAAATACCTTCGGGTAGACTTTTTAGATAAAAATATTATATATTTCAATAGCTTATACAAATATTATTGAAATTACAAGGAGTTTCGTTATTAATTATGTCCAGTTCACGCGTGAAATTGCCCAAAAACTACCGGCCAACTAAAAAAGAAAAGTACATGTCGCCCAAGCAGCAGGAATATTTCCGGCAAAAGCTGATTTCGTGGCGCGAAGAACTGGTCGAGGAATCGCGCGAAACCATCAGCAACCTCCGGCAAGAGGTTCGGGACGTGGGCGATGAAGCGGAACGCGCCACGCGCGAGACCGAAAACAGTCTTGAACTCCGTACCCGTGACCGCTACCGCAAGCTGATCAACAAGATTGACAAGGCCCTGAACCGGCTGGATGACGGTGAATACGGCTACTGCGATGAAACGGGTGAGGAAATCGGCCTTGCACGCCTCGAAGCACGCCCAATCGCGACCTTATGCCTTGACGCCCAGGAACGCTGGGAACTGCGCCAGAAGCAAATGGGTGATTCTCGCTAGGCAATCCGGATGGGGTCGATCGCGCCCCGGACAGCGTGTTGTTCCGTCAGGCCAGGGCTTCCCGGGCCGCATGATTGATGGCCGTCAACATGGCATGCAATCCATTGGCCCGCGTCGGCGAAAGGTGCTGGGCGAGGCCCAGGTCTTCAATAAACTTCGGTTTACTGTCGAGGATCTCGCCGGGAGCGGCACCGGAATACACCCTGATCAGCAGCGCAATCAATCCGGACACGATTGCTGCATCGCTGTTGGCGCGAATATCGAGGCGCTCACGGTTGCCCTCGGTGACCAGCCAAACGCGTGACTGGCAGCCGTCTAGCAAGTTGCCGTCGTTGAGTTCGCCGGCATCAAGCGGCGGCAGTTTACGCCCCAGGTCAATCAGGTACTGGTAGCGATCCAGCCAGTCCGGGAACAGGCTGAATTCCGAAACAACTTCGCGCTGACGCGTGTCAATTTCACTCATCACTCAACGGTCCTTGCGCCAGCGTGTACCACCCGCCACGTCTTCCAGTACGATCCCCATGGCTGCAAGCTGATCCCTGATCTCATCCGAACGCGTAAAGTCTCGTTGATCCCTGGCGGCCTGGCGTTCGGCGATCAGCCGGTCTATCTCTGCATCGTCCACGTCGCTGCTGCCCTGCTCGAACCAGGCTGCAGGATCCTTTTGAAGCAGCCCGATCAAGGCGCCGTCCGCCAGCAGCTCGGAGGCAAGTTGACGGATTTCGCTGACATCTTCGCTGCGCGCCAGCAGGCGCGAGATACGATTCAGTTCGGCCAGTGCATCGGGCGTGTTGATGTCATCGTGCAACGCGTCCAGGAAAGCCTTTCCGGGCTCATCGGCAGCGCTCAATGGCCCGGCTTTTTCGGCCGCATCGCGCAATACAGAATACATTCGGTCAAGGGTGCGCCGTGATTGTTCCAGTGCCTCGTCTGACCAGTCCAGGGGTTGCCGGTAATGGGCGCTGAGCAACTGGTAGCGCAGCGCTTCCCCGGGATGCATTTTCAACAGGTCGTGAACAACCAGTGTATTGCCCAGTGATTTGGACATCTTACGCTTGCTGACCGTGACAAAACCATTGTGCAGCCAGTAGCGCGCAAACGGTGCGCCTTCGTGGGCGCAGACGCTTTGCGCAATTTCATTTTCATGGTGCGGGAAGACAAGGTCCTGGCCGCCGGCATGAATATCAATGGTGTTGCCGAGATGTTTCTCCGCCATGACCGAACATTCGATGTGCCAGCCCGGCCGGCCCCAGCCCCAGGGGCTATCCCAGCCGGGCAGGGGGTCTGTGGACGGTTTCCACAGCACGAAGTCGCCCGGGTGTTTCTTGTATGGCGCAACCTCGATGCGTGCGCCGGCCACCATGTCTTCGAAATCGCGGCGTGACAGGCGACCGTACTCATCGTAGGAAGTGATATTGAACAGCACGTGCTGTTCGGCCTCGTAGGCGTGGCCCGCCTCGATCAGGCGCTCGATCATGCTGATGATCTCGCCGATATGGTCGGTAGCCCGCGGCTCCACGGTAGGTTTACCGACGCCCAGGGCTGCCATGTCTTCGTGGTAGGCCTGGGTGTAACGCTGCGAAACCACGTCTATGGGCACGCCCTGTTCCGCCGCCGCGGTGTTGATCTTGTCATCTACATCCGTAATGTTTCGCGCATACACGGTGCCCGGGTAACTTTTTTCCAGTACACGATAAAGCAGGTCAAATATTACGGCTGGCCTGGCGTTACCGATGTGTGCATAGTTGTAGACGGTGGGACCACAGGCATACATCGTCACCCGTTCCGGGTTGAGCGGGCTGAAGTCTTCCTTGTCGCGGGTCAAGGTGTTGTACAGGCGAATGCTCATGTTGTTTGCCAAGGCTCTGTTCAGGGTCTAAAGTGCTGTGCTTTCACAGCGCACGTGCTTGCATGTTATCAATAATATGCACACGCGGAACGCCAAATATGTGTGCGCCTGGAGATGATTTCCAGTATCGCTTGCGCGTCTGCCAAACAGGGTATTGTCCATGACCATTGAACAACAGACCACCACCGACCATTACGCCGAACACGTTGCGTACTGCCAGGACAGCTGGGAATCCGCATTGGCGGCCGAGGGCTTCGAAGCTGCAGTGATTCACGCCGGCAGCCAGATCATCAGTTTTCTCGACGATTATCACTACCCGTTCCGCCCCAACCCGCATTTTGTGCACTGGCTACCGTTGACGCACCACCATGACTCGGTGTTGTTCGTGCAGGCGGGCCAAAAGCCCAAACTGGTGTATTACCAACCTGACGACTACTGGTACCTGCCGCCCGCAGATCCGGAAGCTTGGTGGGCCGATCATTTCGAAGTCATTACCGTGCAGGACCCCCTTGCCTGGCAGAACATCCACATGTCGGTCAGAACCGCCTATATCGGCGATGCGCCTTGCCTTGCAGGCGTCGAAGGGGAGGTGCGTAACCCTGAACGGCTCGTGAATCGTATTCACCTTGCGCGAAGCGCCAAGACTGAATATGAAATCGCCTGTATCGCGGCTTCAGCCCGAACAGCTGCGGCCGCGCACCTGGCTGCAGAGGCGGCATTCCGGCAGGGCTGCAGTGAGTATGAGATTCACATGAGATACCTGCAGGCCTGCGGGCTGGTGGACCACCAGCTGCCTTACGGCAACATTGTTGCGCTGAACGATCACGGCGCCGTGTTGCATTACCAGGACCATGACCTGGCCGCGCCACGGTCCAGCCGCTCTTTCCTGATCGATGCGGGCGCGACCCACCAGGGCTACTGTTCGGACATCACGCGGACCTATGCCTGCGCAGATGGTGAATTCACCGACATGATTGCGGCCATGGACGAAATGCAGTTGGGCTTGTGTGATGATATGCGCGCCGGCCGCGACTACCGGGATTTGCACATCCAGGCGCATCACCGCATTGCGTCCATCCTCGAAAACTTCGGGATTATCAACACAAGCGCCGAATCAGCAGTCCAACAAGGCCTGAGCAGCGTGTTCTTTCCGCATGGCCTGGGTCACTTTCTGGGGATTCAGACGCATGATGTTGCAGGGCTGTTCGCCGATGCCGATGGCACCCCGATACCCAGGCCAGAAGGCCATCCATTCCTGAGGCTGACACGCGTCCTGGAAGCGGGCAATGTGTTGACTGTCGAGCCGGGGCTTTACTTCATTCCCAGCCTGCTCGAAAAATGGCGTCGCGACTCAGACACCGGTGCGATCAACTGGGACAAGGTCGAATCGCTGGCCCCGTTTGGGGGTATCAGGATTGAAGACGACGTGCTGGTGACCGATGGTGCCCCGGTCAATCTGAGCCGCAGGGCCTTTGCAGAAATCTGAGTAAACCTTCAGTTGAGGCCTAGTTCGGCAAGGTGATCCCTGGCCACTTCACCGACCGGTCCATGATTCCAGATATTGGCCTGGCTGGCGAAATGCTGCTGCTTATCAGGTGAAGCGAGGGCTTTCATGGCCTGCATGACACCCGCCTCGCGGATTGCATTGGTGACGAAACGGTCAAGATCCGTGATGTAAGGCTCACCGATAATTTGGCGCATCATGCGGTTGGCTGCCGTCAAGTCATCCGGAAACAGGTATTTGCCTGTTTGCAGCTGGTAGTGGTCTGATACGGCTTGCAGGCTTGTCAGCGAACAATAGGCGTCATCCAGTAAGCCAATCACGCCCAGGTGGTCCGGAATCACGTCGAGATCCTGCGCCCAGTAGGAGCGGACCATCTCCAGGATGTGTTCCATCTCTGCATTCAGCCCGACGTTGTCTGCCGCCGTCGTGGCAACCTTCAGCATGTAGGGCACCTGCTTGATATAACCGAGCACGAACCGGGCCCCTTTTTTCAGTTCTTTCTCGCCGGGGTCGGCGCCATTACGATCCGCTACGACGGATAACAACTCCAGCAGATCCCCTTCGGCCTGCTCATCATCGCAATGCTCAGTAATCAATGCTTCGATTCGCGAAGTTTCCATGCTGCACTCATTCCCGCCTCGCCCCATTCTAACAAGTGCTCGCGGTGCTGGCTGCAATTGAGAAGACGTGAAGGTCCGGCGCGCCAACAAGGCAACAACTGGGTATGATTGCGCTGCCCTTGGCTGATTGTTTTTAAAAGGACGACATTTTGCTCATTCTCTCCATCCTGACGCTGTTTGCCGGGCCCCTGCTGTACCAGTGGCTGCAAACTGGCGGGCTGGTCGCCAAGGCCTTTGACCGCGTGATTGTTGCGGTGCTCGTCGTGGTCGTAGTGTTTATGCTGGTCCCCGAAACGCTGTCGGGCCTGGGCTGGACCGCGCTGCTGTTGATGGCCAGCGGTTACCTGTTTCCGGGTTTGCTCGAAACATCGCTGAAAAAATCTGCCCACACGTTCCACCTCGCATCGCTGGTCTTGGCATTGGCTGGCCTGGCACTGCACGCGGCCCTGGATGGCGCCGGCCTTGCTGCCAGCAGCGCTGGAAATTCCGGCAAGTTAGCCCTGGCAATCGTCCTGCACCGCCTCGGCACGGGCCTGGTTCTGTGGATGATCGTGCAGCCGATCTTCGGACGCAAAATCGCGTTTATCCTGCTGTTGCTGGTTTCCGCACTGACCGTGGTGGGATACTTGTTGTCCGAGTCACTATTGCCGCTCGGCGGTCGCCAGGCGGTATTGGTGGTCGAAGCACTGGTGGTGGGCGCCATCGTGCACAGCCTGGTGCACCGGGGACACGTGGAGAGAATCGTTTAGGGCGTCGGGGTGAGAGGAGTTATGACGTACGTCCCTGTACTCCACCCCCAGGGGGGCCGTCTTCGCTGCGCTCGACGTTCAAATTCGCTCCCGGCGAATTTGTGAACCTCTGATTCGGTTCCAACTCCCCGACCAAAACGAAAAATGGCCGCTCACAAAAAGTGAGAGCGGCCAAATTTTTTCTATTTGGTCGGGGTGAGAGGACTTGAACCTCCGACCTCTGCCTCCCGAAGGCAGCGCTCTACCAGGCTGAGCTACACCCCGTTGAAGGGCGCATATTCTATAGAAAGCCCCTGTTGAATGCGAGCTTTGCTGCTTGCCGCTCCATGGAATCACCGCACAGGCCGGGCAATGCGAACTTGCCCGCCTACGGACAGTGGGGTACGATAAATTTCGTGAGAAAAGCGTTACTTTTGGTACTTGCAGACCGGGTATGCGTGGCGGACAGTCGCGAGGCCCGGTATTGAGACAGAGGGAGCAATATCATGGCAAGTAAGAGTGGAAACCTGCCCAGGCCAACAAGAACCGAGTTGAACATCCTGGGTATATTGTGGGATCGCGGTGACTGCACGGTCAGGGAAGTGCACGAAGCGTTGAACGAACAAGAGCACAGCGGATATACGACAGCACTGAAGATGCTGCAAGTTATGCATCAAAAAGGACTGGTTGAGCGAGACGACTCCAACAGGGCCCATGTCTACCGGGCCGTCGTGAGTAAATCGGAAACACAGACGAGTTTCCTGTCCGACCTGACCAATCGGCTGTTTGACGGATCGACGTCGCAACTGGTACTCCAGGCACTGGGTAACTCGCCCAAGGCTGACCAGGCCCAGCTGGACAAGATCCAGGCACTGCTGTCGGAGATCGAGGAGAACTGATCATGCCCGATTGGCCCCAATTTGAATCACTGGTTACCGCGTTGGGATGGACCCTCGTCCATTTCCTCTGGCAGGGCTTGTGCATCGCGGGCCTGTTCGGACTGATTTGCTGGCTGGCATCCGGCCGCAGGGCGGTGGTGCGATACTGGGCAGGCATGCTTGGATTCCTGGCGTGCGTTGTTCTACCTGTCGCTACATTCATGGTGTATTACGCGCCGCGTGGCTCATCGGCTGCGTCGGCATTTGCCCGCGCCGGGGAATCGACCACGGCCTTCGCTCTGAACCCTTCTGTTGCGCAGCTACTCACTGCCGGTGTCGAACCCATCTTGCCTCTGGTCGTCGTGTTGTGGGCAATTGGCGTATCACTGTTGTCAATGCGGGCGTTTCTCGGCTGGCTGGGTGCTCGTCGCCTGGTGCAAACGCATACCCACCCGGTCAGTGAAAACCTGGTCCGGGTCTTGAGAGCACTCGAGTTACGACTTGGAATCAGGCGCGCCGTAAGAATCCTGCAATCGACCCGGGTGCAGGTGCCGACGGTGATCGGCTGGTTGAAGCCAGTCATCCTGATGCCGGTATCGGTCATATCCCGCTTGCCGGCGGATCAGCTTGAAATGGTGATTGCCCACGAGCTTGGTCACGTGCGGCGCTACGATTACGTGTTCAACCTGCTGCAAATCGTCATTGAAACCTTGTTTTTCTATCACCCGGCAATTCGCTGGATGTCACGGCAGGTGCGCCAGGAACGCGAGCACTGTTGCGATGACCTGGTAGTCAATTGCTGCCGCAAACCTGTCATTTACGCTCGTGCACTGGCCAATATCGAAAGCCTTCGCGGGCCGGAGAACGCGGTGGCCCTGGCGGCCACTGGCGGCGACCTGGTGCACCGGGTGCGCCGAATCGTGCAAAGGGAACTGCCCCGTAACCACGGTGGATTTGCACAATTTGCACTAATGCTCAGTATCGCGGTCGCGGTCTCGCTCAGTGCACGACACGGAATTGATCTCGGACGCCAGTCTGCCGAAGCAGGCGTCGAAGACCCGGTTGCGATGTTCTTACCCGGATCGCTGGAAGGCTTTGACCGCGCTGCCTGGTCCGAGGGGCTGAACGAGTTCACCGGCCTTGGCAAGCTTCGCGAGTCATTGCGGCTACAGCGACAGGAAAGCCAGGCGCGCCTGGCTGCCTATCGTGCTGCCCAGCAGGCTGCGGAACGGGAGCGCCTTGCGGCGCTGGAATCCAGTAAAAAGGTCGTGCCCGATCCGGTGCTCGAAAAAATTGAAATTCCCGTGGCGCCTCCCGCGCATGACCAATTTGCCCAGGAAATGTTGGCCAGCGCTGCGCCATTGATGGCCGACCCCGCCAATCCGGGCGAGCAAGTCATACGTGCGCAGGAACCGGATACCTACGAGGTTAGGGCCAACAGCGTGGTCGCACCCGTCTATCCATTCAAGGCCCGGCGCAAACGGCTCGAAGGCCATGTCCGGCTCGAGTTTTCAATCAGCCAGTCTGGTGAACCGACCGATATCCGTGTGGTGGATGCCTCGCCCCCCGAGATGTTCGAGGAATCTGCAGTGCGCGCGCTTGAAAAATGGGCCTTCAATGTTGATGAAGACCACTCAGAGGACACCCGTGTTTTCCAGGTTTTCGATTTCTCCATGGAGGATAACGGCCCTGTTCCGGTGCGGCGTGAGCGTAGGTGCGACATCACCGGCAGCCGAATTTGCGGCTTAAAGCGCTATGACTAGAGAATTTCGTCGCAATTTTGCGCAACTTTAATTTAGTGCAAATTGGTAATTTTCGCGGCACTACAAAGACATAGATCGCATTGCTAGAAGCGACATTCTGAAATGAATGTCACAGGCCTGCAATTTGTTAAGAAAATGTAATAAATTTATTGTTACAATGCGCGCACTAAAGAGTATGGAAAGAAGGCAAATTTGGCAGAAGATTTCCAGCGGATCTGACTGACCAGCATTGGCCCTGTCTGCGAAACCTGAAAATCCTGCCCTGATGCAGTTCCTGATAATGCCACCCGGTTCTCTTATTCGGAGTAACAAATGAACAGAACAACATTGGTTTCAGTAAAATTCATTGCTTGCCTGCTAATCGCCCTGGCGCCCATGGCAGCCATGGCGCAATCGACGTCGTCGTCGATCAAGGGCAATATTTTTGATGCTTCCGGCAACGTCGTGCAAGGCGCTGAGGTAGTCGTGGAGGATTTGCGCACCGGGGTATCCCGTAGCTACACATCCAACGATTCGGGTGCATTTTTGGCAGCTCGTTTACCAGTAGGCGGCCCGTACAAGGTGACGGTCAACGGCGTCAAGGAAGTGACGGTCGACAGCATCACGCTGGGCGACGTATACAACCTGACCATCAATCTCCAGACTGCTGCGGCCATGGAAGAAGTGGTCGTGGTCGGACAAACTGCCGCACTGATTGATACCGCTGCCGGGCCTTCCGCCACGTTCAGCGAATTTGAGCTCGATACCGCCGTATCATTCGATCGCGATATCGTTGAGGTCTATACCGTAGACCCACGCATTTACGCCGATATTGGTGACCGCGGTAACTCAATTAACTGTGCCGGCAAACATCCCAGGTTCAACAGCGTCACGCTTGATGGCGTGGGCATGAATGACCGATTTGGCCTGAATAACAATGGCTACTCGACTGCAACCGGTATGCCGTTCCCTTACGATGCGATTGAACAGGTTGCCGTGGAACTGGCGCCGTTTGATGTCACTTACGGTGGATTCTCGGCTTGCAACATCAACGCCGTGACCAAGTCTGGTTCCAACGAGTGGGATGGTGGTGTCTGGTTCGAGTGGAATAACGAGCAATTCCGTGCCGATTCAATTGAGGTCAGTAACGCTAACCGTAACGTGGGTGGTGAAGGCTTCAACAACCGCAAGCGTGGCTTCAACGTAGGTGGCCCGATTATCAAGGACCGCCTGTTTATCTTCGCTGCATACGAAGAAGAAGAGCGCCCGACGTTTAACGCCATGGGTTATGCCGGTTCTGGCAACGGTAACGAGCGTCCCTGGCTCAGCAAGGCTGACTACGACCGCGTAGTCGGTATTGCCCAGAACCTCTACAACTATGATCCGGGCGGGCAGCCGGGCAACACGTCCCGCGAGAATGAAAAGTACATGATTCGCATGGACTGGAATATCAATGACAACCATAATGCCGCGCTGATCTACAACTATACCGATGGCTACCAGATCAATGCCTCGGACAACGATTCGAATGAGTTTGAATTTGCCAACCACTTTTATGAGAAGAGTGCCGAGCAGACCACATATAACCTCAAGTTGGCATCCCAGTGGACGGACTCATTTTCAACAGAGTTTTTCTATAGCACCAACGAGATGATCGACGGCCAGAATACGGTCGGCCCCAAGGACTTCGGTGACCACCAGATCACCGTTGAATCTCCCGGCGGACGCAACACCATTTATCTCGGCGCGGACGACTCTCGCCAGGCCAACAACCTGAACTGGGAATCCGATTTCTTCAAGCTGACCGGCCAATGGCTAATCGGCGATCACGTGGTTACCGCGGGATTTGAGCGCGAGGAACTGTCGGTGTTCAACATCTTTGTCCAGCACTCCAACGGCGGCGAGTGGGATTACTTCGACGATTCTCCCAATAACCCGGCATTCTGTGCTGCGCTCAGCGCGCAGGGCCGCTTCGATGACGCGGCGTGCGCGATTTCCGGCATCGACAGGTTCGAGCTCGGGCGTCCGAGCCGCGCCTACTACGGCAGTGCCGGTGGAACCAATAACCCACTGGATGCCGCCGCCCAGTACACCAACAACCTGAATACTTTCTATATCCAGGATGAGCTGTACATCGCCGATCACGACCTGTCGCTGGTCTTCGGCGTGCGTTATGACTGGTTTGACAGCAACGACCGTCCGAATTTCAATGCCGCGGCAACAGAGGCCTACGGTGTTCGTAACGACTCCAACATTGACGGGCTGGATATCCTGCAGCCGCGCTTCGGCTTTACCTGGGGCTGGCGTGATGACGTGACCGTGCGTGGTGGTATCGGCCTGTATTCCGGCGGCAACCCGAACGTATGGCTGTCCAATGCCTGGTCCAACGACGGTATTACCAACGTGCAACTACAGTTCCGCAACTTCAGTGGAGCCGATTCGGTGTTTGACGGCTCAATCCCGCTGACCGGCCAGGGCCGCCCGGGCTACGACGTCCCGCAAACCCTGGTTGACCAGGTGGCTGCCACCGGCCCCGACAGCGGCTCTACCCGGAATACCAACCTGCTGGATCCAAATTACGAGCAGCCTTCTGAATGGAAAGTGGCCCTCGGCGCAACCTGGGATATGCCCTGGGGTGAGTGGACCATGGACGTGGATTACCTGTACTCGAAACAGCAGGATCCGGCCTTCTACCGCAACATTTCTCTGCGTGAAGTCGGGCAAACCTCGACAGGCGCACCAATCTACCGTAACTGCTCAGGCTGCGGCGCTGAGAACTACATGCTGACCAATTCAAATCGCGAGCCGGACAGCCACCTGTTCTCGCTGTCGTTCCAAAAGCAGTTTGAAAACGGCCTGGACCTGCAATTTGGTTATGCTTACAACGACGCGGAAGACGTCTCTCCGATGACCTCGTTCACGGCTGAAACCAACTTCTCCTCTCCAGCGGTGATTGACCTTGACGATCCGGTTCCGGGCACCACCAACTACCTGGTGCCGCAGCGTCTGACGATGCGTGCGAGCTGGGGTAAGGAATTCTTTGATGGCCTGGAAACCCGCTTCACGCTGTACGGCTACGCTGCTGAAGGCCAGCCGCAGAGCTGGGTGATGGATTCGGCCGGCCAGGAAGATGACCGTCCGTTTGGCCGCCACCTGTTATACGTGCCGAGTGGCCCGAGTGACCCGAACGTGGTCTATGGCTCAGCCTGGGGCGCAGACGACCAGGCCGGTTTTGATGCCTTTATCGAGCGCGAAGGCCTGGCCCGTGGCGCCTATGTCGAGCGTAACTCTCGGCATGCTGGCTGGTCATCACGGTTCAACTTCCGCTTCACGCAGGAACTGCCGGGCTGGGGTGACACCAGCGGCAGAATTTTTGTCAACATCTACAACATCGGCAACCTGATCAAGGATAGCTGGGGCGTGATTAACGATGCGGAATTCTTCCCGGTTCAGGTCATTAACAATACGGTTAATGAACAGGGGCAGTTTGTATTCACCCGCTTCCGGGACGGTTCAGTTGAAGACGTTCGTGAATCAGCCTCTGCGTGGGAAGCTCGCTTCGGTATCGAGTTCAACTTCTGAACACGATCTGAACCAGCAACCCATCGATTAAATGGGGAGTGACCAAAGAGGCCGGCGAAAGCTGGCCTCTTTTTTTACACCTTCGGGTACAATCAGCGACCCGAATGAGTGCGCACCAGGAGAGAAACTTGCCCTCTGATTCCGTAAATGCCCGTATTTATCCGGCAGGCATACTAACGACCCTGAGTCGAATGGAGGTTGAACGCCTGCACGACGCAAGCCGCGGCGACCTTGCGGCCCTGTTGCGCCGTTGCGCGCTGGCTGTGCTCAACAGCGGCAACCAGGGTGACGATGCCGAAGCCTTGCTGCAGCGCTACCATGATTTTGAAATCGAGGTGCAACAGGTCAACCGGGGCATCCGGCTTGAACTGAGCAATGCGCCGGGTTCGGCCTTCGTGGATGGGCGCATGATCGAGGGCATTCGCGAATTACTGTCCTCGGTGATCAGGGACCTGGTCTATTACGACACCGAGATCAGCAACAATCCGCACTGGGGCCTCGACAGTTCCGCCGACATTACCAACGCGGTGTTCGAAATTTTGCGCAATGCGGCGGTGTTCAAGCCCCAGACCGAGCCCAATGTAGTGGTGTGCTGGGGTGGGCATTCGATTCAGCGCGAGGAGTACGATTACACGAAAGAGGTTGGCTACCAGATCGGCCTGCGCGAACTGAACATCTGTACCGGTTGCGGACCGGGTGCCATGAAGGGCCCAATGAAGGGCGCAACCATTGCGCACGCCAAGCAGCGTTTTCGAGGCGGCCGGTACGTCGGTATCTCTGAACCCGGAATAATTGCCGCTGAGTCGCCCAACCCGATCGTCAATGAACTGGTGATCATGCCAGACATTGAAAAGCGCCTCGAGGCGTTTGTCCGCTTTGGCCACGGCATCGTTATTTTTCCCGGCGGGGCGGGAACTGCGGAAGAAATTCTCTACCTGCTTGGCATTCTGCTCAACCCGGCCAATGATGAACTGCCGTTTCCGGTGATCATGACAGGCCCGGCCACCGCCGCGACCTATTTCGAGCAGATCGACGCCTTTATACGCCTGACGCTGGGCGAGGTCGCAGCGACGAAATACCGCATCATTATTGATGACCCGGCCGAAGTGGCTCGCCAGATGCATACCGGGCTGTTGCAGGTCAAAGACAAGCGCCGCGATCTGAAGGATGCCTATTACTTTAACTGGCTGCTTCAGATTGACGAGGAATTCCAGATTCCGTTTGAGCCCACCCACGAAGCCATGGCTGGCCTGAAAATACATCGTGGCCTGCCTGTCCATGACCTGGCCGCGAATTTGAGACGCGCTTTTTCAGGAATCGTGGCCGGCAACGTGAAACCGGATACGCTTCATACCATACGTGAAAGAGGCGAGTTCGAAATCAGCGGGGAGCCCGAAATCATGTCGGCAATGGATGGCTTGTTGAGTTGTTTCGTTGCCGATCACCGCATGAAGCTGCCGGGCACGCATTACCAACCCTGCTATCGTATTGTTGCCTGAATCCGGGCTTACTTGAGGCTACGGTCCAGCGTCAACGCTTCGGGTCCCATGAGTTTTCGGACCTCGCTGACCGGAATGCCATGGGTGTAGCGGTAGTGTTCGCCCTCGCGCGCGAGGTAGCCGTTTTCTTCCAGCCACACGCGTTCATCCGCCGGCAGGTCTTCAAATTTGAACACCGCGTAGCCGTCGGCGTAGCGCATTTGTTGGGCGAGGCCCTGTACATCATCTGAAACCTCGATCCCATTCAGTGGGTAGCGCAGCGCGTAACCGTTATCCGCTGTGACCAGCATTTCGAGCCGGCAGCCCTGATCCAGTCCCTGGTACTGGTCTTCGACCTGCGGGTGAAACCTGAGGAATACCAGGTGCCGCCGCCCTTCCTCGAGCACCGAGGGGTTTTCAAAATAGCACTCACCCTCGTGCAGGCCTTCTTCGTAGACCTCGAGAATATCTTCCAATGGCCTGCTGACCTTGTAAGGAATCAGCACCTCGAGGAAGGCGCTGCCGCCGCTGGGGAAATTGCGGGTGTACTGGTAATCGGTATCCAGCACCCGCACCAAAGCCACCAGGTCTGCTGCAGCAGCCAACTCGGACAGGCTTGGGGCTGGTTTTTCGGCCTCTTCCGGTTCGCCGTCCTGGGCCAGTGCAGCCGGCGAGGCGGCGAGCAGGAACATATTACAAAGCAATGTTGAAAGGCTCATGGATAAAAGTTTCATAGACATGCCCAGTTTGAGTCGAATTATTCGCGCAGGTTCAAATTTGAAGATCGGCCAGTGCATTGCCAAGCTGGATGGAATCACCCGGTGCGTGCCGGAAGGCGCCGGAAACGGCGTTGGCGGGCAGCAACAATACAACGGTTGAGCCCATGTTGAAGCGGCCCATTTCCTGGCCAAGCTCAAAGCAGGGTCCGTCATCCCCATATTCGGTGACCTCGAGTTCGCGATCGGCGCGTGGCGTAATCTCCCCCGCCCAAACCGTTTCCATTCCGGCCACCAGCATGGCGCCGACCAGGATCACCGCCAGCGGTCCGACGGCGGTATCGAAAATGCAGATCACCCTCTCGTTGATGGCAAACAGCTCATCGACGTTTCTGACGGTGTAGGGCGCCACGCTGAACAGCTTCCCTGGCACGTAGATCATCTTGCGCAGCCGGCCCGCCATCGGCATGTGGATGCGGTGATAGTCCCGTGGCGACAGGTATATGGTCGCAAAATGCCCGCCTTGCCATTCACTGGCCTGCGGGTCTGCGGCCAGCAAAGCCTGCAATGAATAACTCTTGCCCTTGGCCTGGTAAACGCGATCTTCCTCGATTGGCCCCAGTTCGCTGACCCTTCCATCGCAAGGGCTGCACAGGATCTTGTTACCCTGGGGAAAACTGCGTGCATCTTCTCTGAGGGCGCGCGTGAAAAATGCGTTGAAATGCTCGTAATCTCGGGGATTCTGCGAGGCCGCCTCGGACCAGTCCACGCCGACCAGTTTTGCGATCATGTGAATCTGAAAGTTCTTGAACCAGGGCGCGCGGATCCGCATCAGGCGATAGACCATCGCGGTCAGGAATCGCTGTGGCAGCAAACCTTGCACCACGCACGCCGGTTTTTCGAGCAGCCGGAACAATTTCATCAAACCCCAGGTGAACGCCCAGCCGGGATCGCGGGCGGCTGCTGAATTATACTTCTTCCCTGCTGAAATATTGAGGCAAACATGGACGCGACAGCGTTGCTCGATCATTGCTCGAACGCGATGCAGGATGCCGGGCTTACTTTCGGGCACGGGACCGAGAACGCCACGGATGAGGCAGCATGGCTGGTCTCGGCCGGTCTCGGCATTGCACCGGGAGACGGCTTTCCGGAGGGCGATGTGAGTGTTGACGAAGCGCAACGAATTCTGTCTCTGCTGGAGCGCCGCATCAGCAGCCGTGCGCCGCTGGCCTACGTGCTGGGTGAAGCCTGGTTTTGTGGGCTGAGGTTCGAGGTCAACGACCAGGTGTTGGTGCCACGATCGCCGATAGCAGAGTTGATCCAGTCCCGGTTCGAGCCGTGGCTCGATCCGGAAACCACCGTTGAAATCCTTGACCTGTGCACGGGAAGCGGGGCCCTGGCGGTGGCCACGGCGCTGGCCATGCCCGCGGCACGCCTGGTGGCAAGCGACATCAGCGCTGCGGCGCTGCAGGTGGCTCGAAAGAATGCGCAACTGCACGAGGTGGATAAACGCATTACCTTCTTCCGGTCCGACCTGTTTGCACAGCTGCCAACCCAGGCATTCGACCTGATCCTCAGTAATCCGCCATACGTTTCGAAAGACGTATTTGCTGCCTTGCCGGGCGAGTATCAAGCGGAACCGGAACTGGCGCTGGTCAGTGCAGCGGGTGGGCTCGAAATTCCGCTGCGCATCATGAAAGACGCAGCCCGGTATTTATCGCCGCAGGGCGTGTTAATTTGCGAAGTTGGCGAGAGCGCAGAGGCACTCCATCGGGCTTTACCCGGCGTTGCGTTGACATGGATTGACTTTGATCGTGGCGGGGACGGCGTATTCATCATGGACAGGGAGCAATTACTCGTGCATCGTTCACGGTTGGAAACAGCACTGGAAGCCCAGGCAAATGTCATTTAATACTTTTGGCCGCATTTTCACGATGACGACCTTTGGTGAAAGCCATGGTCCGGCCATCGGTTGCGTCGTGGACGGTTGTCCACCCGGACTGGAAATAGACGCTGAGTACATCCGCGCCCAACTGGAGCGCCGCGCCACGGGCAAGTCACGGCACACCTCGCAAAGACGAGAGGAAGATGATGTGCAAATTCTGTCCGGCGTCTTCGAGGGTAAAACAACCGGGCACCCCATTGCCCTTTTGATTGAAAATACCGATGCACGGCCGCGCGACTACACCGACATTGCACGTCAGTTTCGCCCGGGCCATGCTGATTACACCTATTTTAAAAAGTACGGAATTCGCGACTACCGCGGCGGTGGGCGCTCATCAGCCCGCGAAACCACCATGCGTGTTGCTGCCGGTGCCATTGCACGCAAGTGGCTTGAAGAACAATATGGTATCGAGATATATGGCTGGCTCGCCCAGCTGGGGCCTATCCGGACCGACCAGCAGTTTGTCCGCGAGACCATCAATGCAAACCCGTTTTTCTGTCCCGACCCGGACAAGGTGCCAGAACTTGAAGCCCACATGGACAGCCTGCGCAAGTCCGGCGACTCGACCGGCGCGCGTATTTCAGCCGTGGCCAGTGGTGTACCGGCTGGGCTGGGTGAGCCGGTCTACGGCAAACTGGATGCAGAGCTGGCCAGCGCGATGATGGGGATCAACGCGGCCAAGGCGGTCGAAATCGGGGCTGGCTTTGATTGCGTGGCCCAGTTGGGCACGGAGCACCGTGACGAGATGACGCAACAGGGTTTCCTGTCTAATCACGCCGGCGGCATACTCGGTGGTATATCCAGCGGCCAGGACATCCGGGTCAGCGTGGCGTTCAAGCCCGCCTCCAGTTTGCGCCTGCCGTGCCGTGGGCTGGACGTGGATGGCAACGAAGTCGAAGTAGTGACCAAGGGCCGCCATGATCCCTGTGTGGGTATCAGGGCAACCCCGATCGTCGAGGCCATGTTGGCCCTGGTGCTGATGGATCATGTTTTGAGGCATCGTGCCCAGACCGGCCATGAATAAGGTAAAGCAGCCAGTCATCGCAGTGGTGGGCGCAACCGGCGCCGTCGGTGAGGCCATGTTGTCGATTGTCGCGCAGCGATTGGGCCGTGAGTGCCATATCCATGCACTGGCAAGTGAGCGCTCGATCGGCAGGCAGGTTAATTTTGGCCGCCATGCCCTGGACGTCGGGGACCTTGCCGAATTTGATTTTATCGGGGTTGATTTCGCGCTATTTTCTGCCGGCGCAGACGTCAGCCGGCTTCATGCGTCACGTGCCGCAGCGGCAGGCGCCATCGTGATCGACAATACCTCGGCATTCCGCTACGAGGCAGATGTGCCGCTGATTGTTCCCGAGGTGAATGGCCATCTTTTGAGCGGTGTCAAACCCGGCAGTATTATCGCTAACCCTAATTGTTCGACCATTCAGATGGTCATGGCAATTGCACCGATACACCGGGAAGTCGGCATTGAGCGCATCAATGTCGCCACCTACCAGTCGGTGTCCGGCGCAGGCCGGGCCGGGATGGAAGAGCTGGCCAGGCAAACCGCTGATCGCCTGGGCATGCGCGAGGTCAAGGCGGGTCAGTTCGCGCAACCCATTGCGTTCAATGCAATACCCGGCATCGATACGCTGCAGGACAACGGTTACACTCGCGAAGAGATGAAACTGCAGTGGGAAACCAGCAAGATACTCGAAGACGATGAAATCCGGGTTAATGCAACGGCGGTGCGTGTTCCAGTTTTTTTTGGTCACTCTGAAGCGGTTCATCTCGAAACAAAACGGTCCATCGACATAGACCGCGTACGGCAACTGTTGAGCCAGGCCCCCGGCGTGAGCCTGGTCGAGGACCGGCCGCAGGAATTTGCGACAGCAGTAACCCATGCCGCCGGCCAGGACGAGGTTTTCGTGAGCCGGTTACGACAGGATCACACCCACCCACGGGGAATTAACATGTGGGTGGTGGCAGATAATGTACGTAAAGGGGCGGCACTCAATGCCGTGCAAATTCTCCAGCAAATACAGGCCCGCGCAACTGGTGCTGGCGCCAGGGCAACAGGCTGAGTAGAATTTTAGTGAATCGACCGGCCCCGAACAATGATAAAAAGCTGGCCCGCAGCCACGGATTGGCAGGACAAAGGCACATGATAAAACACCTCAAGACGGCGATGATCCCGGTACTGATGTTGCTCGGTAATGGCGCTTATGCACTGGGCCTGGGCGACGTCGAAGTCCGCTCATACCTGGGTCAGCCCATCGCGGCAAGAATTCAACTGATCAGCGCGTCTGCGCAGGAACTCGCAACGGTTACGGCCGAACTGGCGGCCGCATCTGACTACGAATTTGTCGGCATGCAACAGAATCTTTCGGTGCCGGTGCGATTCGTGGTGAATACAGACCCTGACAGCCCGGGTATTGAAGTTTCCAGCCGCCTGCCGGTCAGGGACCCCGTCGTCCAGTTCGTGGTCGAGGTGAGCTGGTCAGGTGGCCGGATGTTGAAAGAGTACACCTTATTCCTCGATCCCCCGACCATTGCTTCGCGCGCCCCGGCGCCGGCGGTGTTTACGCGCAGTGCCCAAGAACCAGAGGACTACCCTGATCCCGCAATGCTGGATGTCGTCGAAACCATCAAGCCGCAACCACGGCCTGTCACCGAACCTGATCCGTTGCCTGCCGAACAGCAAGACCTGGCCGCCGCGTCGCAGCTCGAGCAACAGCAGGAACAGGAGCAGGTTTCCGAACCGGTGGAGCCTGCAGTAACGGTACCTTTCGATGAATTGGCCGAGCAGGAAATCCCTGTGCAGCCAGTCTCGCCCATACCCACGGAGCCGGGCGAGGCACCGGGCGATTCCGGGCCTGGTGTAACGGACCAGGCGTCCGCGGAAGCCGAGACGGATAGCGCCGGGATTACGCCACAGGATTCGGAAGCTGCAGCAGAGGCACAGCCGGTTGCCGCAATGGCCGAAGCGGAGGCTCCGGAAGTTGCCCAAAGAAGCTCGCCGGACGCCGTTCCGGCAAGCAGGCCGCAGGCGACTGTCCCGTCGCCGGTAATCCAGGCCGATGACATGCTACCTCGTGAAGATGTTGGCGCGTACGGGCCGGTTCAGCGCGGTGATACCCTTTGGTCGATCGCTTCGCGTCATGTCCGGGGCAGTGAATTCAGCATCAACCAGGCCATGCTCGCCATTCAGCGGCTGAACCCCGATGCATTCGGCGGCAACAATATCAATTCCCTTAAAACCGGCGTGGTTTTGCGTATGCCGGCAGACTCCGAGATAGGCCGCATGACCCAGCGGCAGGCCATGCTCGAAGCAATGCGCCAGGAGCGCAATTACGCATCGATTCGCGCGGGAATTCCTGTCGAAGATGTTCCACCGGTGCTGGCCGACCTGGCCCCCGAGACAGCGGTGGAGGCTTCAGACCCCGCAACCCCGGATCTAGCCGCCGGGGAAAGCGATGAAAGCCGCCTCGAACTGGTACCGCCATCTGAAGGCCTTGGACAGTCTGCGGGTGGCCTGGGTGCAGATTCGGCCACCGGTGCTATTTCCTCCGAGGAATTGAGTGAGACCCTGGCGCGTACCGAAGAAGAACTGGCCAACGCCCAGCAGGAGAATGAATACCTGGCGCAGCGCATACGTGAACTCGAATCACAACTGGCAGAGACGGGTGGAACGGTTGAAAGCAGCGACATGGCGGAACTGGAGTCATCGCTGCGCGAAGATCGCCTGTCCGGCGACGAACAACCCGAAGTGCTTGTCAGGCAACCGCAAAAAGATCCCTGGTACCAGGGTAAGCTCGGCTGGCTGATTGGCGGCTTATTGTTGCTGGTGGCAGTCGTGGTCTGGCTTTTAAGGCGCATCGGGGCGGATTCGGATGCTGCCGTCCCGGATGCGGAGTCGGCAACCGTGGTCAAGATCAGATCAGAAGCCGAGGAGATTCTTGAGTCGCTGGACAACGATGAAACGGTCGGTGAAGGCGAGGACCATGATACTGGTTCCGGACAACCGGAGCCGGGTGAAGAGATCGAAACTTCGGAGAAAAACGAGGCCAAGCCAGTGGCAGGCCCCGCGGAAGATTCCGAAGTGATAGAGCTTGACACCAGCGACCCTGAGACCCGCCTGGACCTGGCCCGCGCCTACCTGTCGATGAACGATCCGGAATCGGCTCGGCAAATGCTGGAGGAAGTGCTTGAAACGGGCAACGAGGCCCAGGTCCGGGAAGCCCAGAGTATGATGCAGGAATTGGAAAACTAGGGCATTCAACATCCAGGCGCTTACAGTCCACCTTCGCGCCGTTTCCCAGGAATGACCCGAAATCATGCGATATGCCATTGGAATCGAATACAACGGCAGTTCGTTCTGCGGCTGGCAGGAGCAGTCCAATGGCCCCAGCGTGCAGGCCGAACTGGAACGGGCCATTGCCCGGGTCGCCGACCAGCAGGTCAAGGTGCTCGGTGCCGGGAGAACCGACACCGGTGTTCATGCGCACTGCCAGGTCGCTCACTTCGATTCCGGCGCCGCGCGTGAATCAAGACAATGGGTGCTCGGTGTCAACACGCATCTACCCGAATCCATTTGCCTGCTCTGGGCGCGAAAGGTCAGCGATGATTTCCACGCACGATTTTCAGCAGTAGAACGGTCCTATCGTTATTCGATTCTGAACCGATGGGTCAGGCCGGCGCTGGATACCACGCGATTGGCCTGGTGTCGAAAACCGCTGGATGCAGAGGCGATGCACGGTGCCGCGGCTTGTCTCGAGGGTGAGCATGATTTCAGTGCGTTTCGCTCTTCCGGTTGCCAGGCACGTCATGCGGTTCGCGAGATCACGCGAGTAAAGGTATCCAGGCAGGGTGATCTCGTACATATCGATATTTCGGCCAATGGATTTTTGTACCACATGGTTCGAAATATTGTCGGCACCTTGCTGCTTGTCGGAAACAGGGAAAAACCGGGTAACTGGATGAGGCGGGTATTGGAAAGCAGGGACCGAAAGCAGGCGGGCGTGACCGCCAGCAGTGACGGTTTATATTTCGTTGGCGTACGCTATCCGGCCGAATTTGGCATTCCAGAAGTCGAGGCGTTTCCGGCACCCTGAAATGGAACGGATCAAGGTAAAAATTTGTGGCCTGACTCGCCAGCAGGATGTCATCCGGGCGGTGTCCTGCGGGGCCGACTTCATCGGCCTGGTGTTTGCCAACAGTCCACGGCAAGTTGACATGGAGGCCGCGTTTTTTCTGCTGCAAGACGTGCCGGAAAGGGTCGGCAAGGTCGCGCTCTTCATGGATCAGCCTGCGGAATTTGTTCGCAACGTGATTTCGCTGGCGCCGCTTGACCTTTTGCAGTTTCACGGCCGTGAAAGCAATGATTTTTGCAGGCAATTCGATATGCCCTTTACCAAAGCCATTCCGATGGCTGAGCCTGGCGAGTCGACGCGGCGATTTTCAGATTTTCCGGATGCCTCCGGCTTGTTGCTGGACAGCCACGGTGCGGGCGGTGCTGGCGGTAGCGGTAAGGTTTTCGACTGGTCAGCCGTGCCGCGCAGCAGCCAGAAAATCTGGCTTGCTGGTGGGCTGGACGCGAAAAATGTTGGCCAGGCCATCAGGCAGGTCAGGCCCTGGGCAGTGGATGTCTCCAGCGGTGTTGAGCGTAGGCCGGGAATCAAGGATCATGGGCTGATCGAGTCTTTCATCAATGCCGCTAAAGCGGCAGATACACTCCATAATCAGGAATAATTCATGACAGGATTACCCGACCTCGACGGTCATTTCGGCAGTTTTGGCGGCAGGTTTGTATCCGAAACACTGATGCCTGCGCTGGAGGAACTGACCGAGGCATATCAGCGCTGGCGTGGTGACGACGATTTCATGCAACTTCTGGACCGGGACCTGGCGCTGTTTGTCGGGCGCCCTTCGCCGATTTACCACGCAGAACGGCTGAGCAGCCATTGCGGCGGCGCCCGGATACTTCTGAAAAGGGAAGATCTGAATCACACCGGTGCGCACAAGATCAACAATACGGTTGGCCAGGGACTGCTGGCGAGGCACATGGGCAAACACCGCGTTATTGCCGAGACCGGGGCTGGCCAGCATGGTGTCGCGACGGCCACGGTGGCCGCCCGTTTTGCCCAGCAATGCGTGGTTTACATGGGCGAGACAGACATTCAGCGCCAGTCTATCAATGTGTTCAGAATGAAACTGCTGGGCGCAGAAGTACGCTCGGTGACCTCGGGTTCCAGCACATTGAAAGATGCCCTGAATGAAGCCATGCGGGATTGGGTAACCAATATTGACGATACGTTCTATGTCATTGGAACGGTTGCCGGGCCGCATCCATATCCGATGATGGTGCGTGACTTCAACGCCGTCGTTGGCCGCGAAGCGCGGCGGCAAATGAGCGAGGAATGGGAAGGATTGCCTGACGCGCTGGTTGCCTGCGTTGGTGGCGGTTCGAACGCGATAGGCCTGTTTCATCCTTTCATCGAAGACAGGGATGTACGCATGATCGGTGGCGAGGCTGCAGGCCGTGGCCTGGAAACGGGTGCTCACGCCGCGTCACTGTGTGCCGGCCGGCCGGGCGTGCTGCATGGCGCCCGTTCTTACCTGATCGATGACGATGGCGGGCAGATTCAGCACACACACTCTGTTTCAGCGGGCCTGGATTATCCCGGCGTCGGACCGGAGCATGCCTGGTTAAAGGAACAGGGCAGGGCACAGTACGTCAGTATTACTGATGATGAAGCCCTTGAGGCGTGCCACTTGCTGACCCGCCTCGAAGGCATACTACCGGCGCTGGAAAGCAGCCATGCCGTGGCGCAGGCCATGAAAATGGCCTCGGCCATGCGTGCCGACCAGACATTGCTGGTTAACCTGTCCGGCCGTGGCGACAAGGATGTCCAGACATTGGCCGCCCTGGAGGGCCTGTCACTGTGAGCATGCGTATCGATGCCTGCTTCGAAAACGCTCGCAAGTCCGGCAAAACAGTTTTAATTCCTTTTGTCACCGCCGGCGACCCATTGCCCGCCCTGACCGTTGCGGTGATGCACCGGCTGGTCGAAGGAGGCGCCGACCTGATTGAACTGGGCATTCCGTTTTCCGACCCGATGGCCGATGGTCCGGTTATCCAGGCATCAAGCGAACGCGCAATTGAGCGAGGCGTTGACCTGGAACAGGTCTTGTCGTGGGTCCGGCAGTTCCGCGACAATGATGCCGTCACCCCGATTGTGCTCATGGGATACATGAACCCGATTGAACGTTTTGGCGTGTCGCGATTCTCACAGGCGGCGCACGCCTCGGGAGTAGACGGCCTGCTGATGGTTGATTGCCCCCCGGAAGAGATGACCGAGTTGCAGGATTCCTTATCTGCACGCGATATCGACATCATCCGCCTTGTCGCACCGACCACCAGCGAAACTCGCTGCCGCATGATCACGCGTCATGCGAAAGGGTTTGTCTATTATGTTTCATTCAAGGGCACGACCGGCGCCGGCAGTCTTGACACCAAGGCACTAGCCAGGCCGATCGCTGCGCTGAAAAAACTTACCAGCGTGCCGGTCGTCGTCGGTTTTGGGATTAAGGACAGCCGTTCGGCAAGGGCCGTCGCAGAATATGCCGATGGCGTAGTGATCGGGAGCGCACTGGTGGATCGTCTCGCCTCTGCAGGAACTGATCAACAAGTCCTGGACGCGGCCCTGGAGTTCCTTGCGGCGATTCGCAGCGCGCTGGATCAGGGCGTTCGCTGAGCTTGCAGGCCCTGTTTACGGTTACAATAAGGCATGAGTTGGTTTCAAAAACTGATGCCGTCACGCATTCGGACCGAGGGTGGCAGCAAGCGCAATGTGCCCGAAGGCCTGTGGACCAAGTGCAAGTCCTGTGACGCGGTTTTGTACCGTCCTGAGCTGGAACGGAACCTCCAGGTCTGTCCCAAGTGTAATCACCATATGCCGGTTACGGCGCGCGCCCGGCTGGACCAGTTTTTCGACCCGGGTGAACGGCGCGAGATCGCGGCAGAACTGGAGCCTGTAGACCCGCTCAAGTTCAAGGACAGCCAAAAATATAGGGACCGTATCAATGCAGCCCAGAAGAAAACAGGCGAACGCGACGCGCTGATCGCCATGGTCGGCAAACTCAAAGGCCAGGATTTGGTGGCATGCGCCTTCGAGTTTAAATTCTTGGGTGGCTCGATGGGTTCGGTGGTTGGAGAGAAGTTCACCCGTGCGGCCCAGGAAAGTATCAGGCTCAGGGCGCCATTGGTCTGTTTTTCCGCCACCGGTGGTGCGCGCATGCAGGAAGGGTTGTTGTCGTTGATGCAAATGGCCAAGACCAGCGCCATTCTCGCGCGCGTGGCCGAAGAAGGCATCCCCTATATTTCCGTGTTGACTCACCCGACCACTGGCGGTGTGTCTGCCAGTCTCGGCATGCTTGGCGACATCAATATCGCCGAACCCGCCGCCCTGATCGGGTTTGCCGGGCCGCGGGTCATTGAACAGACCGTTCGCGAAAAATTGCCCGAAGGGTTTCAGCGCAGCGAGTTCCTGCTCCAGAAAGGCGCTGTCGACATGATTGTTGATCGCAGGGCCTTGCGTGATGAAATTTCAGCCCTGCTGGGACTGCTGAGCTCCGGAAACCAACCCCGGGTCGTCAGCGGCGAATTACTCGAAAACTGATTTACGCAGGCTGGCTTCATGCCGGATACTCTTGACGCCTGGCTGGCAAAGCTCGAGAAACGTCACCACAGCGCCATCGACCTGGGCCTGGACCGCTGCCGCGCGGTTTGGGAAAACCTTGGAATGCCCCGCCCCGCTGACTGCGTGTTCACCATTGCCGGAACCAACGGAAAAGGCTCCACCGTCGCGTACCTGGATCACGTGTTGCGAAGTTGTGGAAAAACCAGCGCCAGGTATACCTCGCCCCACCTGCTGTCGTTTACGGAACGAATCGTGATTAATGGCGCGGAAGTCAGCCCCAAAGAGCTGGTGAAGGCGTTTGAGCATGTCGAGGCCCACCTGAGCGGCGTTTCACTGAGTTACTTCGAGTTCACCACGCTGGCGGCTTTTGTGCTCATGGCCCGGTCCACGCTGGACTGTGCGGTGCTCGAAGTGGGTCTCGGAGGGCGCCTGGACGCCGTTAACCTGGTTGACCCCGATTGTGCAGTCATTACGCCGATCGGCCTCGACCACCAGGAATACCTTGGTGACAACATTGAGCAGATCGGCTACGAGAAAGCCGGCATCATGCGCGGCGGCATTCCGGTTGTTTGCGGTGACCGGAATCCGCCAGCATCGCTCGCTGCAAGGGCCAAGGAACTTGGCGCGGAATGGTTGCAGCTAGGCCACGAAATCGCGCATCACGATGGCGGGGGATCACGTCGCCTGCGGGTGCGAAACAGCGAGTTGCCTTTTCCGCCGCCACCATTGCCGGGAGACCACCAGCTGGATAATTTCGCCACCTCGCTGGCCGCTATCGAAACGGTTTTTCCTGGCCTGTTGCATAACGGTGACTGGGTTCCGGGGCTGGGTAAATTTTTGCTACCGGGCCGTCTTTCGACCGTGGCGGCCAATCCCGCAATCGTGATTGATGTCGGACACAATCCGCTGGCCGCCGAGGTGCTCGCCGGGCATATTCAGGCCCATTTGAGACCGCGGGTACATTGCGTGCTGGGTATGTTGCGTGACAAAGACGCCGGACAGATTGCGCGAATTCTTTCGGCAAGCGTGTTTCGCTGGTATTGCGCAGGGCTCCCGGGCCCGCGGGGGCGTTCAGGCAGGGAACTGGTTCACACCCTTCGCAACAGCGTGCCGGGCATCATGGCGGCGCCGCACGGGACTGTTGGAGCTGCGCTCGATTCGGCGCTGGACAATGCAGGCTCGTCAGACACCGTGATCGTGTTCGGATCCTTCGAAACCGCAGCCCGGGCCATGGCTCATCTGGGCATCGAGCCAGGCGAACTCGCTGCTTCCCAAGCCCCGATATCCTGATAAACTGAAGCTGAGCAGCAGGTACGGCCCGTTATGGACAAAGCGTTAAAACAAAGACTGGTCGGAGCGAGCGTGCTCATTGCGCTGGCGGTGATCGTGCTGCCAATGCTGCTTGGAGGGCGTCCGGATAGCCCCCAGGAGACGCAATCCATCGAAGTACCGCCCAAACCCTCGGAACTGTCCTTCGAAACGAGGCGATTCCCGGTCGCGGGCCAGGATCCGCAGCGTCCGTCTGTCGTGGAGCAGCCGGTTGAACCGGCTCAGGAACCTTCCCAGCAGCCTCCGGACGATGAATCTGCCGCGCTGGTAAATAACACCCAGGAAAGCCCCACAGCGGATGGGCCGGAGGAGCAGGCTGCCCCGGAGCCCGTCATCGCGCCAATTCCGCAAGCACGGCCTGAACCCGCTTCGACCGGCCGTTACCTCGTGCAGGTCGGCAGTTTCAGTACGACAGCCAATGCCGATGCCCTGGCGGAACGTTTGCGCGCCGACAGCTTGCCGGTCCTGATGGATACCGTTGAATCCGCTGTCGGGACCCTGCACCGTGTGCGGGTGGGGCCCTTTGACAAGGCAGCGGACGCCGAGGAAGCTTCCGGCAGAATCCGGACACGGACACCCGATGTTTCGCCACGGATCATCGATTTGCGGCCGGATGAACCGGCTCCGGTGACCGAGCCTTCCGACCCGTTGGTGCGCTGGGTGGTCCAGGCGGGGAGTTTTGCAGGTCAGGACAATGCAACAGCGCTGGTCACACGATTGCGCGCAGAGGGGTTTGCAGCCTACAGCGTGATCCAGACAGATAGTAGCGGTACCTTTTACAAGGTACGAATCGGCCCGGAAATCGAACGTCAGTCGGCGCTTGAAAGCGCACAGAAACTGAAGGAGCAGGTTGGGCTCGATGGCATTGTCATGAGCGTGGATTAGTGACGAATGATCTGGGTTGATTACGCCATACTCGGGATTATCGGAATTTCTGTTCTGGTTGGTGCCTTGCGCGGATTGATCAAAGAGGCTTTTTCACTGGCCGTATGGGTCGCCGCGTTCCTGGCGGCATACCAATTTTCCGGTGGCCTCGCGGAAATGTTGGACAGTTATGTGACCTTGCCCTCAGCGCGCACTGCGCTGGCGTTTGCGGGTGTGTTCCTGGCGGTGCTGGCAGTGGGTGGTCTACTGACATTCCTGGCCGGCAAACTGGTCGAGAAAACCGGTCTGAGCGGGACGGATCGATTGCTCGGCGGCGTGTTCGGAACCGCGCGTGGCCTGATTCTGATCGTGATGCTGATCATGGTTGCCGGGTTTACACCGTTACCGAATGATCCCTGGTGGGAGGAATCCGGGCTATTGCAATCCATGTTGCCTCTGGCGGAAACCGCGGCGGAGTTGTTACCCGAGTCCATCAGCCAGTACCTCGACTTCCACCCGGAAGCTGAAGCTGTTGAAACAAAAGCCTGAACCGCCGATTGGAATTTTGCCAGCATGGTAAGATTCGCGCCCATAAGATCCGGTCATTGAGGTAGCGGCAAGATGTGCGGAATTATCGGAATAGCGGGCCGCGAGCCGGTTGCACCACGTATTCTTGAAGCGCTGACCATGCTCCAGCACCGGGGCCAGGATGCAGCCGGAATCGCCATCATCGATGGCCATCATCTGGGCATGCACAAGTCCAACGGCCTGGTTAACGACGTTTTTGCCGGAGCAGACCTGGGCCGGTTCCAGGGAGAATTCGGAATAGGTCATGTGCGCTACCCGACTGCCGGCAGCGATGAGTCTACAGAAGCGCAACCTTTTTACGTCAACTCCCCGTATGGCATTGCACTGGGTCACAATGGCAACCTGGTCAATACCGAACCGCTGATGAAGGAGTTGTTCGACAGTGACCGGCGGCACCTGAACACTGAATCTGATTCCGAAGTTTTACTAAACGTGTTGGCCCACGAACTGCAACCAGGCACTGCAGACGAATTGTCTGTTGACAGTATTTTTAGCGCGGTCAGGGGCGTCCACGATCGTTGCAATGGCGCGTACGCCGTGACCGCCCTGATCGTCAACAAGGGGTTGTTGGGCTTCCGGGATCCCCACGGTATCCGCCCACTGGTGCTGGGTAAGCGGACCGGTCCCAATGGAACAGAGTGGGCGCTGGCCTCAGAGAGTGCTGCGCTGGATGTGCTGGAATTTGAGCTGGAGCGCGATGTGCGGCCGGGCGAGGCCGTCTGGATTGATTTACAAGGGCGCCTTCACAGCCAGTTGTGCTCCGCACAAAGACCGCCTTCACCCTGCATTTTCGAATTCGTGTACTTTTCGCGCCCCGATTCCATGATGGATAACATTTCGGTATACAAGGCCCGGCTGCGCATGGGCGAGGCGCTGGCAAAACGTATACTCGAGGAATGGCCAGACCAGGACATTGACGTCGTCATTCCAATTCCGGACACCAGCCGCACGGCTGCGCTGCCATTGGCTTTCGACCTCGGGGTCAAATACCGCGAGGGCTTTATCAAGAATCGATATATCGGCCGGACCTTTATCATGCCCGGCCAGGCGCAGCGTAAACGTTCCGTCCGGCACAAGCTGAATGCCATCGAACTTGAGTTTCGCGGAAAGAACGTGTTGCTGGTTGATGACTCGATCGTGCGCGGCACGACATCAAGACAAATCATCCAGATGGCCCGCGAAGCCGGCGCGCGTAAAGTATATTTCGCCTCGGCTGCGCCCCCGGTCCGGTATCCGAATGTTTATGGTATTGACATGCCGGCGCCGTCGGAACTGATCGCCAGCGAACGCAGTGTCGAGGAAATCCGGCAAAAACTGGGTGCCGACAAGCTCATCTACCAGGAACTGGATGACCTCGTGGCGGCATGTCGGGAAGGCAACACCAGCATCGAGGAGTTCGATACCTCGTGTTTTTCAGGCGAGTACGTCACCGGTGTCAGCCAGGATTACCTGGACAACCTGCAATTTGCACGTTCCGACCGGGAGAAAGCCAGGCGTCGCGTTGATTCAGCGCCGCGGCTGGTCAGTTGATGGGCTGCGCCGGAGAACGCCGTGGGTCAGCGTGAGCCCATTTCAAAGGTAGACACTGCCTGGTTGCGCATGGAGCAACCGACCAACCTGATGATGATCACCGGTGTCATTGTTTTTGAGCAGGCGCTGGATTATCCAGGCTTGTTGAAAACGGTGCGCCAGCGTTTCCTCAGCTTCCGGCGATTCCGGCAAAAAGCCGTGGACGGCGCTGCCGGTGCGCACTGGGAACTGGACGAGGATTTCGATATCCATGTCCACGTACGCCGCACGGCATTACCGGGTAAAGCAGATCGCAGGGAACTGGAAATACTGGTCGCCGACCTGGCCAGCACACCGCTGGAAAAATCCCGGCCGCTGTGGCAGTTCCACCTGGTTGAAAATTACGACCAGGGTCCTGCGCTGATTTGCCGCATACATCACTGTATTGCCGATGGGATTGCACTGGTACAGGTTTTTCTGTCGCTGACCGACAAGCAGCCGGAAGCAAGCATTTCATTGCCGGACCCGGACGCCTGGAAAAAGCAAAAGGCCAAGGAGTCACCGGTGTTTCGCCGTATTATCGAACCGGCCAGGGGCGGCCTGGAGTTTGCATCACAGTTTGCACAGCGCTTGGTTGAAGAGGGTCAAAAAGTTTTGCAGGACCCGTCCCTGGCGGGAAATGCCGTGACGGAGGTCACTGAGATTGCTAGTGAATTGGCCCAGTCGCTGGCCTTGCCGAGCGACTCGGCAACGCGGCTCAGGGGCAAGCTCGGTGTGCGCAAGCAGGCCGCGTGGACCAGCCCATTACCGCTGGATGAAATTAAAGCGGTCAGCAAGGCTTTCGGCTGTACAGTCAACGATGTCCTGATCGCTGCAGTCAGCGGCGCCGTGCGGCGCTACATGCTGGACATGGGGGATGACCCCGGCGAGCTTCCGGACATTCGCGCCACGGTACCGGTAAACCTGAGGCCCCTGGATCATGCGCCAGAACTGGGTAACCAGTTTGGGCTGGTATTCCTGGATTTGCCGATATCTGAAGAGAACCCACTGAAGCGACTGTACATCGTTCATGAGCGTATGCAGGAACTGAAATCCTCCAAACAGGCGGCCGTCACATTTGGTGTCCTGGCAGCGCTGGGCATGGGTCCATCCATGCTGCAAAAGCCAATACTCGACCTGTTGAGCCAGAAAGCCACGACGGTGTTGACCAATGTTCCGGGGCCGCAGCACCCCTTGTACCTGGCGGGTGCCAAGATCAGCGAAATGATGTTCTGGGTGCCCCAGAACGGAACTATTGGTCTTGGCATCAGCATCCTTTCCTATGATGGAAAGGTGTTTTTCGGCGTTATCAGCGACCGCAAACTGGTGCCCGTACCCGGAGACATCATCGAGCGATTCTAGCCGGAATTCGAAAAACTGCTTTACCTGGGAATGATGCTGCCCCTCGACGGCCGGCCGTCGCCATCGATCGCACAACTACTCGTCAACCCGCAACTGAAACCTGATTAAAGTTATTCGAGCTCTGCCAGGGCGGCTTCGATATCGAGGCGCTCCATGGCGTCAGCCGCTTTCATTTCGGAAGCCTTGACATAAAGGTCGGTGACATCGTCGAGGCGCTTGTCGCCGAACAGCAGGTACAGGCCATTGGCAAATTCGATATGCGCAATCGGGGAGTGTGACACCAGTTCGATGGCCAGTTCGAAGTGCGTGAGCGCCTCGTCGACACTGGCGCCGTAAGTCACGCCACCGAGCATTTTTCCAACTTTTGCGATGATCTCGGCGTGATACATGCCCAGCGCGGTGTGGGCTTCGGCATGATCCGGCTCCCGTTCCAGGCAGGCATCCAGGCTGGTTTTGATCTTGCCTGCCATGCCCTTGCGCAATGCTTCGCCGATCGAAATGCTTTGACCGAGGCGCCCGAGGTTGAAGGCATGGAAATAGTGGCTGCCCGGGTTGTTGGGCAGCAGCTTGATGGCCTGTTCACCGCGACTGATGGCTTCGCGGTATAGCGCTTGCTGTTCGGATTCATCCGCCGCGAGATAGGTCGCATAAATACCAATGGCTTTGCACGCACAATCGGAGCCCAGCACACCGGCTTCATCGGCGTTCTTCACTGCGTCACCAAATCGGCCGGCATGAAAGGCGCGCCAGGCGCACTGCAATTGCGTGGACAGACCAGAACTGTCGGCGCCACAGGAGCCCAGCGCATCTTCGTCAAGCCCGTCGAGCACGCTTTCCACCCAAGAAGAGGACGGGTAGGGGATGCAATCGCCGGCGTGAAGGCGCTTCCACGCTTTTTTCAGCGATGCTCCTTCAAACTCGTAATCATCGGCATCATGCGGAAAAGGGTTCCATTGACTCATGTCATCACTCGCTTTCAGAAGGCCCAAAAAGGTTCGATTCTAGGGTGTTTACTCTAATTCGAATCCCTATCCTGTGCCCAACATTCAAACACGGCCCCTTTTGGGCCAGGAGAAGGAAATGGCTAAGAAGACTCTTAAAAAGAAGGTACAGGCGAAATCGGATGCCGGCAAGTTTGCTGAACCGGTAATCGAATCTGCACGTGAAATCTGGCTGGCTGGCCTCGGAGCGTTTTCCGTTGCACAGCAGGAAAGCGGCAAGCTGATCGAGCAAGGCAGCAAGTTGTTTGAAAAACTGGTTTCAGAAGGCAACAAGCTCGAAGGCCAGTCGCGCAAGGCCGCGCAGAACACGGTCGGCGATATCAAGGGCTCTGTTGGCTCGCGCGTTGAATCGGTTAAGCAACAGGCCGCCGACAACTGGGACAAGCTCGAAAGCGTATTCGAAGATCGCGTAGCACGCGTACTCGGACGCCTGGGTGTGCCCACAGCCGACGACGTCAACAAGTTGTCTGCCCGCGTCCAACAGTTGTCACGTGAAGTGACCAAGCTGAGCGCTGCCAAGGCAAAACCTGCTGCTCGCAAACCGGCGAGCAAGAAAGCCACGGCCAAGAAGGCTGCCGGCAAAAAAGCGGCAGCATAAAGCAGCCGACCTTGACTAAGTTTCCCGAGTGAGTGGAATTGACGGGCTGCATCGCAGCCCGTTTTTTTTGTCTTCAGTCCAGGTAGCTGCCCGCCAGGGACGTGAGCTTGCTGCGATCCGGCTCAAGAAGGTACGGGGCAATCAGCAGCAGTGTTCTCGAAACCGCCGCAGCGAGTACCGAACCATCTTCAAATCCAGAGTCCTTACGCAGTTCCGCGTAAGGAATCCAGTAGGTCATGGTTAACAACATGTTGTCGGCCAACGCTTCGCGTTCCAGGTCCGAGCAAGTCATGTTTGCGCTGCTTTCCAGCGAAGAAAACAACTGCGTCAGCATGTCATGCTGCATTTTAAGCAGGCCGCTGAACGCCGTACCCAAGTCAGGCATGCGTATTTTGAGGTCGCCGAGATTGCGGTACACAAAGCGAAAGCGGCCCATGGTCTCAAACACAAGGTGCAGCCTGAGCCACAATGCCTCGACATCAGTTTCCATTGATTCATCGAGGTGCAGAAGGGGCTGTAATTCGCCCAGGAACTGCTTGAACAAGTCCAGTGCAATATCGTCCTTGCTTCGGAAGTGGTAATACAGGTTGCCCGGCGAAATGTCGGCTTCCAGTGCAATCAGGTTGGTGCTGACATTGGGTTCACCGCTCTGGTTGAACAGGTCCAGGCTGACCTGCAGAATCAGGGAACGAGTGTCACGCCTGGCCAAGCGTGCGGCCTTCAGTCGCCGGTATCGCCGCCGAGGCTTGCGACCAGGTCGATATATGCCTGCCTGGCATCTTCAGGTGGCATGCCGGCGAGCTTTTCCCAAGCCGAATACTTGGCCTGGCCGACAAAATCGAACAGCCCGGGCTTGTCGCCACCGGCGTCGCCAACCGACGCCTGCTTGTACAGGGCATACAGTTGCAGCATGGTCTCATCGTCTGGCTTTTGCGGCAGGTTGCGGGCCGCCAGGGAGGCTTTCTCGAATCGGGAATGTAGGTCAGGCATGATATTTTTCCGGTCGCACCCAACGGGGCAGTAAAAGGCTTATTTTGATCTGATAAGATCGTAACATGAACCGGCCGGACGGCCGTCTGTTTTGGAGATCAGCATGAATTACTTTGTTACTGGCGGAACCGGTTTTATTGGCCAGAACCTCATTGAAGAGATTTTTGAGCGTAAGCGACAGGCCACGGTTTACGTCCTGGTACGAAGTGGTTCGCGCCACAAACTGGATCGGCTTAAAGAGAAACTGGGTCGTCGGGCGAACCGGCTGATTCCGATTACCGGTGACCTGACCCGTTCAATGCTGGGCATACCGGCGGCCAAGCGGCGCGAGCTGAAAGGTAAAATTTCCCATGTTTACCACCTCGGCGCGGTTTATGACCTGGGCGCCGATGCGGACACCCAGATCTCCGTCAACGTCAATGGCACTCGCAATACCGTGCGATTCGCAGAAGATATCGGCGCACGTAAATTTCACCTGGTCAGCTCAATTGCCGCTGCGGGCCTGTACCCGGGCATTTTCCGCGAGAACATGTTCAAGGAAGCCCATGGCCTCGAAAACCCTTACTTTCGCACCAAGCACGACTCTGAGGCCGTGGTGCGCCAGGAATGCAGCGTTCCGTGGCGAATCTACCGTCCCGGCATCGTGGTTGGTCACTCCAAGACTGGCGAAATCGACAAGATTGACGGACCGTACTATTTCTTCAAGCTGATCCAGAAAATGCGTAAGGCCTTGCCCTCGTGGATGCCCACGCTTGGCATAGAGGGCGGGCGCATCAATATCGTCCCGGTTGATTTTATTGCCCAGGCGCTGGTCCATATCAGCCACAAGGGTGGCCTCGATCGCCAGTGTTTCCATCTGACGGACCCGAGCCCACTGCGCGTCGGTGAAGTGCTTAACCTGTTCGCAGAGGCCGCGCACGCTCCGCAAATGACGATGCGTGTAGATGCCCGGCTGTTCAATTACATACCGGCAGCAGTCAAGCAGGGCTTGCGGATGTTGCCGCCGTTTCGACGCATTTCGAGGCAGGTCATGAGCGACCTTGGTTTGCCTCCGGATGTACTGAGCTATGTGAACTACCCAACTCGCTTCGACAGCAGCGAGGCGACACGGGCCCTCAAAGGCAGCGGCATCGAGGTTCCGAGACTGGAAGATTACGCATGGCGCCTGTGGGACTACTGGGAACGGCACCTCGATCCTGACTTGTTCATAGACCGCAGCCTGAGGGGGCACGTGGAAGACAAGGTTGTGGTTGTCACCGGCGCGTCTTCAGGCATTGGGCAGGCTACGGCCATGATGATGGCCAAGGCTGGCGCCAAGGTGATGCTGGTGGCCCGTGGTCAGGAAGCGCTAGACGAGACGCGCAAGATGATCAAGCGCGAGGGCGGCAAGGCTTGGTCATACCAGTGTGATCTGACTGACCTCGAGGGCTGCGATGCAACCATCGACAAAATTGCTGCCGATCACGGTGGGGTCCACGTATTGATAAATAATGCAGGCCGTTCAATCAGGAGATCCATCGCGCTTTCTTACGATCGATTCCACGATTTCGAGCGCACCATGCAGTTGAATTACTTCGGCAGCCTGCGACTGATCCTGCGGGCCCTGCCGGTCATGACGGCTCAGCGCCACGGCCAGGTCATCAATATTTCTTCGATTGGCGTATTGAGTAACGCGCCCCGGTTTTCAGCCTACGTGGCTTCCAAGTCAGCATTGGATGCGTTCTCACGCTGTGCGGCGTCGGAATTCAGTGATTCGGGTATTTCGTTTACAACGATCAACATGCCCCTGGTGCGAACGCCGATGATTGCGCCGACAAAAATTTACGACAATTTGCCGACCATTACGCCCGAAGAGGCGGCGGACATGGTCAAGCAAGCGGTGATATACCGGCCCCAGCGGATCGCAACCAGGCTTGGCGTGTTCGCCCAGATACTCCACGCCGCGGCGCCAAAAGTCGCCGAGATTGTCATGAACAGCGCATTCAAGATGTTTCCCGACTCGGCTGCCGCCAAGGGCGTATCAGAAGAGCAACAAAGCGCTTCGCAGGAGCAGATTGCGTTTGCCAGTTTGATGCGGGGCATCCACTGGTAGCGGGGTTCAGCCAGCGATCATAGCTGGCTCATTGATTGTTCGAGGTCGTCGAGGGTGGTCGCCAGGTCGCGTGACACCCGTGAATAGGATTGCATGTCCTCGTCGAGGCTGCTGGCCAGGGTCCTGTCATCATCCCGCAGCAGTTCCTCGTTGAGTTCGAAGCCATTCCTGGCCAGCAAGGGGCGGATTTCATCGATACGCGCGCGAAGATCCCTGCGCGTGGCCTGGTATGCATGTTCGCACAAGGCGCTGCGGCTCGAGTAGCTGAAAATGTTGGTGAAGAATATCTGTTCATCGTGGCGATCGGGCTCCAGCAGCACCAGGTCTGCACCGGGATGACTGTTGCGATACTTGGCAAAGCCGATTTTCATGCGGGACTGGATCAGGGCCCTGAACGTCTGCGACAGGATCAGTGGCAAGCCACCCTGGATCAGCTTCCTGGCGGCAGCCTGGCCGGGAATGCCGCCGTCACCGCTGTCGAACGGGACCAGCGGATTGATGCCAAACAGCAAGCCGACACCCTCGTCCAGCGCGGCCGAAGCATGCAAGGTGCGTCGCAGGGCGCCGTCGACGAAATAGCGTTTGCCAATTTGCACCGGTGGATAGAGGCCGGGCAGGGCGGCGCTGGCTTGTACCGCTCTTGAAATACGGATCTTGCGGTTGTCCTGGCTGCCAAAGCGCACGGCGGCGCCACTGTCCAGGTCTACGGCGACGATGTACAGGCGTGAGTCGAGATCTTCGAAGCGGTTGCTGCGGCCAGAAGTTGTGAAGGCCTGTTGCAAGAAATTATGAATGGTTTCGTTGTCGAATACCCCGCTGGGCAACAATCTGCCCAATGAACCTATGATGCTCGAAATACTGACGTCAGCGGGTTTACGCAAGATATCGAAAAGCGTATCGCGAAACACCGCCGGCGCCTTGATCGCACGCTTGGCGTATTCGCGGTAAGCCGGTCGCAGGAATCGTTCCGGTTCAAAACGCAGCGACGCGCGCCGGTCCGCCATGAAGATCCGGCACAGCTCGGCCGTAGGTATGCGATTGGCCAGGCTTGCAGCAATAAAAGCACCGGCGCTGACACCCACGTAAACATCCAGCTCATGTAACTTGCGGCCGCCCAGGCATTCATCGAGCGCCCGCAGCGCACCCAGTTCGTAAATGGCGCCCACCGGCCCACCCCCGGCGATTGCAAGGCCGATTTCCTGCTTTTTGTTCGTTCTTTTTCGGCTACTGTCAGCCTGGTGAATCGTCAGCATCTGGGAATGTCCTGGTCAGTCCTGCAATCTTAGCGATGGATGCCACCAAGAGCCAGTTCGATGGCCTGTTCGGTTGACTGAAAGCAATACGTTTACGTCGAATGAAAATTCAGATGTCGCATCCGAAATGCTCACGCAGGTATCGCACGATTTCCTGTTCGATGGCCGGCTTTAGCATGATCAACAGGAAACCCAGGTGCGCCCGGATCTCAATGCGTTGATCGTGCACCTCGATTTGCCCGTGAACACCCGGTCTTTCGAAGTGAATCACGTCACCGTCCCACCCGTAGTCAATCGCGAACTTCTGCGCCAGGTCCTGGGCGAGTTCATCTGCCGCAATGAGCGCAGCGTCATGATTAAGGGTATGCAGTGATCGTATATCTATCGTGGACATGGATTCGATCTGGATGGCGGTCAAAAAGTGTAAACCGGTACCGGCCAGGGCGCCAGTCACACCTGGAAGCGAGATGCGAAAAGCCAATAAAATCCTCAATTAAACTTGAATTGTCATCGAAGTTGCACACATACTGAGGTTGAGGGTTAATTGGTTCAGGCCAATGGCCGTGGCAGGGGAGACGCCACAGTATGGCAACAATTTCGATTGGCATCCTCGAGGATGACGTTGACCAGTCCGAGCTATTGAAGTTGTGGCTCGAAGACGCCGGTTACGCCGTCGAGGTAAGCAGCGAGGGGCCAGAATTCATTCGAGCCATCCAGGGCCGGGGTTACGACATGCTCTTGCTGGACTGGAATTTGCCCGAAATGAGCGGTCTTGAAGTACTGGAATGGGTCAGGCGAAATATGCGCGAGCAGATTCCCGTGCTGTTTCTGACCACCCGGACAGAAGAAAAGCATATCGTGTCAGCCTTGAAGGCGGGCGCTGATGATTATGTGTGCAAACCTGCCCGTCCCCAGGAGCTGATCGCCCGCATATCCGCGCTGGCGCGGCGCAGCGGCCTGACCGGCAAAGAATCTGATTTCCTCGAGGTAGAAGAGTTCACGCTGGATCGCAAAACGCGCTCTGTCAGGCGCGGAGACGAATCGATTACACTGACCCGCCGTGAGTTCGACCTGGCGTGGTTTCTGTTTGACAACCTGGCCAAGATATTATCGCGTGAGTACCTGTTGCGACATATCTGGAACATGAGTGCGGCGGTTAATACCAGGACGGTTGATACGCATATCAGCCGTATCCGCAGCAAACTGAATCTTCGTCCGGAAAACGGATGGCAACTATCTTCTGTATATCATTATGGCTATCGGCTGGAACGCCTGGACGACTGAAAAATAGGTGAATTATGTCAACTAAGCAAAAAGACACAGACCAACTGGATCCAGCCGGCGGCAACGTCGAGCAAATTCGTGAAATCCTGTTTGGCGGTCATATCCGTGCCTTTGATGAACGTTTCGAAATCGTCGAGGCGCGCCTGGCAAAAGAGAGCGATGCGCTCCGAAAAGCCATTGAGAAACGTGTTCTGGAACTTGAGCGCCTGGTAGGCGAAGTCCGCGAAGAGGCAGGGGACCAACTGAGCGCCGAGGCAAGCAACCGCGATCTTGCCTTGAACAAGCTGGAATTGGCCCTGGCATCGGCCCGCATGGACGCTGAGAATCAAATGGCTGAAATGCAGGATAAATACAATAATGAAGTCAAAAATTTAAAATCAGAACTCAAGGCAGCACATAAAGAACTGTCCAGCGCTTTGAACAAGGCCGAAGCCGGGCAGGGCAAGCGGGCAGACAAGCTCGACGAAAGCAAGGTGGATCGAGGGGAATTGTCGAGACTGTTGACCCAGGTGGCGGAAAAGATTCAGCCAGGCAAAGCCAAGCGAGGCAAGTAGGCCGCCGGCACCTGTCCCGGGCCTTAACAAGTGGCTGACTCCAGGAAAACGGACACCTCGTCTGTAGAAGACATGCAGCGGCTGCGTGACCTCGTCATGGGCGAGGAAAAACAGCGCCTGCATAAGCTGGATCGTCGCGTCACCGATCTCGAAGCGCGCACCGCCGATGTTGCCGAGGTGCTTCCTGCGGCGATGTCCCGCTTGGCGCAGGATCCGGTCAACAGGCCTGATTTCGAGCGTCCCGTCGTCAATACCATTCGAAGCGCGATCAAGCGAGACAGCCATTCGTTTGCCGAAGCACTCTTCCCCGTGCTCGGGCCCGCCATCCGCCGCGCCGTGGCTGACGCCCTTAAAGGGCTGGTGCAGCGCATCAACGTAGCGCTGGAGAACAGTTTCACGATCAAGGGCCTCAAGTGGCGGCTCGAGGCGGCGAGGTCAGGCGAACCGTTTGCCCAGATCGTGTTACGCCACACGATGCTTTATGCCGTGCAAGAGGCGTTCCTGATCCAGCGGGGTTCCGGGCTGGTCCTGGCCAGCGTCCATCGCGACGAGACCCTGGCGCTTGACGAAGACGCCGTGGCCGCCATGCTGACTGCCATACAGTCATTTATCCAGGACTCTTTCGGGGAAACCGCTGACGAGCCTCTACGATCGGCGGAACTGGGCGACCGGACAATGTGGGTGATCAATGGTCCGGTTGCAGTTCTGGCATGCGTGATCAGCGGAACGCCGCCTCGCGCCACGCGTGACGAGTTGATGAACCTGCTCGAAACTTTGCATGCTCGATTTGGCCAGCGTTTTCGTGATGACTTCGACGGGCTTGCTGAAAACGAGGGGCTCAAGGCGCTGTTAAATGAGGCACTGCTCGAAGAAGTAGACACGGAGGCTCGCAACGCTTCGCGCTTCAAGTTTCGCTTTATGTGGTGGGCAGCCGGATTATTGCTGGCTGGCTTCATTCTCTATTCCATCTTTTCGCACTATCGGCTGAGCAAGGATAGGGACGTGGCGGCAAGCCTGTTTACTGCTCAGGCCGGATACGTGGTCACGTCCGCGGACACCAAGGATGGCAAGGTCAAGCTGCAGGGTCTGCGGGACCCGGCCAGCGTGGCGCCGGAACAGGTGATCAGCGGGCAGGATATTTCGCCGGACAGAATCGTGTTCGATTTCAGGCCGTACCAGTCACTCGACGAAGCCATCGTGACCGCGAGGCTTGGCCGCCAGCTGGGGCTGAACGATCCTGCGAGCCTCGAACTTGAGCAGGGCATGCTGCGTGTCACGGGCGCGTTGACGTCGGCACAATTAAAGTCACTCGAAGAAATCCCGATGATCCACCCGGCGATTGACGAAGTTGACCTCGAGGGCTCGCGCCTGGCGCCTGGTGAAGCCACCAAATGGCTCCGGGCCGCTCTGAATGCGCCCGAGTCGGTCCGGTTTTTGGCGGACGGCAACACCATCAGGGTGGACGGGCAGGCTGAATCGGGCTGGATCAAGATGGCACTTGAAGCGTCAGTGGATACCCAGGGTTGGGAACTTGATTTCATGCCGCTCGTCAACGGCTTGAAGCCACAGCTTGATGCCAGCTTAGAACGGCTCAATGGGCAGGTGTTCCTGTTCAGCAGCGGAACCAGGCTGCGCGAACAATCCATCGATGCCCTGCGAGATGCCGCACAACAACTCGTCCTGGCACAACAAATGGCAGACATTCTGGGTGCGCCCCTGAAACTCACCCTGGAAGGCCTCGGAGACGGCATCGACACATTTGAAAAAAACCGGGCCGTGGCGCAAAGCCGGTCCGACCGGCTGAGGGACGAACTGGCAAGCCTGGGCGTTGACGTCGATGCGGTTATTCATACCATGGGTCCGTGGGAAGGGGGCGGGCTGAATCCCGAGCACCGTAAAGTCACATTATGGGTTGAACGTGGTGAAATGAATGGTCAGTAGGAAAATCTGTTTACTGGGTGATTTTTCGGTCGGCAAGACCAGCCTCGTTCGGCGTTTTGTTCACGAAGTGTACGATGATCGCTACGTCACGACGCTGGGCGTCAAGATCGAAACCAAGGAGGTCGCGTTGCCCGACGGTTCCGTCAAACTTGTGATTTGGGACATGGAGGGAACAGGTTCTGAAAAAGCCGGGGATGATCTGGTCACGCCCCGAATGAAAGCCTACCTGCAGGGCGTTAACGGCGTGCTCATCGTGGCGGATGGAACCCGTAAAGCCACCGTTGAGACAGCGCTGGAGTTACATCGGTGGCTGGAAACCGAGTACCCAGGTTTGCCCTCGGTTTTGATGCTGAACAAGGCCGATCTGGAGGATGAGTGGAAACTCTCCGGCGAAGATATTGATGGTCTGCCGGATACGTTACATAGTTTTACCACCAGTGCCTTGTCAGGCGACAACGTTGAAGATACCTTCATGTACTTCGCCCAGGAACTCAAAAGTCAGGCATGAGCCAAACCCCGGATACGGCAGGATATCTGCACCAGGAAGTACTGAAGAAGGCCCGTTACCTGGTCGTGACGGTGGATAAGTACGGGTTGGTGGTCAAACAGGAATGCCCTGGTATCCAGTGGCGATTCGACAGCATCAGGACCGGACGCACGCTGCCCGATGCGCTGCAGAGTATTCTAGATTCGTGTACGGATTCATTGGCGCCCCAGTTGTTCCCCTACGTGCACCTCAGTGATGACCTGATTGCCGACATTCACGTTCTCAATCGTGGTGAAGACCGCCAGCTGATCCTTCAGGACGTCAGTCACGGGCATGATGACGAACATCGCTTGCAACAAAAAGCGCATGAAGTCAGCCTGCTCCTCGAGCAACAGGCGCAACTGAATCGCCTGCTCGATGAGAAACACCAGCAAGCACAACAGGCAAGCCAGGCCAAGAGCCGCTTTATCGCCGCCATGTCTCACGAGTTTCGTTCTCCGATCACATCGATCATGGCGCATTCGGAGTCGCTGGCAGACCGCATGCCCGGCGAACGTGAACCCGGCGCAATTTTGCGGGCTTCCTGGTACTTGCTAACCCTGGTGGAAAACCTGCTGGAACATGCGCGCATGGGAGAAGGCGGGTCAAGGCTGGATATATCAGCCGTTGACGGCAAGCGGGTGGTGATGGATACGGGCGAGTTGTTTGCCGCCCAGGCCGCCGCTGCAGGACTCGAACTGGAGGTCAGCTGTGACTCCGATTCATGCAGCGTCCTGGCCGACGAACTGAGGCTGCGGCAGGTCCTGATTAACCTGCTCAGCAACGCTCTGCGCTATACGCGTTCAGGGTCGGTCAAGCTGGCACTTGAGGCGGGACCGGATAAAGCCCGTATTTCCGTCAGCGACACCGGTATCGGGATTGCTGCGGAGCAATTCGACACAATTTTTCAGCCTTTCCGGCAACTTGATGCCAATAGCCAGGGGGGCGCGGGGCTCGGCCTTTCCATTTCCAGCCAGTTGGTACGGGACATGGGCGGCTCGCTTGAAGTGAGGAGTGCCGAAGGCGAAGGCAGTGAATTCTTTTTTGACTTGCCCGTGGCGGCAGATGCGGCGGACGAGGATTCGCTCGAAGGCCGCAAGGTGCTTCTCGTGGAAGACGACGAGGACATCAGTTCCATATACCAGATCTGGCTCGGTGACTGGGGTTGCGAGGTGATGCCAGCTTCAAGCTGTGAGCAGGCCCGTGAAGCGTACAATGAGAAACACGCCGACATCGTCCTGACTGACCTGTTCCTGGAAGACGGTAATGGCGCCGAATTGTTGCAACAACTACGAAACCAATCAAACGGGATTCCCGCAGTGATCTGCTCCGGCTCCGATGCAAGCCTGATGAATCAGCCCGCTGACGATACCGAGTTTACCGTGCTCATCTCCAAGCCCGTCAGCGCGCCGCGGCTCCGGTCGGCGTTGCAGTCTGCGCTGAGGCTTGCCAGGCAACCATGAATCTTTCTCCTCGCGCCAGCCGCCAAATAGAAGCGCAACGCGTGCGGTACCTGCAATCACTTTCCGAGAAAAAGTTGCGCATCGAGCGCGCCTGGAACGAGGCACAAAGACAGGCCTGGAGCAAGGCATCATTCGATCACTTCAAGACGCTGGTCCACCGCCTGGCAGGTTCGGCAGGCAGCTATGGCCTCGACAAGCTGGGCCGGGCGGCCAAGTGCCTCGATCACCTGATGGGCTCGATTCCAGCCGATGAGCCTCCGGCAGGTCGCGTCAAAGCACTCAAGGACGAGTTGCTGACGCGCCTGGACGAGGCCATCGAAACCCACCAAACGTAACCAAGCCCGGGGTTTTGATACCGCGGTATCGATGTCGTAGCGTTCATTTATAAAGAAAAACCGTTGTTGGTCGTTTCCGCAAGCGCCTAAGGGTGTGATGCGGCGCGGGCAACCATTACAATGGAGAGCCAAATCCCTTTCGCAGTTGTGGCGCCGCGTCGAGCTTCGTGACAAAGCTGCCCTGGTGCCCGGAAGCATGACAAAAAACAAAGACAAGCCGGAACTTGAAGATGTGCGTCGCCGCATCGATTCGCTCGATGAACAGATCCAGCGAATGATCAATGAACGGGCCCAGCTTGCCTTCGAGGTTGGCGAATCCAAGGGGGACCTGGCGCATGCGGTCGACTACTACCGGCCGGAGCGTGAAGCCAAGGTATTGCGCGGTGTACTTGAGAGAAACTCCGGCCCGCTCAGCGATTCTGAAATTCTGCGCCTGTTCCGGGAAATCATGTCGGCTTGCCTGGCGCGGCAGGAACCCTTGAAGATTGCCTACCTGGGGCCGGAAGGCACATTTACGCAACAGGCCGTCTATCGTCACTTCGGACATTCGGTGCAGGCACTGGGCCATCCGGGAATCGAGACGGTGTTCGAACAGGTCCAGGGTGCCGAGGCTGATTTCGGCGTGGTGCCCATAGAAAACTCAACGCAGGGCATTGTCAGCCACACGCTCGATATGTTCATAGATTCCGATCTTAAGATCTGTGGTGAAGTTGAGATGAGAATCCACCATAACCTGCTGACCCAATCCAATAGCCTGGCCGGCATTGAACGGGTTTATGCACACCACCAGTCACTGTCACAATGTCGTAACTGGTTGCGCCGCAACTTGCCCAAGGTCGAGACTTTACCGGTTGCCAGTAATGCAGAGGCAGCGAGGCGCGTGCGCACAGCGCCGGAGGCGGCCGCTATCGCAAGCCAGGCGGCAGCCGAAATATATGGCGTGCCGGTATTGTTCTCCCGCATCGAAGACAATCCGGACAACAGCACCCGTTTCCTGGTCATCGGCC
>JABDJL010000098.1 GCA_013002505.1 Lysobacterales bacterium | reverse complement strand
GTGCCCGGCAATCTCAGCGCTTACTGGCTGGTCGAGCAAGCCCACCTTGAAGAATGGGCGGAATCCGAAAACCACATCGCCGAACTGGCCTGGTACCGGCTGACCGCGATGGCGGGCGATTCGGAGGGCAGTTTCCATGTGATACAGGGCATCGTCGCCCGGCCCTGGGGGGAGCCGTCTTACCGCAACACGCTGCCCGAGCGCCCCTCGGCCCATCATTTTTGCGATGAGCTCGCGCCCGATATTCCGTGCGGCCGCAAGGCCTGGCAACCACTGAATTGATATGAGTTGGCCATTGCTTAAAGGGCGCGGGTTTTCGATGATCGAATTGCTGATCGTCATGGCCCTCGTGGCCCTGCTTCTGACCCTGGCGGCACCTTCTTACCTCGGCGTTCAACTGCGCATCAACCGCACCGCGGCCGCGGGTGAACTGATGGGGGCTGCCACGTGCCAGGAAAAACTACGCGCCTTCCGCGGGCAATACGATACGCGGCAATGCAAGCCGGACGATTCCGATTTTTATCGCTACCGCTTCGATCCGCCGGATTCCGGCGCAACGCGGTTCTTCCGAATCAGCGCAGAGCCCAGGGGAAAACAAGTCAAAGACCGCTGCGGTGCCTTAAGCCTGGATGAACGTGGCGCGCGTAGCGCCGGCGGACGGATGGACAGCCCGGCTTGCTGGTCGGGCCGCTAACTGCGAACTTCGATGCGCAGTTCGCGGGGCAGTGCAAATTCCATGTTTTCCGGAATCCCATCGACTTCGGAAACGGAGCCGGCACCGGCCGCTTCGAGCCGCTGAATGACACCCCTGACGAGGCTTTCCGGGGCCGAGGCGCCGGCTGTGACGCCGATGCTCGAAACGCCCTCGAGCCATTCATCGCGCACGTCTTCTGCACCGTCCACCAGGTAGGCGGATATACCCTGCTTTTCCGCCAGTTCGCGCAGGCGGTTGGAGTTTGAACTGTTGACTGACCCAACCACCAGCACCAGGTCAACCTGTTGCGCCACTTTCTTGACCGCGTCCTGGCGGTTTTGGGTGGCATAGCAAATGTCATCGTGTTTGGGCCCGACGATGCTCGGGAAACGTACTTTGAGGGCTTCGATGATGGACAACGTGTCATCTACCGACAGCGTGGTCTGGGTCACGAAGGCGACGGACTCGGCGTGCCCGATTTCCAGCACGGCGACGTCTTCAAGTGATTCGACCAGGTAAATCTGGTTGTCGCGGGGCGGCTCGCTCAGCCACTGCCCCATCGTGCCCTCGACCTCCGGGTGCCCTGCGTGACCGATCAGAATGACGTCGCGGCCGGCCTTGCAGTGCCGTGCGACTTCCATGTGGACCTTGGTCACCAGTGGGCAGGTCGCATCAAAGACCTTGAGATTTCGTTTTTTCCCTGCCGCGCGAACCTGCTTGGAAACACCGTGCGCGCTGAATATGACCGTGCCACCGTCCGGCACATCGTCCAGTTCATCGACGAATACTGCGCCGCGACTGCTGAGGCGGTCAACGACGAAGCGGTTATGGACGACCTCGTGGCGTACGTAGATAGGCGCGCCGAACAGTTCCAGCGCGCGCTCGACAATCTCGATCGCGCGGTCCACGCCGGCGCAAAAACCCCGTGGATTGGCCAGCACGATATTCATTGCTGGGCCTCTTGCGCCGTGGCGCGGTTGCGCCGTGGCGCCAACACCAGGCCGTCCAGCAACATCAGGAATATGCCGACACTGATCGCAGAATCGGCAACATTGAATGCCGGCCAGTGATGGCCCTGGTAATGGACATCGATAAAATCAACCACGTAACCCAGTTGAATGCGGTCAATGAGGTTGCCCAGCGCGCCACCGATGATCAGGCCCAGCGACAGGCCGGTCAGCCACTCGTCGTCCTTGAGCCGGAACAGCCATACCAGCAGCACCAGCGTCACGCCACTGGCCAGTACCGTGAAAAACCAGCGCTGCCAGCCGCCGGCGTCGCTGAGCATGCTGAATGCTGCACCATAATTGTGCGCCAGCGTCATGTTGAGCCAATCGGTGACCTGCACGGGACGGTACAAGGTCAGGTTTTCCGAAGCCCATGCCTTGGTCTGGATATCCAGTTCAATGACCACGAACGCCAGCAGCAACCAGATCAGCGCACGCTGCCAGGTGTTCAGACGGATCAGTAGCTTAGCCATCGATGCTCAACCTATGGTCCGGGTTTCGCCCGGGCCTTCCACGTTGCTGATACAGCGGCCGCACAGCTCCGGGTGCGCTTTTGATTGCCCGACGTCCTCGCGCTGATGCCAGCAACGGACGCACTTGTTGTGTTCGGAAGCAGAAACCACAACCGCTATTTTACCGCTTTCCAGTGCCGTGGCCTGGAGCCCGGCAGGCGCGTCGTCGAATTTCGACAGCCGCGCATCGGACGTAATGAGCAGGAATCGCAGTTCATCGCCGGCCCATGCCAGCGCCTCGTACAGTTCGCCATCGGCAAAAACTGCCACCTCGCTGGCCAGCGCCGAGCCGACTGCACCGGTATTACGCAAGGTCTCGACCGCTTTGCTGACCACGTCGCGCGCTTCCATCAGCCAGCGCCAGCGCTGGCGCTCCTGTTTATCCGGCATCTCTGACAGTCCGTCATACCAGGTTGCCATGAACACGCTTTCCAGGTCTGAATCGCGTAACTGCCAGATTTCTTCGGCGGTAAAGCTCAGGATCGGCGCAATCCAGCGCACCAGCGCTTCGCTGACATGGTGCATGGCGGTTTGGGCAGAGCGCCTGGCCTTGCTGTCCCGCCCGGTGGTGTACAGGCGGTCCTTGATGATGTCGAGGTAAAAGGCGCCCATGTCAAAGGCGCAGAAATGGTGAATCTTCTGGTAGACCTGCAGGAATTCGCAATTCTCATAGGCCTCGGTAATCTCGGCCTGCAAACGTGCTGCGCGGTCCACGGCCCAGCGGTCGAGCGGCAGTAAATCACCGGCATCGAGCACATGATCGCTTTCAAAGCCGTCAAGGTTACCGAGCAGGAAGCGCGCCGTGTTGCGGATCCTTCGGTATCCATCGGATACACGGCGCAGGATTTCATCGGAGACCGACATCTCCTGGCGGTAATCGGCCGACGCCACCCACAGGCGCAATACATCGGCACCGAGGGAATTCATGACCTTCTGCGGTGCGATCACGTTGCCCATGGACTTGGACATCTTGCGGCC
>JABDJL010000085.1 GCA_013002505.1 Lysobacterales bacterium | reverse complement strand
CTCGCTGGTGGCACCGCGGAGACTGGTGCATACGGGCGAAATTGACGTGGTCTTGAGCACTGCCGACAGCGAGTACTCTGCAACGCCCGTTCCAGGAAGGCCTGCCCTTTCGGTAGTCCGTGTAGAGGCGCCAGATCAGCGTCAACGACTGTGGGAGATTGATTTACATTCCAGGCAGGCGACCGTGATTTTTGAAACGGTTGAACCCGTTGGTTACCACGCCTGGCTCGACCGAAATACCGTTGCTTTATTTCTGCTCGGCGAATCTTTTGACCTGCACCTCGCCACGCGCGGCTCAAACCAGACCCGGTTTTTGGTCAGCAATATCGGCCGAACACTGCAAATTCATCCCGTTTCCGGCGAGTTGCTCTATGTCGACAAGAATCACGAGCCCTGGATGATTGCAGCCACCGGCAAGGACGAAAAACATCGAATGGTTATACCCCTGTTTCCGGACACTGAGGACTTTGCCGTGGATGATCAGGGCCGGTTCTGGATGGCGTCTGGCAGCAAGATTTACCGGGCTTCCCCAGACCATTCAAAATGGATTCTGATCGAGGATCTTTCAGAGTTCGGAATATTTGGCATTACAAGAATTAAGCTAAACGGGAAGACCACTTCAATAGTGATAACCACTTCGAGGTCATGACTGTTTAGTTGGATTATTTTTAATTGTCATCTTCAAAATAGTACATACTGACTCCTCCAACTACATGTTGTTCATTAGTCCGATCACTTTCAAATTTGCTCATTAACTTAACAGCATCTTTTTCCGCTTTTTCAAGAAACTTCCTCAGCGTTAGTCTAAATGATTGCCTGTCGGCGATTCGCAGTCTATTTGTCCAATTTGTGCGTTGAAAATACCTATCTTCTGGGGCCTTATTCTCTTTAATATTAGCAAGCAAAGTATCCAAAAGATGACCGACTGCTGCAAAGCCAATATCGATCTGTGCCGAATATCCTTCTTCGCTCGTGGGCATATAACGATGCTGTAAAAAAGAAACAGTTTCATGCTTTTGATCAACTGAAATAGATTTGCTTTTCACTAACTCCCTAAGCATTGAGTTAGCGGTAACACCTCTCAACGAACATGACTCTGAAACTAAACTTTCGAAACTTGGATAGTCTCCCCTTATTGGTAACACCAACGGACGAGAATGCTCCTTCTCGCGATATCGAGCGCTAGAATTCCAAAAATCCAAAACACTGCTCTCTGGAATAAGTTCTTTTAAGAAACTTGTTTTCTGGAACACAGATGTTCTGGAATCAAGCTCGCGAAACACTCTACTAAGTGTCCGTGTGTCTAATCCGCTCAGCAAAGCCATATTGGTCAGCGGAACATTTTTACCCGGTCTTTCACGTTTTAGATGTAATTCCGCCTCTTCAACAAAAATCAGCCTGATCATTTCCTGTAGCTTTACGAGGGTCATTCTGCCAAGTAGCAGGCGGATCAATTTTCTGAATACATTCTCGACCGCGCGAGTGAAAATGGCGGCCTCTTTGAGAGGTCCTTCTTCCAGGCTCACTGACATTGTTCCATCCTGTTATCTATCCCTTGATTGACCAGGTATGCCATTGATCACACAGGACGAAGCCCGAATCTTCTCGATCCGGACCCGTCCTCCCCCTTCACCAGGCTCCTGCTTCCCCCTTCGGTCCAAGCTCCCGGGAATGTTCCCCTGACAATCACGGTGCTGACCATCAGGAACCCAGTGTTGATCGGTGCAGTGAATATTGACATTTATGTCATAATTTGACATATATGTCAATTTTTAGCGTGTAGGAAAAACACCCGAAGTGGCTATATCCTGTGCGCGAATACGACATGATATGACCATATCTTATTATTATTTAATGTTTTTTACCTGTATCGAAATGGATCAACCAGGTTCCCAGCCTGATGAAACCCCAAAGGAACGCAAGCGGCAGAATTCCGGTTTGGAACACGAAGACCACGGAAAGCCAGATCAGGTGTTCGATTATCTGGGCCGCACGCGTCTTGATCCTGTTGACCTTTTCACTGAAGTCAAGCGCTTCCCGGGTGCTGTCCATGGCCTCTGAAATTGATCCCAGTAAGCCACGCCCACCATTCTTTTCGTCCGACTCCGGAGTTCCGATTCGCCCGATATCTTCCCCCGCCGTAGTAACGATTTGTGAGCTTTCCTGGTAGCGTTGCTGGAGGAAAACCGAGTACAACGCATCATTGGCGATCAAGGCCAGCGGCACGGCGAAGCGAAGAAATACCAAGATGATGAATACGCGCAGCGCCACGGTTCGGGTTTTCAGGTCTTGTCGTGGTGTAAGGAACAGGGAAGTCAGCAGCCAGGCCGCCGACAATCCGACGAGCAGTTTCATCAGCCACCATGCACTGACATCCATCAGTACCTGCTGCACACCAAGCGAAATTGTCGCGCCCAGCATGATCCACGAGAACCGCTCAACGAGATCATTAACCGGGTCCAGTATCTCACCAGGGGTCAAGGTCAAACCAACGCCAGCGGGCTGTATTGCCACCTCGGTGCCCTGGACGGCCGAAATCACCCCGTTGAGTGTACGCGCCAATGCAAACGTGACGAAGGCCCTTTTGAACAGTTGCTCAAAATCACCACTGGCACTTTGATCAACGACATCAGAGGTCGATAATAAGACCAGCAGAACCAATACACCGGCAAGCAGCCAGTGCCTCGTGGTGACTTCTGTATTTCGGGTTTTCAAGGGTCGACGATCACGACGTCAAGCAATGTGACCGGCACGAGAGGCACGTCGGGGGCATCGAGCCCTTCGCTATAGCCAGTCTCCACCGCGGCAATTGCATCAAGCACTTCCAACCCCTCGATAACGTCGCCGAACACGGTGTATCCCCAGCTACGCCGGTTTGGGTTCAGGGAATCGTTGTCCGACATGTTGAAATAGAACTGTCGTGTCGCCGAGTGGGGGTCTGAAAATCGTGCCATCGCGATGGTCCCACGATCGTTTTCCAGACCATTGCCTGATTCATTCAGAACCGGTGGCCGCAACGCCCGTTCCGCGTATTCAGGGGAATACCCTCCTCCCTGAACGACGAAACCCGGCATCACCCTGTGGAAAATCGTGCCCTTGTAAGATCCATTGAGAACATAGGCCAAAAAATTGTTGACCGTGGCTGGCGCACGCATCCTGTTCAGTTCGACAACAATGTTTCCCATGCTTGTTTCGAATCGAATGGTGGGAAACATATTGTCGGAGAGTACTTCGTCGGGAACCAGGTCACAATCCGCGCGCGTTGCAGATGAAAGTGACAACAATGCCAGCAAGATGAGCAATCTTTGAATCATGTCAAAACCTGTAATCGGGCAAACGACTATTATTATGCCCCATGGATGCAACGACCTATATCCTGCTTGTGGCGATTGCTGCTTCATTGATCTTCTCCTGGTATGCAATGCCGTCCGTCTGGGCAAAACTGTTATTGAAGGCATCGCGCAGGGCTGCCGGACTACGTTCCCGAAACTGCATCATCGATAACACGCGGTGGCACTACCTCGAGGGAGGCTCCGGGCCCATTTTGTTGTTGATTCATGGTTTCGGAGCAGACGCAGACAACTGGTTGCTTGTGGCCAGGCGGCTTGCCCGGCATTTTCATATCATCGCTCCCGACCTGCCGGGCTTTGGCTGCAGTTCTCCCGGTAACCAGCTCAGTTTCAAAGTCCAGGACCAGGCCTCCAGGCTAGTGCAGTTTATGGATCAGGTGGGGCACAGTCCTTCATATATCGCGGGTAGTTCCATGGGCGGCTGGATTGCCGCAACGCTGGCGCGTCACCACTACCAACGGCTAAAGGGCCTTTGGCTGATTGCACCGCTGGGAGTCGCTGGAAGTAATCAGAGCGAAATGCAAAGGGCCATAGAAAGCGGCAGGGCCAGCCCGATACACCTTGAAAACATTGACGATTTCGAGAGACAGGTCTACAACCCCATGTTTGTCAAACCGCCCCCGCTTCCCTTCCCCCTGAAGCGGTTTTATGCCTTGAGAGCGGTAAAAAGAAGCCCGCGTGCAGTGCAGCAGTTCAAGCAGGTGCTTCTCAGTCCCGACAGCCTGGAACAAACGCTCCACGGCATCCGGGTGCCTGTATTGCTGCAGTGGGGTGACGGTGACCGCGCCGTCGACATTTCCGGTGCGAAGATTCTGGAGCAAACAGTGCCGGGAGCCAAGGTCGTGTTACAACCCCGGGTCGGACACCTGCCGATGTTGGAAACCCCGGATCAATCCTGCCAGTCATTTCTGGTGTTCACCCACACAACGGCAGCATGATGCTGCTAGTTTCAATATCCTGTAATTCAAGGTTGCAACAGGCGGTCTATAATTCACTCCGGTCCAGATTTCGTATCCGGCCAGCCCGTATTCCTGAGCATTGGAGCGTCAATGAAAAAGTATGCTGTTAGCCCTGATAAATTGCGCTGGCGGGTTGAAGAATCCAGGCTGACTTTCAAGTCGACAGCCGAGGTCGATCCAGCCGAGGGCATCGTCGGTCAGCCCATTGCCCTTGAGGCGATGAGATTCGGTGTAGAGTGCGATGCACCCGGCCAGAATGTTTATGTTCGGGGCGTGACCGGCACAGGCCGGATGACGCTGGTCAATTCCTTATTGAACGAGTTGAAGCCCAAGGCGCGGAGACGCCTGGACCGCTGCTATGTACATAACTTTAATCAGCCGGACCGGCCGCGCCTGGTCACGCTTGATGCCGGCCGTGGCCGCCAACTGAAAAGGATGTTGCGCAACGTCACCGACTTCCTGGCCAATGATTTTGCCGAGGCGCTGAACAGCGCACCCATCAAGTCCGGCAGGGAGAGGATACAGGAAGAAACCCAACAACAGCTCGATCAGATTACAAGGCCACTTGAGAAAGAGCTCCAGGCCAATGGCCTGGCCATGGTGCAACTGCAATCAGGGCCTGTTGCTCAGGCTGCGATATTTCCGCTAGTGGACGGACAGCCGGTTGCTCCCGATCAGTTTCGACAGTTGGCCGCCAGCGGCAAGATTGATGAAGCGCAACTGGAACAAGTAGAGGGCAAAATTCGGGAATTCAGCAAGCGCATGACCGACGTTTCAAACGAGGCCAGCCAGGCCTGGCAGGCTGGTCTGCAACGTTTGCATGAATACATGGAAAGCGAGGCCAGGACCATTCTCGAAAACCTCGTTCGGCCGCTGCAAGCGCAATTTGAACACCCGGCACTGCATGAGTTTGTTAACGAGGTCATCGAAGACGTGATCGAGAATCGGCTGCAGGGCTCCAGCACCGAGAAGCTGCCTGACCCTCACGTGGTTTACGGCGTCAATCTCATCTGTTCTCACGAACAATCAGACGCAAGCCCGGTCATTATCGAAAACTCACCGACCATTGCGAACCTGCTGGGCACCGTTGAACCCGATTTTATTGGTGACGGCAGAACCGTCACCAATTACCGCGGTATCCGGGCGGGGTCACTGGTTCGCGCCGACGGCGGCTTCCTGGTGCTGGATGCCAATGATGTGCTGAGCGAACCGGGTGCCTGGCGCATGTTGATGCGCGCCATGCGGACCGGCTGTGTTGAAATCGTACCCGCAGAATTGGGTTGGCCACTAAGCACGCAATCGCTGAAACCCGAGCCCATAGATATCCAGGTGCGCATCATCATGATCGGCAGCGGCGGGCTTTATTACCAGTTGGATCGCGTAGACCAGGATTTCTCAAACCTGTTCAAGGTGCTGGCGGACTTCGATTCTGAAATTGAGCGCAGTGAGCATGGCGTCAATCAGTACGCCGGCGTGGTTTCAAGAATGAGCAAGGACGAGGGTCTGCTGGATTTTTCAGCCTGTGGCGTCGCCGCACTCGCTGAGCATGGCGCTCGTATTGCGGCACGGAAAGGCAAGATCACAGCTCGATTCGGTCGCATTGCAGACATTGTCAGGGAGGCTTCGTTTATCGCCACCAAGTCGGAATCGAAGCTGGTCGAACGCAAACACGTGGAAGAGACGGTACGTCGAACCAAGTATCGCGCGAGCCTGCCATCGAGACGGTTCCAGGAACTGATTAATGACGGCACGATCTGGGTTGCAACCGATGGTGCAATCGTGGGGCAAATCAACGGCTTGGCGGTCATCCAGGCCGGACCCCTGAGTTACGGATTTCCAGCCCGAATCACGGCGACTATTGGCGCCGGACGGGCCGGCATAATTGACATCGAGGGTGCCGCGGCCATGTCCGGCTCCATTCATACTAAGGGATTCCAGATTTTAGGCGGATTACTCAGGTTTTTGCTGAGAACTGACCATCCGATGGCATTCAGCGCGTCGATCGCCTTTGAACAGTCCTATGGGGGTATCGATGGCGATTCCGCATCGGGTGCCGAAATTTGTTGCCTGCTCAGCGCCTTGACAGGGTCAGCGATAAACCAGGGAATCGCCATGACTGGCGCTATCGACCAGCATGGCCGCATACAGGCTATCGGTGGCGTCAACGAAAAGATTGAAGGGTTTTTTGACGCCTGCAAAGCCATGGGCCTCACCGGGCAACAGGGCGTGTTGATACCCCGATCCAATGCCGGCGACCTGATGCTGCGGCAGGATGTCGTCACGGCCTGTGAAGAGGGCCGCTTCTCGGTTTATGCCGTCGAAACGGTTCAACAGGCGCTCGAGGTATTGACCGGGAATCCGGCCGGCCAGGCCGATGAGAATGGCGAGTATCCAGAGGGCAGTCTTTTGAAACTGGCGCAAGAAAAGGCGGCCGAGTATTGGCAGAAATCTTCAAGCCACCCTTCCCATCTCAAAGACAATCAAGACTAGACCGGTCGTGAGGCGCCTCAGGTCAGTTCTTGTACCCCTGTTTGTCCTGTATCTCGTCCTGCTCGCCGTATACGCTTCAGTACAGCTTCTGCGCAGCATGCAGCCATTACTTTCATGGGTCGGCTTGTTGCTGGCCGCAGCGGGCCCACTCGGCTATTTTGGCTGGAACGGCCTGGCTAAACCACGCCTGGAAAAGCAACAGCCTCTTGGGTTCACGCTGGTCAGCGGCCTTGGCCTGGCCGTGACGATGACCTTGTCCTGGCGGCACGGGGAAGCGGCCGGGATGATTCACGTCTGGGCCGGCCTGGCCTTGATTGGCTGGGTGGGCTATTTGCGATGGCTGCGGGACGATTGAAGCGTATCCTGGCCAAGCGCCATGCTACAGAACACCAAAAAAAAGCCGCCCGAAGGCGGCTTCTTTTCATCACTTGTGGCAGCTGTCAGAACGAAGTATTCGTCACGTTGGAACAAACGTTCGTTCCTTCGTTGCACACCATGTGCGTGTGCGAACCACCGCCTTTGAGATTGGTCGCATCGGTGTATGCACCGTCATTTGCGGTAGTGGTGACAAATGCGCCGTCACGATACACGTCCACGTTTGCGCCCACGGCACCGCTCCAGCTCAGGTCAAATCGCTTCTTACCCCTGACCTTGTAACCACTGGTGGACAGCGAAATATTGGGCGCTGCGTCAGTGGTTGCACTGTCGATATTCGACGGGTCTGACTGGTAAAGCGAGTTCACTGCACGCACCTGGTACCAGTAGGTCGTACCTGCGGCGACACTGGTGTCGTCAAACGCCTCGGTATTTTCCGGGCCAATGCTGGCAATGGTGCTGAATGAGACACCATCAGTTGAGCGCTGAATCCAGAATCCGGTCTCGTTGTCGGCGTTATCCGTCCAGGCCAACAGGATGCTGCTGGCGCCATTGGCTGTTGCAGACAGGCCTGAAGGAGCGGCCGGCTGCGTGATCGGAATAAACTCATCCGTCGTCGCAGAGGCGGTGTTGGAATAACCGGAATTACCGACGCCGTTGAAGGCACGAACACGGTAGTAGTAAGTCGTGTTGTCATTCAGTCCCGTGTCGGAATAGCTGGTCGTATTGGCGCCCGGTGCGGCAATTTCTGCCCAACCAGTCGCACCGTCCAGTGAGCGCTCGATGCGGAAGCCCTGTTCATTGGGAGAATTGTCGTCCCAGGTCAGGTCGATCCGATCCGTGTAGCCCGAAGTGGCGTTGAGATTGCTCGGGTCATTTGGCTCGGTTGGCGGACCGAAGTTTTCGACTTCGATGTACAGGTGGTCCACGAACAAGGTTTCCCTGGAACTCGAGTTGCCCGGTGTTCGGTCTGAATCAATAACGCGGATCCACACTTCACCGCTGACCGTGTTGGGAATAAAGCCCAATTCGGTGTTCGAGCCGCTGGTGCTGGAGACGGTAAACAGCTCGTGACCAGGGTCGTCGTAATTGGAGTCATTATCGGACCAGGTAAAGTCGAAGTTGTCGCCATCACCAGATGGGGTCTGCCATGCATTGGCAAACACGCGAATCTCGTCGCCGGAACCAATATTGAAGCGCCAGAAATGGCCCATGTAAGTCGTGCGGTCGCGCTTCTTGCCACCGCTGACTTTCTCTTCGATGGATTGCGATACACCGTTACCCGTATGGGTATCCTGGTAGGTTCCTGTGACCTGGCCTGAACCAAACTGGTCGGCATAGGCCACGTACTGGGTGATCGGCGGCGGTGAATCGGTTGTTGCGGCATCTTCGGAATACGTTACCGAATCACCCCAGGTATTGCTGGACCACACCCGGTAGGTGTAGGTCGTGCTGGGGTTGAGGCCGGTATCTGAATGGCTGGTGCTGTTAGCCCCCTTGTTGGTCAGGAAGCTGAAGTTAATGCCATTTGTGGACCGCTCAATCCTGAACGAGTCTTCGTTGTTGGAATTATCGATCCAGACCAGGTCCACCTGGTTCTGACCATTGGCCGTCGCCGCGAGGCCGGTCGGCGCTGCCGGGGGCACATCGTCGGTTGTGTCGCTCGCGGTATTCGACCACCCCGAGGTGTCGCTGACATTAAATGCCTGCACGCGATAGAAATACTCGGTCCCGGGGTTCAGTCCGTTATCGGCATAGGCCGTGACATCGGCACCGACGCTGGCCAGGGCTGCCCACGCAGCACCGTCCGGGGAACGTTCAATATTGAACCCGTCTTCGTCCGGTGAATTGTCAGTCCAGGTCAGGTTGATGGCGCTGGTACCGCTGGCAACCGCGCTCAATGAGGACGGCGACAACAGCCCTGAACAGCCATTCAGGCAGAATGTCATGCTCGCGCCGGACGCACTGATATCGGAGATGGTGTGACCCACCTGGATGATCGTGCCGCCCTGGTAGGCATCGGTGTTCGGATGCCCGCCCGGACCCGGGCCAATGGCATCTACACCGGCGCCATGATGAACGTCACCGGCATCACCACGATTGTTGTCCTGTTCGAGGTCATAATTACCATCGGCTTGCAGCACTGCAACACGGTAATGATTGCCGTTGCCAGGCCAGCCGGGCTGCCCTGGATAACCCTGGGTGCTATAACCCGCGTCGTCGTCAATGTGCCAAATTACCAGGCCACCCTGCGGAATCGTGCAGTCGAAACCGGCATTCTGGCGGTTTTCAATCAACAGGTATTCATTGGCAGGATATCCCGAATCTATCCGGTATGCCTCGGCGTTTGTTTCGGCCTGGTTGATTGCATACTGCCCGGGATCACTGATCA